>CALYTP010000051.1:0-12573 GCA_945486915.1 uncultured Clostridia bacterium | reverse complement strand
TCCCCTACAGTGGCCTGAGCAAAAATCTGCCCGCCAAATTACAATTTGCTGAGTTAACCCGATAAGCACGTAATTTTTTGATATGAACACTGCCCTGGAAGGCTTTTTTGGGGAAGGGAATTACTGCTTGCAGGCTCTGCGGAGGATTTCATCCAGCAGCAGCTGGGCGCTGCGGGAAAGCACCTGATATTTTTTCACAACCAGACAGGCGTTGACGGACAACTCAGGCTCCATGGGCCGGAAGGTGAGGTTCCGTTTGCCTTCGGTGTTCACCAGGTTTTCCAGACACAATCCATAGCCCATGCCCTGCTCCACCATGAAGGTGGCGTTATAGATCAGGTTATAGGTGGCGATGATGTTCAGCTTGTCGTAGTCCGATCCGATCCACTCCCGGAAAAGCTGGTCACTGACAGTCTGCTGGGAGACGATCAGTGGCAGCGAGCGCAGAAGCTCCACGGGAATGGTTTCCCGGTTTGCCAGGGGGGAGTCCCCGGGCATCAGAAGGCCAAAGCGGTTGGTGAGATTCAGCGGAATCCGACGGTATTTCTCCGGACTGGCAGCGCCCAGCATCAGTCCCATATCCAGCAGTCCCTTGTCCAGCTTTTCCAGAACGGAGTCGGCATCACCGCTGAAGATATGGAATTTCAGACCGGGATATTCGGTCTGCAGATCGTGGAAAATATGGGTGATGCACCCCATAATGGGCGTTTCGCCGCAGCCAAACCAGATGTCTCCTGCCACGGTGTCTTCGTCACTGCGGAACATGGATTCTGTTTTTGCCATCAAGTCCAGCATCTCCTGGGCCCGGGAACGGAAATAGGCGCCCTCGTCTGTCAGGGTGATTTTTTTCTTCCCACGGATGAACAGGGGCTTTCCCAGCTGCTGCTCCAGCTCCATCATCTGCTTGGACAAAGTGGGCTGCGCAATGTGCAGGGATTCGGCTGCCCGGGTAATGTTCTGCTCCCTGGCAACCGCAAGAAAATACTGCAGCAGGCGTGTTTCAATCATAGTGGCTCCTCCGTATGCTATTTTTAAGTATGATATCAGGTTTTATGATAGCTTTCAACTATGATATTATATGCTTTATAAGTATTTGCTATTTCATTTTCGCGCTGGTATAATCCAACCCGGAAAGGAAACTGGATAATTATGGATATGAAAGAGATTTTGAAATGTATGTCTGACTGCGGCTGCGATGCCGGTCAGACTGAGGAGTTCCTGCATTTGCAGGAAAACTGCTGCAAAGAGAGCTGTATCCGCTACCTGAAGCGCCACCGCAAGCAGCTGATGGAACAGATCCACCAGATGGGGCACAAGGTGGACTGCGTGGATTACATGATCCGGGAGCTGGAGAAGGAGGCGGAGAACCATGAGTGAACGCCTGATGGGGATTTTGCTGGAATCCTTCCCCAAGATGCTTTTGCCCGGACTGACCATGACCATTCCGTTGACGGCGATTTCCTTTTCTCTGGCTCTGGTGATTGCGGTGATCGCCGCCATGATCCAGGTGGCAAAGGTTCCTGTGCTGAAGCAGCTGGTGCGGTTTTATATCTGGGTCATTCGCGGCACCCCGCTGCTGGTGCAGCTGTATGTCATATTTTACGGCCTGCCCAACCTGGGCATCATTCTGGAGCCCTTTCCCACGGCGGTGCTGGTTTTCTCCGTCAATGAGGGCGCCTACTGCGCCGAGACCATGCGGGCCGCCATCGAGTCCGTTCCCCGGGGACAGCTGGAGGCAGGCGCCTGCGTGGGCATGAGCTGGCTGCAGACCATGTGGCATGTGGTGCTGCCCCAGGCATTTCGGACGGCCTTCCCGCCGCTGTCCAACTCTCTGATCTCCATGCTGAAGGACACCTCTCTGGCGGCGAATATCACCGTGATGGAAATGTTTATGGTTACCCAGCGGATTGCATCCCGGTATTATGAGCATCTGGCGCTGTACATCGAGGTGGCCCTGGTGTACCTGCTGTTCTGCACGGTGCTGACCCGGCTTCAGGCTGTCTGCGAAAAGAAGCTGGCAACCTACGGCTTCTGAGGAGGACGGGCTATGCTGACAGTACAGAATGTGAAAAAGCAGTTTGACGGCGCCGAGGTGCTGAAGGGTGTTTCCCTGTCCGTAAACAAGGGCGATGTGATTGCCATCATCGGTCAGAGCGGCGGCGGAAAGACGACCCTGCTTCGCTGCATGAACTTTTTGGAAACCGCCGATTCCGGCACCATGGAGTTTGATGGCGAGACCTTTGACCTGGCGCATATCTCCAAAAGGGAGATCGCCCGCATTCGCAGAAAAACGGCCTTTGTCTTCCAGAATTATAACCTGTTCCGCAACAAGACCGCCCTGCAGAATGTGACCCTGGGCCTGACCGCAGCCCGGAAGATGCCCAAGGCTGAAGCCGAGAGGATTGGCCGGGCAGCCCTGGAAAAAGTGGGGCTGGGCGACAAGTGGGCCAGCTATCCCAATGCCCTCTCCGGCGGACAGCAGCAGCGCGTGGCCATTGCCCGGGCGCTGGCCACCGACCCCGAGATCATCTATTTTGATGAACCAACCTCGGCGCTGGACCCGGAGCTGACAGGGGAGGTTCTGGGCGTCATGCGCAATCTGGCGGAGGAGGGGATGACTATGCTGGTGGTGACCCATGAGCTGGGCTTTGCCCGGAATGTATCATCCAAAGTCATTTTCATTGAGAATGGCGCCGTTGTGGAGGAAGGCCCCTCCGCACAGGTGTTTGAAAATCCCAGGCAGGAGCGTACCAGCGCCTTCCTGAGAACCATATTACAACACGAAAAGGAGTAATACAAAATGAAAAAGATCATGTCTCTGATGCTGGCGGTTCTGCTGCTGGCCTCCCTGCTGACCGCCTGCGGCAAAGCTTCCTCTTCTTCTGATCTTCTGACCCAGATCCAGAAAAGGGGTACCATCATTGTCGGCCTGGAGGGCGACTGGGCACCCTGGTCCTTTGTGGGCGAGGGCGACACGCTGATGGGCTTCGATGTGGAGGTGGCGCAGGCAGTTGCCGCCAAACTGGGCGTGAAGGCGGAAATTGTCCCCGGTGAGTGGGACGGCTTGTTCGCGGGTATGGATTCCGGCAGGTATGACATTGTGGTCAACGGCGTGGAGGTTACCCCGGAGCGCAGCGAAAAATATAATTTCTCCGATCCCTATGCCTACATCCGCACCGCGCTGATTGTCCGCGGCGACAACGAGGATATCAAGTCCTTTGAGGACCTGAAGGGCAAGACCACTGCCAACTCCATCGCCTCCACTTACATGACCCTGGCTGAGGAGTACGGTGCCACCGTCTCCGGCGTGGCCACCCTGGACGAGACCCTGACCATGGTGCTCCAGGGCCGGGTGGATGCCACCTTGAATGCCAATGTGTCCTTCACGGACTACATGGCGCAGCATCCCGATGATAACCTGAAAATTGTTGCCACCACCGAGGATGCCTCTCTGGTGTCGATCCCCGTGCGTAAGGGCGATGACACCGCCAGCCTGCTGGCAGCCATCAACAAGGCTCTGGCAGAGCTCCACGCCGATGGCACGATTTCCGAACTCTCCGTCAAGTACTTCGGGGAAGATATTTCCAAATAACACTGACTGCCTCCGGTTTCGGAGGCAGTTTTTCGTATTGACAAACCGTTTTCCCTGCTTTATAATAAAAACTGCGTTATGAAACGATGTTTTATATATTCCCAATGAAAGGACGTTGTGCCATGCCCCCAAGACCAAAATTCACCCGTGATGAAATTGCTTCCGCCGCTTTTCAGATGATCAAAGAAGGCGGTGTCTCCGCGCTGACGGCCAGAGACCTGGGCGCCCGCCTGGGAACCTCCGCAAGACCCATCTTCACCATGTTCAAAAACATGGAGGATGTGAAGCTGGCAGCCCGGGAGCTGGCAGTAAAGGAATTTCTGGACTATATCAGTGATTACCCGGAGTATTCACCTGCCTTCAAGCGCATCGGCATGATGATCGTTTCCTGCGGCATCCACGAGCCGGAGCTGTTCAAGCTGCTGTTTCTGCAGGAGCACTCCCGGGGCATGAGCTTTGAGCAGTCGCTTCAGGATTTGGGCGGCATGGATGAAACCTGCATCCGACTGGTGATGCACGACTACGACCTGACGGAAGCGGAGGCAAAACTGCTGTTTGAGCAGATGTGGACCCATGCCCTGGGGCTGGGGACCATGTGCGCCATGGGCGTGTGCGATTTGTCCGAGGAGGAAATCGGGCGGCGGCAGGGGATCATGTTTGCCTCCCTGCTCATGTTTATCAAATCAGGCAAGCTGGATCAAGTGATTTCCTATCCGGAAAAGAAAACCGGTGATGGTCTGCGGGTGGAAAACCATCCGTTCCGGCCAAACTGAATGGAGGGTAATGATGGAGAATCAGAATGTGCTTGTGCGTCCGGCTGATTATGAAGAGCTGGCCCGAATCAACGAGATCCGCCGGTATGTAAACGATGTCCATGTGGCGGGCCGCCCGGATACCTTCCGTCCCGGCTTCTGCCGGGAGCTGGAACAGGTTCTTTACCGGCGATACGAGACGGAAAACTGGAACATTCTCGCGGCGGTGGTGAATGGGAAGATTGCCGGTTTTGCCACGGTGGAGTACCTGGACAGGCCGGAATCTCCCTACAATCTCGCCAGGAGAATGTACCATGTGGAGGAATTTGGGGTGGACCCGGCTTTCCATCGAATGGGCGTGGCCACGGCCCTGGTGGCGTATATGAAACAGGATGCCGCCCGGCGGGGATATCCCAGAATTGAGCTGGATATGTGGGAGTTTAACCAGGGCGCGCTGGCATTCTATGAAAATGTGGGTTTTCAAACCTATCGCCGGTACATGGAATTATGGGTAGAGGAATAGAAAATGAAACTGATTTTGAGTTCCGCGGGACTGGAAAATGAGGTACTGAAGTCCCAATTTCTGAAGCTTTTGGACAAGGACGTGAAGGATGTTCACCCGCTGTTCATCCCCACGGCGGCCATCGACCCCGGGGCCATCGCCGTGCTGCCCAAATGTATGAATGATCTGCTGAAATGCGGCATCCCGGAGGAGAATATCACGGTTTTTGATCTGCACAAGGGGATGTGTCTGCCGGAGCTGGAGCAATTCGATTTGGTGTACCTCTGCGGCGGCAGGACCTCCTATCTGCTGCAAAGAATCAACGATACCGGCTTTCGGGATTCTCTGCTGGAATACATTCAGCAGGACGGCCTGGTGCTGGGGGTCAGCGCCGGGAGCATTATTTTCGCGAAGAATCTGGAAAACAATCTGGGACTTCTGGATGCCAGGCTGGATGTCCACTGCGGAAGCGGTGAGAAGCCGGGGCCGCTGGAAAAGAAAGACCATATCCGACTGACCAACGACTGCGCCCTTTTGCTTCGCGGCGGAGACATCACCGTCATCGGGCGCTGAAAATCCATAAAATGGGAGAAGGACAATGATGCTTGCAACTGCATCCGCTCCATGCGAGGTTTGAGGAGACCGCATGGAGGATGAGGATCCTCAAGCTTTGCTTTTTCAATAATTCCGATAAAATTATTTAAGGAGCAAAGACAATGAAGCATATCATTTCTGAACTGAAAACCTTTCTGATCCTTTGGGCCACCCAGTCCCTGTCCCAGCTGGGCAGCGCCATGACGGGCTTTGCCCTGACGCTGTGGCTTTACCAGAAAACCGGCTCGGCGTTACAGACGGCGCTGCTGAGCATCTGCTCCTATGCCCCCTATGTGGTGCTGAGCATTTTCGCCGGAGCACTCAGCGACCGGTGGGACAAGAAAAAAACCATGCTGGTCTGCGATACCTTTGCGGCCTGCTGCACCCTGGTGATTCTTATTCTGCTGAAAACCGATCTGCTGCGCCCGGCCCGCCTGTACATTCTCAATGCGGTGACGGGTCTGATGAACACGGTGCAGCAGCCCGCTTCCGAGGTGGCCATGACGCTGATCACCCCGAAGAAGCACTATCAGAAGACCAGTGGCCTGACCTATTTTTCCAATTCTCTGGTGACCATTCTGAATCCGATTCTGGCCACGGCTGTGTTTGCCTTTGCCGGGATGGACGGTGTGATTCTCTGCGATCTTGCGACCTTTGTGCTGGCCTTTGTAGTACTGGCGCTGTTCATAAAAATTCCCCAGCAAAGGACAGCCGAAACGAAACGCAAGAGCATACTCCGGGAATCCCGGGCGGGGCTGGCCTATTTGAGAGAAAACGGAATGGTCCTGAATCTGATCCTGTTCCTGGCCGGGGTGAATCTGGTGGCATCTGCCTTTGACGCGGTGCTCCCTGCGATGATCCTGCCGCGGAAGACCGGCAGCGAGGCCGTGCTGGGTATGGTCACCTCCTGTGCAGGAATTGCATCGCTGATTGGAAGCGTGATCGTCACGCTGCTGCCCAAGCCGAAGAACCGGATTCGGGTGATTTACCTGACCATGCTGTTCTCCCTGGGGACGGAGAATTTTGTGATTGCCTTCACCGAATCTCCCGTCGTGTGGTGCATGGCGCAGTTTCTGGGGTGGGTGGTGGTGCCCATCATGGGCGCAAGCCTGAATGTGGTCCTGCGCAGTACCATTCCTGTGGATATGCAGGGCAGGGTCTACGCCTGCCGGAATACATTGCAGTTTTTTACCATTCCCATCGGATTCTTCCTGGGAGGTTTCCTGGTGGACGAGGTTTGCGAACCCATTATGGCAAGGAATATCCCGTGGCTCACCGGACTGTTCGGCAGCGGAAAGGGCTCAGGAGCGGCCATGGTGATGTTCCTGCTGGGTATTGCCGGCGTGGCGATCTGCCTTGGATTCGGGCAGAGACTGAAGCCATACCATTTTGAGGAGAGCGTATGATTGTCAAAGCGGAAGAAAAAGACATCGCTGCGGTGGCTGCCCTTGCTGCGGCGCTGTGGCCCCACCATTCGGCCCGGGAGCTGGAGGCGGAATTTGCCCCGCTGCTGGGGAAGAAGGAAGCGGCAGTGTTTTTGCAATTGGAAGGCAGTACCCCTGTTGGCTTTGCCCAGTGCCAGCTGCGGCATGACTATGTGGAGGGCACCGAAACCAGCCCCGTTGGCTATCTGGAGGGCATCTATGTGGCTCCAGCCTGCCGTCACCGGGGATTTGCCGCGGCGCTGCTGAGAGCCTGCGAGGACTGGGCCAGGGAAATGGGCTGCACGGAGTTTGCCAGCGACTGCGAGCTGACCAATTCGGACAGTTACGCTTTCCACAAAAGTATGGGCTTTGCGGAAGCAAACAGGATCATCTGCTTTACCAAAACGCTGTCTGACGAAGAGCGATAAAGAAACCGGGCAGGGGAGCGCGATCCCTTGCCCGGCATTGTTATTCCTCCCAGAACAGCTCATCCAGGGTCTTGTTCAGCGCGTGGCAGATGGCAAGACAGAGCTTGATGGTGGGATTGTAATCGCCCTTTTCGATGGCGTTGATGGTCTGGCGGGACACGCCCACGATCTGTGCCAGAGCATCCTGGCTCAAATCCATGGCGGCCCGGGCGGCTTTTAGACGAAGGTTTTTCATTCTTCCTCCTTTTGGATTCTCCAGCGGTGCAGCAGCAGGGCGGCCACGATGATGATCCACATGATGCCAACGCCGAAATTGATGATTCCGACGGTATGGCCAAAGGAGCGTTCACTGTGGATGTTTGTCAGACCGAAAAGTGTCATGGAGCAGATGAAGCAGCCGCCTGCGATGAGAAGCTGCCGGGGATTGTCGTACATTCCCACATAGGCATCAAAATGAATGGCGGTGACGGCGAACACCGTCACGCCCAGCATCAGAGTGCCGATGTTCCACAGAAAGCTGCCGCCGGGCAGGGGAGAGACGAAATCCCAGATGTTGCATAAGGCTCCGGCAATCAGCAGGGTGAAGAAGCCGGCCTGAAATGCCTTGCCCCGACCGATGATCTGGCGTTCATCATATTTGCCGGTTTCGGGGTGCTTTTTCCTGTGAAGATAGGCACTGATGAAAAATACGGCCAAAGCAAAAACGATGCCCACGACCACGCCAAGCAGATAGTAATTCATATTGTTGTCCTCCTGATTTGTTGTTGTTTTCTGGATGACAGTATCCTATCACATGTCTTACATAATGTCAAGTATAATTTACAGAATAATAGATATAATTTTCAAAATGCTATTTCTTTGCATTGCTTGACAAATACGAACAGGTGTTCTATAATGATGAAAATGAGAAAAGCAAAGGGATACAGGGGGGAGAAACCGTGGAAAAAACCTATGTGGCCATAGATCTCAAATCCTTCTATGCCTCCGTGGAGTGCGTGGAGCGGGGGCTGGACCCGCTGAAGACCAATCTGGTGGTGGCGGATGAGAGCCGGACGGAAAAGACCATCTGTCTTGCGGTGTCTCCTTCGCTGAAGGCCTATGGCATTCCGGGCCGGGCACGCCTGTTCGAGGTGGTGCAGAAGGTGACGGAGGTCAACTCCCTGCGGCAGTCCAAAGCCCCCGGAAGAAAGCTCACCGGGAAGAGCAGCGATGCCTATCAGTTGGAAAAGCATAAGGACTGGGCAGTGGATTATATTGTCGCCCCGCCGCAGATGGCCCGCTATATGCGCGTCAGCGCGGGGATCTATGAGACGTATCTCAAATATGTGGCCCCGGAGGACATCCATGTCTATTCCATCGACGAGGTGTTCATCGATGCCACGCCTTACCTGAAGACCTACGGTTTGGATGGCCGTGGGTTTGCGGAAATGCTGGTGAATGCTGTTATGGAGGTTTCCGGCATTACGGCCACCGCGGGAATTGGAACCAACCTGTACCTGTGCAAGATCGCCATGGATATCGTGGCAAAGCGTGTGGAGCCGGACAGGCGGGGCGTGCGGATCGCCCAGCTGGACGAGATGTCCTACCGGAAGCTTTTGTGGGATCACCGCCCCTTGACGGATTTCTGGCGCATCGGCCATGGCTATGCCAGAAAGCTGGAAAAGAACGGTATGTTCACCATGGGGGATGTGGCCCGCTGTTCGCTGGGAGCCCGGAATGAATATTATAATGAAGATCTGCTCTACTCTCTTTTCGGCGTCAATGCGGAGCTGCTCATTGACCACGCCTGGGGCTATGAGCCCTGCACCATGGCGCATATCAAAGCCTATCAACCCACCACCAATTCTTTGAGCACAGGACAGGTGCTGACCTGCCCCTACAATTGGGAGAAAACCCGGCTGGTGGTTCAGGAGATGGCAGAGCAGCTGAGCCTGGACCTGGTGGAAAAGGGGCTGGTCACCAGCCAGCTGACCCTGACCATCGGCTATGACATTGCCAATCTGACAAATCCCGAAATCCTTTCCAAGTATCATGGGCAGGTGGTATCGGATCACTATGGCCGAAAGATTCCGAGGCACGCCCACGGCACGGCGAACCTGGACCGGCAATTGTCTTCCACCAGGCGGATCATGGAGGCGGTGATTGGGCTTTATGACAGAATTTCCGACCCGATGCTGCTGGCCAGGCGGCTGAATGTGACGGCGAATCTGCTGGAACGGGAGGATGAGGCTGCCGCGCGTCCGGATTTTGAGCAGATGGATTTATTCGAGGATAACGGAAAGCGGGAGCAGGAAAATGCCGAGCTGGAGCGGGAAAAGCGCCGCCAGAAGGCCATGCTGGGCATCAAGAAAAAATACGGAAAGAACGCCATTGTCCGGGGCATGGATCTGGAGGAGGGAGCCACCACCATCTCCCGCAACGGCCAGATCGGCGGCCACAAGGCATAAGGAGGAAACATGATTCAGATACGCTATGCAGAGGCGGAGGATCGTGAGTTCTGGTACCAGCTGGATGCCCATCTCCCGGCTGATGAATTTGAAGAGAAGGTGCGCACCCAACGGGGCTATGTGCTGCTTCTGGGCGGCAGACCCGCCGGAATCCTGCGCTATAACCTTTTCTGGGACAACACACCCTTCTGCACGATGCTGTACATTGCTCCGGACTTCCGGGGGAAGGGACTGGGCAAAGCGCTGATGCTGCACTGGGAGGCAGACATGAGGCGCAGAGGCTTTGCCATGCTGATGACCTCCACCCAGTCCGACGAGGATGCCCAGCATTTCTACAGAAAGCTGGGGTATCGGGACTGCGGCGGCTTCATTGTGAACATTCCTGGGTTTGAGCAGCCGCTGGAATTGCTTTTTATCAAGGGAACCTCTGAATAAATCGTCTACGGCTGAGCAGCGGATCTTTTGCTCCTCAGTGCAGTTTGGAAAATCGGAAATACATACAGTATTCCCCGATTTTTCAAACTTTCTGAGGAAGCAAAATCTCTCGCTGTCAGCGCTTGCCGATTTCATCAGAGCTTCCCAAGGAAAACAGAGAGGGGATATGAAACGATGGTAATTCTCATCATGGGCGCGTCCCATACCGGCAAGACGGTGCTGGCGCAGCGCCTGCTGGAGGAGCTGCAGTATCCATATTTGTCCATTGACCATCTGAAAATGGGACTGATCCGAAGCGGAAGGACGAAGCTGACGGTGGATGATGACGATGCGCTTACGGAGGAACTCTGGCCCATCCTCCGGGAGATGGTCAAGACCGTCATTGAAAATGGTCAGAATCTGATCGTGGAGGGGGGATATATCCCCGCCGACTGGCAGAAGGATTTTTCGGAAGAGCACCGAAAGCAGATCCGGTCTGTCTGTCTCGTGATGTCCGAACGCTATATCCGGACGCATTTTGATCGGATCCGGCTCCATGCAAATGATGTGGAGAACCGGCTGGACGACAGCTCTTGTACGGAGGATTGGCTCATCCGGGAAAACGCGAAAACCCTGGCACAGTGCCAAAGGTTTTCCCAGCCCTATCGGTGGATCGATGAAGACTACGATTTCACAGAGGATGTTGTGAGAGAATTCAGAAAAAGGAGCAAGGAAAATGAACGGCTCGCAGGCACATCCCATGGGTGAAAACGGTTTTGCCGGTAACGGTTACAGGGCCAGAAAGTGTGGATGAATCATGGCACAGCAGGAAACCCATAAATACGATGATATTATCCATCTGTCCCGCCCTGTTTCCACCCGCCATGCCAGGATGTCCATGCTGGACCGGGGCGCTCAGTTTGCTCCCTTCGCGGCGCTGGTGGGCTTTGAATCGGTGCTGGAGGAAAGTGCCCGGCTGACGGATGCGGAGTGCTTCCTGGAGGAGGACAGCAAGGAACAGCTGAATCGAAAACTGCGTTACATCGCGGATCATATGGGCACCGTGGGTGAGGTAACCTTTCTGTGCTATATCCCGGACCGAAAAAAAACCGGCGGCAGCTATCAGGTTTTCGCTGGAGCAGTCAAAAAAATCGATCTTTACCGCCGTACCATCTGGCTGGAGGACGGCAGGGAAGTGGACATGGATTCCCTCTGCTCTGTGGAAGGAAACTGGGAGGAGGAATAATCGTGGAGGATCACCGCTATACCGTTATCCGCAGCAATCGGAAAACGCTGTCCTTACAGATCAAGCCGGATGGCACCCTTGTTGTCCGTGCTCCGCTGCACCTTCCGGAGCGGGAAATCCGCCGGTTTGTGAAGGAGAAATCCGGCTGGATCGAAAAAACACAAGAGAAGGTCAACGAAGAGAAGACAGCAGGGGAGCAGTCGCCCCTTTCCTTGGAGGACATCCGGGAGCTTGCCGATCGGGCTTTGAAAGAGCTTCCGTCCAGGGTGCGGTACTTTGCCTCTTTGATGGGTGTGACCTATGGACGTATTACCATCCGGAACCAGACCGGCCGCTGGGGCAGCTGCTCCAGTGTGGGGAATCTGAACTTCAACTGCCTGCTGATGCTGGCCCCGGAGGAAGTGCGGGATTATGTGATCGTCCACGAGCTGGCCCACCGGGAGGAAATGAACCATTCCGCTGCCTTTTGGGAACAGGTTGAGGCTGTGCTGCCGGACTACCGGGAACGGGAAAAATGGCTGAAGACCCAGGGGAAAGTGCTCCTGGCCCGTATGAGAAGCGGGGCGCAGCTGTGACCCTTTGGATTCCGGGAGGAACCGCAATTGTTGATTGGCCGACGGCTGCCGGGCAGCTGTTTCCCAAAGAAATGCATCTGTTTCCGGGTGAACGACAATTCCTGCAATTCGGAAAAAGGCGAATCTTTTAAGCAGAATAGCAAAAGTTTTTTGAATATTTTTGTTGACTTTTTCGTAAATCTGCGTATAATAAATAACTGTATGGATAGGAAAAACGATTGTAAAATCCCCTACTGCGGCGAAGTGCCCGATCTGGAAGGCAAGAAAGTCGTCGTCGGGGCCAAGCAGCTGAAAAAGGCAATTCTGTGCGGCGCTGCCCGTCAGGTCTTTCTGGCCGAAAATGCGGATCCCGTGATCACAGAGCCGCTGGAACAGCTGTGCAGACAGTATGCAATTCCATATTCCCGTGTTCGCTCCATGTCGGAGCTGGGACGCGCCTGCCATATTGAGGTGGGTGCAGCGGCGGCGGCAGTCGTCGATTGATCCGATTCTACCGGAATCATCCGTAGAATAGATACCCGCCGGAACGGCGAGAACAAAAGAAAGGAGAAAATTGATGCCTACTTTTAATCAGCTCGTTAGAAATGGCCGTCAGCAGG
>CALYTP010000050.1:0-12587 GCA_945486915.1 uncultured Clostridia bacterium | reverse complement strand
CCGGCCGTACCTCCTTCGAGGACACCTGCATCCTGCGTTGGTCCCAGGAGACCGCCCAGCAGTGGTGCGAGAATTACCTGGCTGCCCAGTATGCCGACGAGGATCTGGACATCTGCGCCACCGCATTTGACGGCTTCGCATACGGCTGCCGCTCCGCTCTGGAAGGCGCCGGCTACACCGAAGAGAACTGGCCCCTGATCACCGGCCAGGACGCCGAGCTGATGGCCTCCAAGAACATCATCTCTGGCAAGCAGACCATGTCCATCTACAAGGACACCCGCCTGCTGGCTGAGAAGTGCGTCACCATGGTCAATGCCGTTCTGACTGGCTCCGAGCCCGAGATCAACGACACCACGACCTATGACAACCACGTCATCGTTGTTCCTTCCTACCTGTGCACTCCCGTGGCCGTTGACGTCAACAACTACGAGGAGCTGCTGATTGGCGGCGGCTACTACACTGCTGAGCAGCTGGCTGGCTAATCCACAGATTTTCCCAACCTCAAGGTGAGGCGGCGGCTTAGCCGCCGCCTCTTGATTTTTTTTGAAGCCGGTTCAAAGAAAGAGAATTCGGCGTTTTCCGAGTTTTCTTCCTTTGAACCGACGATCCTGAACGAAGGAGTTGAAAGAATGTCAGAATACATCTTGGAAATGAACCACATCACCAAGGAGTTTTCCGGCGTGAAGGCACTGGATGATGTCAATCTCCAGGTGAAGCAGGGCGAGATCATGGCCATCTGCGGCGAAAACGGCGCAGGCAAGTCCACCCTGATGAACGTCCTTTCCGGCGTCTATCCCTATGGTGAGTACAGCGGCGATATTGTGTATCGCGGCGAGGTCTGCAAGTTCCGCAACATCCGCGAAAGCGAAGCCAAGGGCATCGTTATCATCCATCAGGAGCTGGCGCTGAGCCCCTACCTGTCCGTTGCCGAGAACGTGTTCATCGGCAATGAGCGGCTGAAGATGAAGGGTGTCATCGACTGGACTGCCACCAAGCGGGAGGCCCAGGAGCTGCTCAGACGCGTGGGCCTGGAGGGCGAGAACGTGGATGTTCCCGTCAACAGCCTGGGCGTGGGCAAGCAGCAGCTCATCGAAATTGCCAAGGCTCTGGGCAAGAACGCCAACCTGCTGATTCTGGACGAGCCCACCGCCGCCCTGAATGACCGGGAATCCGCCCAGCTGCTGGAGCTGATGCTGCAGCTGAAGGCCCAGGGCATCACCTGCATCATCATTTCCCATAAGCTCAACGAGATCAGCTATGTTGCCGATTCCATCACCATCATCCGTGACGGCAAGACCATCGAAACTCTGCACAAGGGTGTGGATGATTTCTCCGAGGAGCGGATCATCAAGGGCATGGTGGGCCGCGAGCTGACCAACCGCTATCCCAAGCGCGAAAACTGCCCCATCGGCGATGTGATCTTCCAGGTCAAAGACTGGAATGTCTACCACCCCGAGGACAGCGAACGGCAGATGCTGAAGGATGTCAACATCCAGGTCCGCGCGGGAGAGGTCGTGGGTCTGGCAGGTCTGATGGGCGCCGGCCGTACCGAGCTGGCCATGAGTATTTTCGGCCACAGCTACGGCCAGAAAATCAGCGGCTCCATTCTGATAAACGGTCAGGAGGTCAAGCTGGATTCCGTCCAGAAGGCCATCGATCATCATCTGGCCTATGTGTCCGAGGACCGGAAGACCTACGGCTTGGTGCTCATCGACAGCATCAAGTTCAATATGACCATTTCCGCGCTGAAGAACTTCTTCTCCAAACGGGGCGTTGTGGACGATAATATGGAGAAGGTGCGTTCCGAGGAATACCGCAAGCGCATCAACGTCAAGACCAACTCCATCGACCAGACCGTCGGCTCCCTGTCCGGCGGCAACCAGCAGAAGGTGGTTCTGGCCAAATGGATGCTGACGGAGCCGGATGTCCTGATCCTGGACGAGCCCACCCGCGGCATCGACGTGGGCGCCAAGTACGAGATCTACTGCGTCATCAATGAACTGGCAAAGGCCGGCAAGGCGGTCATCGTCATTTCCTCCGAAATGCCGGAGATCATCGGCACCTGCGACCGCACCTATGTCATCAACGAAGGCGAGATTGCCGGCGAGCTGAAGGGCGATGAGATCACCCAGGAGGCCATCATGGCATGCATCATGGCACACAACAGAAAAGGAGAGGTTGAGGCAAAATGAGCAGCAACAAAACATTGAAAAAGCCCCATATCAATATGAAGCAATACGGCATGGTCATCATGCTGATTGTCGTTTACGTTTTCTTTGCCATTCTGACCAAGGGCAAGAATATGAGCCCCATGAACATCAACAACCTGATCATGCAGAATGGCTACGTTGTCATCCTGGCCGTCGGTATGCTGCTGTGCGTTCTGACCGGCAACGTTGACCTGGGCGTCGGCTCCGTGGTCGCTGCCTGCGGCGCCGTGGCAGGTACGCTGCTGATGGACTTTGGCGTCAGCGCTCCCGTGGCCATGCTGGGCGCACTGGCTGTGGGCACTGCCTTCGGCGTGTTCGTCGGCTTCTTCGTGTCCCAGCTGGAGATTCCTCCCTTCATTGTCACCCTGGCCACCATGCTGATGGGCCGCGGCCTGTGCTATGTCATTCTGAAGGCCCAGACCAAGGGCCCCCTGCCCGCCTCCTACAACTGGATCGGCACCGGCTTCCTGCCCACCATCCGCATTCTCACCGACAACCCCAACCTGAACAAGGGCAAGGGCGTTGACCTGATCTGCCTGATCGTCGCCGCCGTCATCGCCGCGCTGATCATTCTGGGCGAGGTCAAGAGCCAGACCACCGCCAGGAAGCACGGCCTGCCCACCATCCCCCTGTGGCAGACCATCGCCAAGGACGGCGTCATCCTGTTCATCGTCTGCTTCTTCTTCTGGAAGCTGGCCAACTACAACGGCATTCCCGTTGTCCTGATCCTGATGGCTGCTCTGGTGGGCGTTTACCACTTCATCACCACCAAGACCGTTGCCGGCCGTCAGCTCTACGCCATGGGCGGCAACGCCAAGGCAGCGCGCCTGTCCGGCATCAACACCAAGCGGGTCTTCTTCTGGGTCTACGCCAACATGGGCATCCTGGCTGCCGTGGCCGGTATCGTCCTGTCCGCCCGTAACCAGTCCGCAACCCCCAAGGCAGGCGACGGCTTCGAGATGGACGCCATCGCATCCTGCTACATCGGTGGTGCAGCCACCTCCGGCGGCGTGGGCACCATCATCGGCGCTGTGGTGGGCGCATTCATCATGGGCATCCTGAACAACGGTATGTCCCTGGCCGGTTACGACACCAACGTGCAGAAGATCGTCAAGGGCTGTGTCCTGCTGGGCGCCGTCACCTTCGACCTGCTGTCCAAGCGGAAAAAGCGCTGATCCATGTCCGGAACCAAAAACAATGCAAAACCGCCCCAGACATCCCTGATCCTGCGGCTGCTGGGCGGCGGATATCTGGTCTATCTTGCCTGGGATCTTGCCAGGGATAACCTGGGGCTGAACCTCTTCACGGCCGCGGCTGTGGTCTTCGGCCTTGTGGGCGGTGCGCTGTTCATCACCTCCGCCGTCACATTGGTCAGAAGTGACTACTTCTATGACAAGCCCGCGCAGGAAGAAGCGTCGGAAGAATCGGAAGACGCAGAAGATACAAGCGAATAATATTAAGGCAACACCGCACAATGGGCGCTGCGGGCTTCGGCGGATCTTTTGCCCCAATCGTGCAGTATGAAAAATGGGAAATACACAAAGTATTCCCGCATTTTCCATACTTTCGCTTGGGTCAAAATCTCTCGCCGAATCTCCTTGCCCCATTATGCGGTGTTGCCTTAAATCGGCTGCCCTCCCCGGCAGCCGATTTTCCATGATCGGAATTTGAAAAATGTGATGGATACATCTGCCCGGCCATTGCAGTTGTGTGTAACATCTAAAAATTGCAATTTGGCGGGTCAAAACTTTCTTGCGCCGCAGCGCATATCGAGTGCCATGCACATATCGATTGCGAAGCAAATATCGTTTTGATATATCGATATCTTTCCCACGGGAAAGTCGATATTGCCTTCGGCATCGATATTGATCGGTCGATCAAATGAGATACTTCGTATGTGCCCCGCCAAATTACAATTTGCCGCAATGCTGAGTCAAACCGATAAGCAAATTGCAATATGTCGTTGGATTGGAGAATTGGGGATATCCCCGGATGACCGCTGCAATGGCTGAAAAACCCGACAACCTGTGGGCTGTCGGGTTTTTGAAATTGTTACACGGTTTCTTCGGAACCGATTCCGGTGATATGGGATCCATTCTGGGTGATGGCAACGTAGGTGTTGCCCTGACCGACCACCAGAGGCTCGCCGTCCATGGTGGTAAACCACAGGGGGCTGTTCTCGTCAAACTCGCCCCACTTGATGGGAATGGCTTTGCCGCCGCAGGCATACCAGCCTTCGCCGCCCTCAAACATCTTGACCCGGTGATAGGTCTCGTCATAGTAGAACTCGCCCTCCAGGATCAGCACGTTCCGGAAGGCCTCCGGTTCACCGGTGAGCTCGTCGTTCATCTGCTTGCCGTACTGGTTGTAGACGTACTTGCCCAGCTCCGGGTCATAGATCATGGAGGTGTCCTTCTTGTAGTCGTTGACGGTGATGGTCACGGTGATGTTCTCCGCCGCTACGCCGTCTGCCGGGGTGCCGTCCTCGGCAAAGCGGAGGTTGTAATCCAGGTCAGGGTTCAGCTCCGTACGCAGTCCGCTGGTTTCCGCGTAGTCCACGATGCCGTCGCCGATGGCAAACAGCACGTGCTCCCAGCCATAGCCCCGGTTCAGCCGGTCCTTACTGCGGAAGGAGGTGGTCTGTGCAATGGCCCAGGCGTCGATGTTGAAATTGTCCAGGTTGCGGGTGGCGCAGTCCTTGAGCACCTTGTTGGAGCCGCCGGCGTGGACCATGATGCAGTCGTAGTGCAGCGCGATGTCGTTGAAGATCATCCGGTCGCTTCGCACGGAGCCAATGGCCTCCAGCCCCATGGGGTTGGTGTACAGCGCCAGGCCCCGGATGATGGAGCCGTTGACGAAGGTTTCGAAATACATATCCGCCGCGCCCACACTGGCGTGGGGGCAGGCATCACGCAGGTTGTTGATGGATACGGCAAAGATCCGGCGGTTGAAGGGCTCGTCCAGAATTTCACCGTTGAGGGGGTTAAAATAGACGGGCTCCGGTTCGGTCTCCGGCTCCGTCTCCGGCTCGGTCATCGGTTCGGTGGTGACTTCCGTGACGGGATGGGTCGCCGGCTGGGTGACCGGCTCGGTGGCTGCCATGCGCTGCTTGTCAGAGGCCAGGGTGGTTTTTGCCGGGATCAGCTCGCTGCATCCGCAGAGCAGCAGACTGACGGCCAGAAGCAGAGCAATTGTTTTTTTCATTCCAAAAACATCTCCTGAAAGAATTATTACAGCGACCTCGCTGTGCAATCAGCTGTATTCGGTGGCGATCCGGCTGCCTTCCATGGTTTTGCCCACGGTGTAGAAGAAAACGTTGTCCCGGGAGGGCGTCAGATCCAGCAGCTGGCCGCGCTCGGCGTAGACCTCGTAGTAGCCAAACATGATGGGGATGATCTTCGCGTCGTCGGCCACCATCTTGTTGAGGTTGTAGTAGTTGCCGGAGTTGGCCAGAGCCTCCTTGCACATGTTCAGCATGGTGTTGTCTGCAATGCCGCCCCAGCCCAGGTTGCCCCAGCCCCGGAAGAATTCGGACAGGTCCATGGTGGCAGGCAGCTTGGTCTGGCCCAGGTAGATGTCATAACTGCCGGCCTGGAGCACCTGCTGATAGGTGGTGTGGGTACTGCCGCCGTATTCCAGGGTGCCCACGTCCAGACCCAGCTCCCGGAGCTCCTTGGCGATGAAGCGGGCGGCCCGCAGCCGGGCGGAGTCGTCGCAGTTCACCAGAAGCTTGAGCTTCATGGGATTGCCGTTGTCGTCCTTGGGCACGGTGACGTTGGAGATGGCGCTGACGAACTGCAGCGGATCGTAGGCATACCGGGAAGCCAGACTCTCGCTGTAGTAGGGAGAGCCGGGGGAGGTGGGCAGGGTGGAGGCGTTGGCGCGGCCCCGGTAATAGGTGTCGATGATGGTCTGCCGGTCGATGGCGTAGGTCAGAGCCCTGCGCAGCTCGGCGTTTTTGCCGTCCTTGAACCAGGGACTCCACAGGACGTTGCAGCCGATATACATGAAGATGCCGTTTTCCACTTCCCACAGCTCGTAGTCACAGCGGTATTCCGCGTAGGAGTCGGACATGGGGTCGGAAATGGCCAGGTCCAGGGAGCTGAATTCGAACTCGTCACGCACCTGGGCCTGACTGGTGGCTTCCAGCAGCTCAATGATCTCGGCGTTGGTGGACAACCTGGCCGATTTGCACCACCAGTTCTGCACCCGGCTCAGCTGGGCGCCGCCGCTGCCCTCAAGGAAGCAGTAGGGGCCGGAGCCCAGGGGATGCAGATCCTTTTCCTGCCCTGCCTTGACGATGGGGATGTCCAGCAGCAGCGGGAAATTTTCGTAGGCGGTGGTCAGGTGGAAGGTGATGGTGTTGTTTTCCCCGGTGACGAAATTGTCGATGTAGGTGAAGCGCCCCTTGTAGTAGTCGCTCTCCCTGGCCGCCTGGTAGCTGGCGTACACATCGGTGTTGGTCAGGGGGGTGCCGTCGGAGAAGGTGGCGTTTTCATCCACATAGATGGTCCAGTTCCGGTTGTCCGCAGTGGACTGATAGTAGGAGCAGAGAATGGGAACGGGCTGATTGTTCCGGTCCACGCTGAAAAGACCCTGGTACATCAGGGAGAACAGCACGCGGTTTGTGATGTTCACGCCGATCAGCGGATTCATGGAGCGGTTGGGGTAGTAGGTCAGGGTCAGTGCCTGCAGCTCTTCATCCTGCAGGGACAGATCCTCCGGATCTTCGCCCTCCATCAGCAGCGCGTCGCCGGTGGGCACGTAGGCATCGCCGCCGGGGTCGCTGCAGCCTGACAGAAGGCCCATGAGCATGGCGGTGACCAGCAAAAGGGATATGATTTTCTTCATTGCTGTCCCTCCCGGCATAGAATGATGGCTCCCTGGGAGCCGCGGATGCCCTTTGTCGCCCGGTGGGACCAGAAGCGGTCACACTGGCAGAAGGTGCATTCGGTGCTGATTTCGATTGTCTTTACGCCTGCGCGCCGGAGGATCCATGCGTTGATGCCTTTCAGGTCCAGATGGTATTTTGCCCCATCCTGCCGGATAAATGCATGCATATCCGGTCCAAAGGCGCTGAGCATAGCTTCGGGCACATCGGCATCGGTTTCAAAATGGCAGATGCCGATGTTGGGGCCAATGGCGGCATGGATGTCCTCCGGGCGGCTGCCGTATTCGCGCTTCATGGCCTCCACGGTTTTCGCCGCGATGGCGGAGGCGGTGCCGCGCCAGCCGGCATGGGCAGCACCTACGGCTCCGGTGACGCTGTCCCACAGAAGAATGGGGGTGCAGTCGGCGGTGGAAACAACCAGGGCAAGCCCGGGCACATCGGTGATCAGGGCGTCGCACTCGTCAAGACTGGGAGCGGTGACGCCTGCACCCCGGTCGGCGGCGGTGACCTTATGGACGATGTCCGAATGGGTCTGCCGGGACAGTACCAGATTATCCGTAGAAAATCCCAGGGCATTTCCCAGACGGCGGAAGTTTTCCATTACGTTTTCCGGATCGTCTCCCCGGGAAAAACCGATGTTCAGGGAGGCAAGGTGTCCGCTGCTGACGCCGCCCAGACGGGTGGTGAAGCAGTGGGGCGTCTTGATTTCCTGGGCGGTCAGGTATTCCAGCTGACCGTTTTTCTTTGTTATGACCATGTTTGTAACTCCAAAAGGGGATGCTGTATGGGGCTGCTGCTTACTGGTCCATGCCTGCGGCCTTGTCCTTCTGCATGCAGCATTTCTTGTATTTCTTGCCGCTGCCACAGGGGCAGGGGTCGTTGGGCCCCGCCTTTTTGGCGGCGGTGCGGACGGGAGCCTTCTTCACCTGGCTCTGGGTGGCGGCAGCGGTGCCGGTCTCCTTGGCGACCTTTTCCCGCTTGACCTCCTGCTGGGGGCGTACCTGCACCAGGAACATCCGGCGGACGGTCTCCTCCCGGATGGCCTGGATCATGGCCTGGAACATCTCATAGCCTTCCTCTTTGTAGGCAACCACGGGATCGTGCTGGCCGTAGGCCCGCAGGCCGATGCCCTGCTTCAGGTCGTCCATGGCGTCGATGTTGTCCATCCAGTATTCGTCCACCACCCGGAGCATGATGACCCGCTCCAGCTCCCGCATCAGCTTTTCGCCGTAGGCGGCTTCCTTGGCGTTGTAGGTGTTCAGAGCGATGTCGTAGAGAATGTCGGCGGCCTCCTGGGAGGACTTGTCCATCAGCTCGCCGCTGCGGCCGGATACGGTGCCCTTGGCACAGAAGATGCCCTCGAACTGGGCGGCCAGAATGTCCAGGGTATCGCCTGTGACCTTGCCGCCGGTGCCGGAGAGGGCGGAGGTGACGTTGGTATCCACCACGCTGCGCAGCATGGTGAGGATATTCTCCTTCAGATCCTCGCCGTCCAGCACCTTCTGACGCTGGGCGTAGATGACCTCACGCTGGATATTCATCACGTCGTCGTATTCCAGAACGTGCTTTCTGGTCTGGAAATTGCGGCTTTCCACGGTCTTCTGGGCGTTTTCCACGGCGCCGGAGAGGATCTTGGCGTCGATGGGGGTGTCCTCGTCCAGACCCAGGGTGTCCATCATGCCCATGACCCGCTGGGAGGAGAACAGACGCATCAGGTCGTCCTCCATGCTCAGGTAGAAGCGGCTTTCGCCGGGGTCGCCCTGACGGCCGGAGCGGCCGCGGAGCTGATTGTCGATCCGGCGGGACTCATGGCGCTCGGTGCCGATGATAAAGAGGCCCCCTGCCTGGCGGACTTTTTCGGCCTCGTCGGCGATCTCGGCCTTGTATTTGTTCAGAAGCGCGGTATACCGGGCGCGGATGTCCAGAATGGCTTCGTCGGTGGTCTCGGCGTAGGAATCCGCCTCGGCCAGCAGATCATCCTCCACGCCCTGCTTGCGCAGCTCGTTTTTGGCAAGGAAGTCGGCGTTGCCGCCCAGCATGATGTCGGTACCACGGCCTGCCATGTTGGTGGCGATGGTGACGGCGCCGTACTGACCGGCCTGGGCCACGATCTGGGCCTCCATTTCGTGGTACTTGGCGTTCAGAACGTTGTGGGGGATGCCCTCACGCCTCAGAAGCTTGCTGAGGAGCTCGCTCTTTTCGATGGAGATGGTGCCCACCAGCACGGGCTGGCCCTTCTCGTGGCACTCCTTCACCTGACGGATGATGGCGCGGAACTTGCCCATCTCGGTCTTGTAGACCACGTCGGTGTGGTCGATTCTGGCGATGGGACGGTTGGTGGGGATCTCCACCACGTCCAGCTTGTAGATGGCCTCGAATTCCTCCTGCTCGGTCAGGGCGGTGCCGGTCATGCCGGAGAGCTTGTCGTACAGGCGGAAGAAATTCTGGAAGGTGATGGTGGCCAGGGTCTTGCTCTCGCCGGCCACGACCACGCCTTCCTTGGCTTCGATGGCCTGGTGGAGGCCCTCGTTGTAGCGGCGGCCGTACATCAGACGGCCGGTGAATTCATCGACGATGATGATTTCCCCGTCCTTGACCACATAGTCGATGTCCTTCTTCATCAGACCCCTGGCCTTCATGGCCTGGTTGATGTGGTGGGACAGGGTGGCGTTCTGGGAGTCTGCCAGGTTCTCCACGCCGAAGAACCGCTCTGCCTTGGCAATGCCGGAGGCGGTCAGGGACACGGTGCGGGACTTCTCGTCCACGAAGTAGTCGCAGTCCAGGGTGTCGTGCTCTTCCTTGTCCTCGGTTTTTGCAAAGACCTTTTTGTGCAGGCCGGAGACAAACTGGTCGGCCATTTCATAGAGCTTGGAGGAATCCTCGCCCTTGCCGGAGATAATCAGGGGAGTCCGGGCCTCATCGATGAGGATGGAGTCCACCTCGTCCACGATGGCGAAGGCATGGCCCCGCTGCACCAGCTCCTGCTTGTAGATGGCCATGTTGTCGCGCAGATAGTCGAAGCCCAGCTCGTTGTTGGTGCAGTAAGTAATGTCGGCGGCATAAGCGGCGCGGCGCTGACCGGGCTGCATACCGGGGATCACCAGGCCCACAGTCAGGCCCATGTAGCGGTAGACCTTGCCCATCCACTCGGAGTCGCGCTTGGCCAGGTATTCGTTGACGGTGACCACATGGACGCCCCTGCCGGTGAGGGCGTTCAGGTAGCAGGGCAGGATCGCCACCAGGGTCTTGCCTTCGCCGGTCTTCATTTCGGCGATGCGGCCCTGGTGCAGCACGATGCCGCCCATGAGCTGGACGGGGTAGGGACGCATACCCAGCACCCGGTCGGCAGCCTCCCGGATGGCGGCGAAGGCCTCGGGCAGCAGCTCGTCCAGGGTTTCGCCCTGGGCGTAGCGCTCCTTGAATTCCCGGGTCTTTGCCTTCAGGGCATCCTCGGGAAGATTTTTGTATTCGGTCTCCAGCGCCAGGATCTTGTCCACCATGGGCTGGATCTTCTTGATCTCCCGCTGGGAGCGGGTTCCAAACAGTTTCGTGATAAGACTCATTTCGGTCTCCTCTCAGTGCAGTTAGGGATGGCAATACCAAACCAATTTAAGGAATTATAGCATATCTGTAAAGAAAAATATAGCTATTTTGTGAACTTTTTCATTTCCGACTTGCTGGCAGAATGCTTTCGGCCGAAAAATGTTATTTTGAGGGTTGGTTGAATGGTGCCGTGTAACAAAATTGCACAGCCAATGTAGGGGAGGATATCATCCTCCCGCCAGGTTTCGATTTCTGAGTGTTCGGTTGAATGGGAAAATGTTGGACATAGATACGAATTCGCCCAACGTGATTGCCTTTTGAGGGCTTACACTGCGCGGGAGGCTAATAGCCTCCCCTACAGTGGCTGGGTGGTAATTTGTCCCGCCAAATTACAATTTGTCTGCTTCCTGATTGAAAAACGCCTCAATCTCCTGTTTCCCGGCGGAAACTCTGCCCTGCTGGCAGATGGGCTTTCCGCCGCCTCTTCCGTTCAGGGAGGCGGTCATCTGTTTCCCGAAGGCTCTGAGATCACCGCTGCGGGTCACGAGACAATAGCCGTAGCCCTGGGCGTCGGAGCCGGAGAACACGGCGGCGGTTCCCTTGCAGGTTTCCGCGATGGCGTCGGCCAGCTCCCGGATGCCGGTGCTGTCCAGATTATCTTCAAAATGCAGCACATTGCCCTTTTCCGCATACCCTGCGGCGGTGGAGGCGAATTGCTTTTTCTCCAGCTCCGCACAGCGGATTTTGACGGCGGTCAGCTGGTCGGCAAACTGCTTTGCCGCCGGAGCCGTGGCGTGGACGGGGGCGGAGAACAGGTGGGAGACCTCCAGATTCTGGGCGTAGACCTGATTCATAATGTCCAGCGCCGGAATGCCGCAGGCCATTTCGATCCTCGTGCCGCCCCGGCAGGGAATGGCGGTGAACAGCTTGATGAGGCCGATCTCTCCCGTGGCTGCCACATGGGTGCCGCAGCAGGCGCAGGTGTCGAAGCCCGGAATCTCCACAATTCTCACAGGCCAGGGCAGGGCTTTCTTGCTGCGGTAGGGCACCTTCGGCAGCTCCTCGGGGCTGGGATACCAGCAGCGGATGGGGAGGTTCTGCCAGACGGCGGTATTGGCCTCCCGCTCGATTTCGGGGAGGATTTCAGCGGGAATCACGGCATCAAAATCGATGACCGTCCGGTCGGAGCCCATGTGGAAGCCCACATTGCTGCAGCCGAAGCGGCGGTTCAGAATGCCGGAGACGATGTGCTCGCCGGAGTGCTGCTGCATCCGAACAAACCGCTGCCCATAGTCGATGACGCCCTCCACGGTGCTGCCCGGCTCCAGCGGCGCTTCGCAGAAATGGACGATGGTTTCCCCCTGCTCCCTGGTGTCCGACACCCGGATGCCGCCCAGAGTGCCGGTGTCGGCTGCCTGCCCGCCGCCCTCGGGATAGAAGGCGGTGGCATCCAGAGTCACGGCAAAGCCTTTTCCGGTCTGGTGGCAGGTGAGGACTCTGGCTTCAAACCGGGAAAGGTGGCTGTCTTCATAATATAGCTTACGTGTCTGCATAGCGGTTACCTCTTTTTTGCGGGGAGACCATACAACCCCATTTTGAGGCCATTATACCATTGCCCGCAGGGAATTGCAACGCACAGAAACCCATCCCGGCAGCCCAGGAGAAAAAACTTCCAAAAACCCTCTGTTCAAAACCGTAAATCTGTAGTAAAATGGATGAGTATGATCGGTTTTGTACGGTTTTGTTTTGCTGTGCACCTGTAGTTGGCTGCAACAATTTATGGTTGGAATTCCCGTGGCTGGTATGTTTCGGAGCGAAGCGACCTTGGCTCCCCCTATGGGGCAGCCTGAGAGGGTTCCGCACCAATTACACGATCCCAACCATCAAACGTGGTACCCTCTCAGTCAGCCTGTTCGGCTGACAGCTCTCCCAAAGGGAGAGCC
>CALYTP010000049.1:0-13014 GCA_945486915.1 uncultured Clostridia bacterium | reverse complement strand
CCCTTACGGGGCAGCCAGCTCTCCCAAAGGGAGAGCCAAGGTCGCTTCGCTCCACAGAAACGACACCGCAAAATTACAATTTTTATATGTTATGCCCTACGACAGTTGGTACGATGCAAAATAAAAAATCCTGAGGTTTTTACGCCTCAGGATTTTTGTTGGTTATGAACGGGAATCAGCAGGTGGCGCCGCCTTTGACGGTTTTCTCCATGGCTGCTGCTTTATCGATCTTGTGGTTGATGAGTTTGTCCTCCACATATTCGAAGCCCAGACGGTTGATGGTGTCGGCGAAGCGCTCGCCGGAGATGCCCTCGTCGCGGAACAGCAGGATGGCACTCTCCACCACATCCATCAGCTCTTCCTCGCTGGTGAACAGCTTGCCAAGGGGTCTGCCATGGGCATAGCGCTTGCCCCAGCGGCCGCCGATATAGACACGGTAGCCGTCCACATATTCCTCCACCGCGCCGAAGGGGCACTTGCCCTTGCAGCGGCCGCAGTTGTTGCATTCATTAGGGTCAATGCGGATCTTGCCGTCCACCACCTTGGCGGTGCGGATGGGGCAGCCCTGCTCCACCTGGCACTTCTTGCAGCCCCGGCACTTGGCAAGGTCTACCATGGGCATTCTCTGGCCCACGATGCCCAGATCGTTCAGGTCGGGCTTGACGCAGTTGTTGGGGCAGCCGCCCACGGCGATCTTGAATTTGTGGGGCAGGGTGACGCTGTGGTAGCCCACATAGAACTTCTCATGCAGCTTCTCGCTGAGGTCGAAGGAGTCCAGCAGGCCGTACTGGCAGGTGGTGCCCTTGCAGGAGACCACGGGCCGCACCAGAGAGCCGGTGCCGCCGGTTTCCAGACCACGATCGTGGAGGAAGTCCATCAGGGGCTGGAGGTTTTCGTACTTGACGCCCTGGATTTCCAGGGTCAGTCGGGTGGTCATGGTCACGGCGCTGCTGCCGAACAGCTCGGAGGCCTCGGCGATGGCCTTCTGCTCCTCGGCGGTGATTTTGCCGTTGCGGGTGATGACCCGGACGTTGAACACATCGGGGAAGCGCTTGTCCTGCAGGCAGCCCAGGCCTTTGACCCGCTTGATCTCGGCGGGGTCCAGCTTGCCGCCGGAGACGGTGACCTTCACATTGTTGAAAAAGGTGCCGCCCTCCAGAACCTTTGTATTGGTGTAGCCTGCGGCCTTCATGCGGTTCTGCAGCAGATAGCCACGGCGGCCCCGGTTGCAGACCAGCAGGAGCTTGTCGTCCTTGTTAATGCCCTCGATGGTGCCGTCGAAGCGGGCCAGATCCACCCAGGTGGCACCGGGAATGCCGGGCTCGGGCTTGACGTCGATGACCTTGTAGCCCTTGGCCATGCCGGCGGCGTACTGGGCGGGGGTGAAGCTCTCCAGAATGCCGTCCAGCTTATTCTCCAGCACATAGCAGGCCTGGACGAAGGGATGGATGGCGGTGGAGAAGGGAGGCGCGTAGGCGTAGTCCAGGGTGTTGAAGTCGTCCAGTCTGGCGTTCATGGCCATGCCGGTGACGGCGATGTCCACCAGCTTGTCCACGGCGCCGGCGCCCAGCACCTGGATGCCCAGCAGGCGGCGGCTTGCCCGGTCGGCCAGCAGCTTGATGGTGAAGGAGGCAGAGCCGGGATAGTAGTGGGGCTTGTCGTCCAGGACGCACAGGGCAGTCTCCACATCAAAGCCTGCATCTTTGGCCTGGGCCTCGGTCAGACCGGTGCGGCCTGCGTTGAGATCGTCGGCTAGCCTTACAACGCCGGTGCCCATGCAGCCGGGGTAGGGAGTTCCAGCGGCCAGGCTTCTGGCGGAAATATTGGCGGTGGAGCCCATGGCGGACCACTGCTGCTTTCCGGTGATCCGGTTGCGCACCAGGGCACAGTCGCCCACGGCGTAGACGTCGGGCAGGTTGGTCTTCATGGCTTCGTCCACGCAGATGGCGCCCTTGACCATCTCCAGGCCGGAGTCAGCCAAAAAGCCGGTGGCGGGACGGATGCCGATGGCCAGCACCGCCACATCGGCGCTGACGGTGCCGCCGGAGGTCAGAACGCCCTGAACCCTGCCGTCGCCGGTGACGCCCTGGAAGGCGGTGGCGGTGCGGATGCGCATACCCTTGCTCTGGAGGGTCTTGCGGATGTGGTCGGCCATTTCGGGGTCGAAGATATTCGGCATGACCTGATCCGCCATATCGATGACGGTGACATTCAGACCCTTGGACATGAGATTTTCGGCAATTTCCAGACCGATGAAGCCGCCGCCCACCACAACGGCATTGCGGCAGCGGTTGGTTTCCACATACTCCCGCAGGCCCACGGCGTCGCCGGGGGTGCGCATGGTGAATACGCCGGGCAGCTCCACGCCGGGAACCTCGGGCACAAAGGGCTGGGCGCCCACAGCCAGAATCAGGCGGTCATAGGGCACGGCCTCTTCCTGCCCGCCCCGGCGGAGGGTGACGGTTTTTGCCCCGGCATCCAGTTTGGTTGCCTCGGCTTCGGTGACCACTTTGGTGCCGGTGAGGCCGGAGAACTTCTCCGGGGTGTTGACAATGAGCTCCTCCCGGCTTTCGATGCTCCCGCCCACATAGTAGGGAAGACCGCAGCCTGCGTAGGAGATCTCGCTGCCTTTGGTGTAGATGGTGACATCCAGACTTCTGTCTTTGCGCAGCAGCTTGGCAGCAGCCTTGGTGCCTGCGGCGACGCCGCCGATGATGACAACGTTCATATTGGATACATCCTTTCGTACATGATTTCATGGACTCCGAAGGCCCCGGGGCATCCAAAGCCAGCACAATTCTGTCACCATAATACCGCATTATGGCGATATTTTCAACAGAAAAGGATAAAAATTCCTGCGGGGACAAACGGGGAAAGCCCGGACCTTCCTGAGAAAATCCGGGCTTTTGGAAATACGGTTATGCCTCCGCCTTGTCGTGGAAGACGATCTTGTTGACGATGAAGAAGACCACCATGGAAACGCCGCCGTTGAGGACGGTGGTGCCGATGTTGTACAGCCAGGGAGCCACGAAGTGACCGGCCACGGCGGCCCAGATGCAGTTGATGGAGTTAACCACGCAGGTGACCACGCAGAAGGCCAGCAGATACCACATACCCTGACGCAGGATGTTGCCCTTGGAGCGGAACACCCAGCTTCTCTGGATGAAGAAATTGATGACCTCGCCGATGAACATGGCAATCATGTAGGCGGTGAAGTAGGCGATGCCGCCCTGCTCCGCGCCGTAGCCGATGATGTACCACTTGAACTCAATGCCGAACAGGGTCAGGTTGATGCCTGGGAAGCCAAAGTCCCGGCTGCCGAGGAAGGCAAAGGCCGCGGGCAGGAAGGTCAGCAGCAGGTACTTAAACACCGTGATGGCGTTGCTGACGATGACGAACAGGCCGCCCTCCCGGATCCACTGGGAAAGAGAGGGATGTTTTTCGACAAAATTGCCCCACCAGGTTTTGATTGCGTTCATGTTATGCGTCCTCCTTGTTGACTTCCAGTTGTTTCATATACGCCTTGTTGCTGCCCAGGTTGCGGAAGAAGTCCGCAATCACCCGGCCCAGGCCCCGCCAGAAGTGGCCGTTGACCAGCAGCAGGATATCGTCCACCATCTTTTCGTTGACCATGCCGCCTGCCATTTTGCCCAGGGCACGGAAGGGCATGTTGTAGATGAACAGGATGTTCAGGTCGGGCTTGCCCTTGGCGTCTGCCTTGTCCTTCATATGGGTCAGAATCTTGTATGCCAGTCTGGCAACGCCGGTTTTTGCATAGTACAGCTGGCAGATGGCGTCGTTCTTCTGGAGACTGCCGCTCCAGCTGCCGTCGGGAATGGGCTTGCCCAGCAGCGCCTGGAATTCCCCGTCGGAAACCGCGGTGATGCTGCCGCTTTCGTAGCAGGGCAGGCTGCCGTAGGGAGCAGGAGCTTCCTGGCCAGTCACATGGACGGTGTCTGCCAGACGGATGTCTGCCACGCTGGCACCCACGCTGATTTCATAGTCGGCGGTCTCCACTTCCCAGCGGTCGGTTTTGACGTTGAAGTAGCGGAAGGCCTTGTCGTCCAGATTGACGGTGACGGTCTTGCTCTCGCCTGCCTTCAGGAACACCTTGGCAAAGCCCTTCAGCTCCTTCTTGGGACGGAAGACCTTGCCGCTGCTGCAGGAAACGTAAACCTCAGCAACCTCCGCGCCGTCCACCTTGCCGGTGTTGGTGACGGTGAAGGTGACGCTGTCTTTGTCTGCGTGAATGTCGGAGTAGGAGAAGGTGGTATAGCTCAGGCCGTAGCCGAAGGGATAGCGGACGGGGACGCCGGCGGTATCATAGAAGCGGTAGCCGATGTACAGGCCCTCACGATATTCGCTGGTCCGCTCTTTGCTGGGGAAGTAGGGATAGGAGGGGTTGTCCTCCAGCTTCTCCGGCCAGGTTTCGTTGAGCTTGCCGCAGGGGTTGATTTTGCCCAGCAGTGCGTCTGCCATGGCACCGGCGCCGGCCTGACCGCCCAGGTAGCCGTGGATGGCGGCGCGGTATTTGGCTTTTTCCGGCATGACGAAGGGAGCACCGCCGGAGAGCACCAGGATCACGTTTTTGTTGACGGCGCACACCGCGTCGATCAGGGCCTGCTGGCTCTTGCTCAGCTCCATGTGCTGCCGATCCATGCCCTCGGATTCCAGGATCTCATCCAGGCCCACGCACAGCAGCACCGTTTCCGCGTCCTTAGCCACGGCCACGGCCTCGTCGATCATGGTGGGGATGGGCATGGGGTTCTTGCGGTCAAAGCCCTGGGCGTACCCGGTGATGGTGACACCGGCGGCGCTCAGGCAGTCATAGAGGTTGTCCAGCTTGGTGGGATTGACCTGGCTGGAGCCTGCGCCCTGATACCGGGGAGCCTTCGCAAAGTCGCCGATGACGGCGGCTTTGGTTGCTTCCTTCAGGGGCAGAATGCCGTCGTTGTCCAGCAGGACGATGGACTGCTCGGCGCACCTTCTGGCGATGGCATGGTGGGCATCCACGTCGAAGGCCTTGGGAGCCTTGCCCACGGATTCCGTCAGGGAGAATACCTGCTTCAGCAGCTCCCGCAGACGGTCGTCCAGCACCTTCTCTTCAATCCGTCCTTCCCGAACCGCCTTCACAAGACCCAGGGCACAGTCGGGGCCGGGGACGGGCATCACCAGGTTGGAGCCGGCCTTTACACCCTCGGTGTGGTCGTTGTCTCCGCCCCAGTCGGTGACCACGAAACCGTCAAAGCCCCATTCTCCCCGCAGAATCTCGGTCAGCAGGTGGGTGTTTTCGTTGGCGTAGGTGCCGTTGACCATATTGTAGCTGGACATGATGGCCTTTGCCTTGCCTTCCTTCACGGCGATTTCAAAGGCAGTGAGGTAGATTTCCCGCAGCGTCCGCTCGTCCACCACGGAGTCCATGCTCATCCGGCGCAGCTCCTGGGAGTTGGCGGCAAAATGCTTGGGGCAGGCAGCGGCACCGGCGGACTGGATGCCCCGGACATAGGCGGCACCCATTTTACCCGCCAGGTAGGGGTCCTCGGAGAAATACTCGAAGTTCCGTCCGCACAGGGGGGAGCGCTTCATATTCAGGCCGGGGCCCAGCACCACATGAACGTCATTGGCTGCGGCTTCCTCGCCCAGGGCTTTTCCCAGCTCCTCGCCCAGCGCATCATCCCAGGAGTTGGCCATGGTGGCGGCGGTGGGGAAGCAGGTGGCAGGCACCGAGGCATTCAGACCCAGATGGTCTCCCGCTCCTGCCTGCTTGCGCAGACCGTGGGGGCCGTCGGACAGGAAAATGGCGGGGATTCCCAGCTTGCTGCCGTCCCAGGTGGTCCAGGTGCTCCAGCCCTGCAGAAGAGCGGCCTTTTGTTCCAGCGTCAGTTTGCGGATGTAGGGTTCCATATTCATGGGTATCTCTCCTTATATCAAATTCTCTGTTCAGATGCCAAAGCTGATTTTTTCAGCCCTCGCATCCAGACAGGGCGCAAGCCCCCCTCCCGAAGGAGGGAGGCTCACAATAGGAAAGGAATAGAAGGAAACTTATTTGCTCTGTTCAGTCAGCCACTGCCACATATTCACGCCATCGTCTTCACACTCGTTGTTGAAGAAGTACAGCCAGGACCAATGGCCCATGTACTGATAGGCGGAGCCATCCTGACCGGTGTAGAGACCAGTGGTATCGTGGACATCGTCAAACACAGAGGTATGAATATCAGCGCCCATACTCTGGAGCCGGGCGATGGTCGGAATCTCATAGCTTTCAGGCACAACGGTGGTATCGTTCTTGGCATAGACGAACCAGACAGGCAGATTCTGAATACCCTTGAGCTGCTCGTCAGTAATGCCGGCATCCGCATAGGCCTCGCAAATGGGGAATGCGGCAGCGAAATAGTCCGGGTAATTCAGGATGAGATCCATGGTCATATAGCCGCCATTGGAACAACCGCCGATATAGATCCGATTGGCATCAATGTTGGGATTGCTCTGAACATAATTCTCAATCAGTTCCATGAGGGTCTTCTGGTAAATCGAGCTGACACCGGGGTTATCGTTCCATGCGCCTTCCTCGTTATAGGCCATCCAGAAAGTGGGGGTCTGCGGCGTCAGAACATAAGCGCCGCCCATGACGGTCTGGAATTCCTCGCCGTACAGAGCCGTGACCTTGTTGCCCAGCGCCACCACAGAAGGATCTGTGCCGCCCTCACCTGCGCCGTGCAGCCAGATCACCAGGGGGTGCTTCTGACCGTCGTCAGCAGGGACGAAGGAGCCGTAGGCAAGTGTTTTGCCGTCGGTACCGGTGAAAGTACCAGACAGATCAACATTCTCCAACTGGGAGCAGATGACCTTGGAGGCATCCAGAGAAGGATCAACCGTCAGTTCAGCAACGGAGCAGCCGTCAGCGGTGGTCAGCGCCGCATCGGCAGTCAGCGTAATTTGCAGGTTATAGGGATTGCAGAAACTGTTGTGACCAATGATAAAGTCATAAATGTAGGGACTTCCTTCGTCGGGGCTGAAGCGCAGCTCCAGGGCGATCTGATTGGAGTCGCCGGTGGCCTGACCGTCAGCGTCGCAGGTATAGGCAGCAAGAACGGTCCGGGGAGCATCCAGAACAGTATGAACAGTGGGGTCCTGGCTCGGATCGCCAAGTGCAGCCCAGTTAAAGGTTTCCTTGGATTCCAGAACCGCAAAGCTCTCAGCGGTAACAGAATCAGCGCTGATTTGCTGATCCAGCGTTACGATGGTTTTTGTAACTGCAGGGCCCCAGTCGAAGCCTTCCACCACAATGGTCTGGGTACCGGTGACAGACGTGGGAGCGGTGGTATTTTCAGCAGAAGCGGTGCTCTGGCCGGATACGGCCAGCCCAAGCACGACAACAGCGCATGCAAAAAGGGCAATAAGTTTTCTGCTCATATTCATTTCTCCTTTTTGCAATCTCCAACTCCCTCAAATGAGGGAGTTGGGATTGGATGGATTGGTTTATTTGTTCTCGATAGTAACCTTCTCAGGCTTTTTGTAGGACCTGATCATCATGAATTCCCACACTGCCAGCAGCGCGATGATCACAGCGTCGATCACATACATGATGATCTGCCAGGTGGGCAGGCCGGGATTCAGCACATCAGCAGCATAGGCGCGGCTGTTGCAGGTGGTGTACAGGATGTTCTTACAGGCCTGGCGGGCAGCGAGGATGGAGGTGGCGCTGCTCTGATCCGTCAGGACGGAGGTTTCGCTGCCCATGGGGTTCAGGCAGAAGTCATTGCCGTTACGGATCTGGATATCGGCATCCTGATAGCCGTAGCCGCCGAAGTAGTCGGTCAGAACCATGCCACGGAAGCCCCACTCGTCCCGCAGGACATTCTGCAGCAGCTCGTTGCAGGCACCGGCGTACTCATTGCCGATGTAGTTGAAGGAGGACATAACCGCCTGGGCGCCGCCTTCCTTGACAGCCAGCTCGAAGGGCTTCAGATAGATTTCACGAATGGCCTGCTCGTTGGACCAGGTAGACAGCAGGTTTGTCCGGTTGGTCTCCTGATCATTCAGAGCAAAGTGCTTGATGAAGGAGTAGACGCCGTGCTCCTTGGCACCGGCAACGGCATTTGCCGCCATCTTGCCTGACAGGAAGCCGTCTTCGGAGTAATACTCGAAGTTACGGCCGGCGAAGGCGGAGCGGTGGGTGTTCATGGCGGGAGCGTACCAGCCGGAAACGCCCATTTCGTCAGCCATCTGTCCGATGGAAGAACCAAATTCCTTTGCCAGATCTTCGTTCCAGGTGGAAGCAATCATCACAGCGGCGGGGAAGCCGATGGAACCCTTGCCGGTGAAGTTATTGTTGATGGAGGCAGGGCCATCGCAGTCGATCTGCTGGGTCTTGCCGATGGAGCTGATGGCCACGCTCTGGTAGCCGCCAACGGAGATCAGGTTTACCATCTCGGACACGGTAAGCTGATCCAGGAAGGTATCCCACTTGGGATCATCGTAATCGAGGCCGCGCATATCCACCATCTGGATGCCGTTTTTGGCGCCGGTGGTGGGCATCACGTCGTCGGCATTGTTAAACGCGGTGGGATCATAGTTGACATGGGTATAGTAGCCAGCCTTCTGCTCGGCAGTCATCTCGGTGAACGTGCAGGCAGCGGTAGCTTCTTCGTAGTTGGCAAAGCCGTCCTTCCGGGACAGATAGGTAATCTGCTCGGTGTTCTCCGCAAAGCCAAACTGGTTGGTTGCCGGAGTCTGGTCCGTAGAGCGACCTTCGTTGTAGACAACGTTCTTCTTTACCGTATAGGTTCTGGAATCGATGATATTGTGGGAATCAGAGTTGATGGAGATGATATAATCGCCCTTCTCCAGCACATAGCAGCCCTTGCCGTAGGTGTCGTAGGAGGCCATATCCTCGATCTTCCAGCTGAGGGTCAGGGTCTCACTCTTACCGGGGGCCAGCTCGCTGGTCTTGTCAAAGGCAATCAGGTTGGCAGTGGCCTTCTCAATGCCGCCGTTGCGGTAGGGAGGATTGAAATAGATTTCAACCACATCCTTGCCTGCCACATCGCCGGTATTGGTGACGGTGACATCCACGGACAGGACGCCGTCCTTCTCGGTGATTTCACCCATCTTCTGCTCGAAGGTGGTGTAGCTCAGGCCGTAGCCGAAGGGATAGACAACCGCTTCGTCATAGTCGATCAGGCCCTCTGCGGCGGCAGTCTCATAGAACTTGTAGCCGACATAGATGCCTTCCACATAGCTGACGTAGTTGGGGATAACCGGCTGACCCCAGGACTGGGGAGCCACATCATCCATATTGGTGTAGTAAGTGGAGCCAAAGTTATTGTAGCTGGGAGTAGCAGTCAGATCGGCCACAAAGGTGTCCACGGTCTTGCCGGAGGGATTGACCTTGCCTGCCAGGATCGCTCCCAGCGCATTGAAGCCGGACTGGCCGGTGCCGGGGCAGTAGATAACGCCCTTGATGGAGGGATACTCATTGACCCAGCCCAGTTCCATGGCATTGGCGGAGTTGATGATGACAACCACGTTGTCAAACTTGCTGGTAACAGCCTCAACCGTAGCGATTTCCCGGTTGGTCAGCTCCAGATAGTGCTTGTTCGCATCCAGATCGTCGGCGTATTCGCTGTAACGCACACCGGAAGAACCGAACATACCGCCCTCCTGGAAGGTGTCCTCGCCGTTGTAGGAGGTGGGCAAGTCAGCACCCTCGCCGCCGGAACGGGCGATGACAATCAGCGCGGTGTCGGAGAATGCCAGCGCATTGTCATAGATGTTCGCCGCTTCATAGTCAGCCTGGGTGGGCTCGGGGAGGGTCCAATCCTGGCCCCACATGCCAACCATGGGCCGGGAGGCACGGAAGTTGGTATAGAACTCGGTAAGCGCGGTATTGTACTCAATTCCGGCGTTGGTCAGGCCCTCCAGCAGCGTCACAGTGGGGTAAGCACCGGACAGGGAGCCGGAACCGGTACCACCGTAGACAGGGTTTGTTGCAGACCAGCCAAAGGTGTTGACCTTGGTGTTTTTCAAGGGCAGGATGTTGTCCTCATTTTTCAGAAGGACAATACCTTCCTCGGCGATAGTGGTGCAAAGATCCGTGGCAGAGCGAATGCTCTCCTCGCTGATGCTGCCGCCGCCCATCGCCAGGTTGACGATGGAATAGACAGGGCCGGTCAAAATCAGATTTACGATGATGACCAGGGCCAGCACGAAGGCCAGCCAGGCATTTCCGCGAACCAGCTTCTTGGTTGCCTTGGGAAGCTTTATCACGGCGATGGTGACGACGATGGCCAGTGCCAGGCAGATGGCAAGAGCAATCAGATGGCCGCTCATCAGACCGATGACTGTTTTCACGTCGTCAATGTTGATACTTAACATTTCTTGTCCTCCTTATTTTTTCTTTTCTTCTTCAGCTCGGGATTTTTCCCTTGCAGGGTCAGTATAGCACAGGGAATTTGGCTTTGAAAAGGGGGTATGCACAAACTGTCGTTTTTCCTGCACAAACTGCAAAAACGCCGGATTTCGGGGGAAATACGCCTGAAATAGTGCACAAAAATTACTATTTCGTTTTGTGCAATCTGCATATCGGCCTTGCTCAGCAGGACGAAAAATCGTTATTTGGCGCGGCAGAGCCCTTGGCTCTCCCTTTGGGAGAGCCAAGGGCGCTTCGCTCTGCAAAAACCCGGACGGCCTATGACCGTCCGGGTTTCGGGGATTTATGATTTCGTATGCCGGGAAGGCTCCCTGGTTTCTTTGGGCAGCGGCAGCAGGACCTTCAGCACGAACCAGCCGTTGTTGACCTGAAAGCTGGCGGAGCCGCCGTATTTTCTGGCGATGGACTGAATGCTCTTGACGCCGAAGCCGTGGTTTTCCCGGTCTGGCTTGGTGGTTACCGGCAGACCGTTGCGAAAAACCGGCATATCCGGGCAGAGGTTCTCCACCTGCAGCAGCAGGAACTGCTTCTGGGAGGTCAGAGAGAGGTGGATCATCCGCTTGCTTTTGTCCGGCTGCTTCAGCTCGCATTCAATGGCGTTGTCCAGCGCGTTGCCGAACAGGGAGCAGATGTCCATCATCTCCATCATTTCCAGGTTTCGCCCGTCCGCCACCACGATCAGATCAATGCTGTGCTTCCGGCAGTACAGGCCCTTGCCGGTGAGCACGGTGTCCAGCACCGTGTTTCCTGTCTTGTTCTGCGCCTCATAGGCCAGAATGTCCTCTTCCATTTCGTCCAGCCACCGGTTTCGCACTTCCGCGTCTGACTCCGCCCGCAGGGCTGCGATCTGGTGCTTCAGGTCGTGATACTTCTGATTCACCAGCTCGATGGAGTCCCGGCTCATGCGGTACTGGGCGTACTGGTTTTCCAGAATGGTCTGCATGGCGGCCAGCTCCTTCCGGGAGGAATCCTCCCGGCGCTGGAGATGGTAGGCGTAGAGAATGGCCACGCCGCACAGATCCACGATGGTGCGGATATTGAGGATATCGCTGGCATGCTGACTGCTGAAGGGGGTCCTCTGGTACACAAAGCTCAGATTGCTGACGGAAAAGATGCAGACGCCCATGATAAACGCGCTGAGCAGCTCGTGGAAGGAAACCACCGGCCTGGAGTGGCCGGGATTACAGCGGTATTCCATCAGGGCAAACAGCGTATATACCGCCCCATATACGGCGATCAGCAACCCCCAACGCTGCCACCACACGGGATTGTTCTGCGGCCACAGGAAGCAGTGAATCTGCCATTGCAGCGAAGCGGCAAATTCCGCGGTGACGAAGGCCCGGATGCAGGCGTAGGCCCCTGCCGCCAGATCCACATCGCACAGCAGCAGGATCAGCCCCAGCATCATGGCTGCCGCCGCGATCATACAGGGGATCCACAGATAGATGGGGCAGTTGTCGGAAATCACCAGAAAGCCGCATTGCACAGCCAGTGCGGCACCCGCGATGGGAATGCGGTATTTTGCGGGCATTCTGGGCGCCAGCCGGGAGGCCACCACCATGCAGGCCAGCCACTCGGCAATGCCGGTGTAGATCCGGGGGATATCCATCACGTTGATATTCACAGCAGAGCACCACCCAGACAGTTTGCCAAAGCATCCATAAATTCGGTTTTCCGTGCCCGGCTGATGAGCAGCGCCTGGCCGTTGACCATGGCGCAGCCGTCCTCGATGCCGTCCACATGCTCCAAAGAGACCAGATAGCCCTTATTGCAGCGGAAAAAGTGGAAAGGAACCAGCTTTTCTTCAATTTCCTTCATGGTGCCGCTGGTGACAAAGTCCCCGGCGGTGGTGTGATAGATCAGCGTGTGCCCCTGGCTTTCCACATAACAGATGGTGGCGATGTCCATCTTTTTGGCGCCGTTTTTGGTGGGGACGATCAGATAATGCTTGTCATGGCGCTTCACCCGGCTGATGGCCCGGTTCAGTCGCTGGGAAAAGGAGAAATAGGTGACAGGCTTGAGCACATAGTCCAGCGCGTCCACCTCGTAGCCCCGGATGGCATGCTGGGCCATGTTGGTAACAAAGAGGATCACCACATCCGGGTCGCTGCAGCGAATCCGCTTCGCGGTTTCCATGCCGTCGATGCCGGGCATGGAGACATCCAGCAGGATCACATCAAACTGGTTTTTGAACGAACCCACAAAGGACAGACCATCCTGAAAGCACTGCACGTCGATGACCTGACCGTATTCAGCGGCATACCGGTGCAGAAACTCCTGAAGCATTTGCGCGCTGGAATTCTCGTCATCCACAACGGCAATACGCATGGCAGCACCCTCCCACATTCCAAATGTTAACAACAAGTATATCGGATTTTTTCAGGAAATGCAATTAGGAAATGCGCCCAAAACCCATTTTTGGCGCATTTGGCCCGAGGTGGGAGAAGGGAAGCCGGGAGCGGCTGAAGCGGCTGGCGGAGGTACTGCCGGACAATACCTGGAACAAAACAAGCCTGAAAATAAAAAATGTGCATATCGGTTTGACTCAGCATTGTGGCAAATTGTAATTTGCCTGTGCGTTG
>CALYTP010000048.1:0-13164 GCA_945486915.1 uncultured Clostridia bacterium | reverse complement strand
GTTTCTTCGGAGCGAAGCGACCTTGGCTCTCCCTTTGGGAGAGCTGGCTGCCCCGAAAGGGGCAGACTGAGAGGGTGCCGCACCATAGAGATGCACCTTTTTCCGACTGCGGTACCCTCTCAGTCAGCCTGTTCGGCTGACAGCTCTCCCATAGGGAGAGCCAAGGGCGCTACCGCGCCAGTGCGTCAAATTACAATTTTTCGATGTTTCGCCCTGCTGCAATGGCGCAGCAGTTTATACACAAGGAGGAGATCCCCATCAACAAAAGCAATCCCACTTCCCAAAACAGCCAGGACGACTGGGACAGCATCCTGAACAATATAGACCCACTCTGCGCTCCTGAATCCCCCGCGCCGAAGGAAACACCCGCAGGCAGCAAGCGATCCCGGAAAAAGCGCCGCAGCCGTCTGCTGGCGATCCCCATCAGCATCACCGTCATTGCCCTGATGGCGCTGGTGGGTCTGATCCCGCTGCTGTCCGAAGCCACCACCGTCATCCCCCAGGGTGTCAGCGCAGGCGGCATCTCCCTGGGCGCTCTGAGCCGGAAGGAGGCCGCTGCGGCGCTGGAAATCCTTTGCAGGCAGGACATGGTCCTGCTCCTTCCCCAGGGCGAACTTACCCTGACGCCCGAGGAAACCGGTATTTCTCTGGACACGGAGGCCCTGCTGGACGCCGCGGAGCAGGCCGTCGCTCCCACCGAGCTGGCGCTTCAGCCCTACCTGTCGCTGGATTCGGATTCCATCCGCAGCGCCATTGCGGACAGCCTGGGGCAAACCGAAGGCAAGTACACCCCCGCAGGCTTCACGCTGGACGGCGAGATTCCGCCTCTTTCCGAGGAAGATTTTGACCCCGACCTTCCCTGCCCCACCCTGCTCTTCACCCTGGGCACCGCCGGAACCACGGCAGATGCCGACGACCTGACCGCCATGGTTTGTGACGCCATTGCGCAGGCAAATTTTCGGGTGGACGCCCGGGAGCTGCTGGAGGGAAAAACACCGGAGGCGCCGGATGCATATGCCCTCTATGCGCAGGCCGCCGTGGCTCCCGTGTCCGCCGTCATGGATGCCCAGACCAAAGCGGTCACACCCGGCTCCTACGGTATGGGCTTTGACCCGGAAGATGCCCAGGCGCTGCTGGATAGCGCCGCGCCGGGGGAAACCGTGGAGATCCCCATGGACTACATCACCCCCGAAACCGTCAGCGGCGATTTCCTCTTCCCGGACATTCTGGGCTTCTGCCAGACGCCCCACTCTGACAACGAAGACCGCACCGCCAACCTGCGCCTGGCCTGCGCGGCGCTGAACGGCGTGGTGCTGCAGCCCGGGCAGATCCTCTCCTACAACGCCACCCTGGGCATGCGCACCGAGGAGGCTGGCTACAAGCGGGCCCCCGCCTACTCCGGCACGGAGCTGGTAAATACGCTGGGCGGCGGCATCTGCCAGGTCTCCTCCACGCTGTACCTGTGCTCCCTCTACGCCGAGCTGGAGACGGTGGAACGGGTCAGCCACGGTTTTCCCGCCGATTACATGCCCGTGGGTCTGGACGCCACCGTCAACTGGGACACCCCCGACCTGAAGATCCGCAACGGCTATGATACCCCCGTGAAGATCATCGCCGAGGAGCAGGACGGCTTCGTCTGCGTCTGGATCATGGGCACCGAGACCCGGGATTACTACGTCCGCATGGGCTTCGGCGCCGCCGAACGCTACGCCAAGTCCAGAATCCTCAAATACGACCGGGAAACCGGCGAGCTGATTTCCACGGAGGATCACCTGCGTTCGTCGTATCTGGACGAAGTGACCTCCGTTGTCGGCGAAATCGGCCCGGAGCAGTACTACCGCTACGGCATGGTCCGGGAAAAAGCCATCCCCGAGCCCACCGCGGAAACCCTGGAGGCCGCGAAACGCAGCATCGAGCCCAACGCTTTTGCACCGTAACCAATCACCACAGAGCAACCCGCTCTGTGGTGGTTTTTTTGCGCGTACCATTGTAGGGGAGGCTATTAGCCTCCCGCCAGGCTTCGATTTGTGAGTGTTCGGTTGAATGGGAAATTGTTGGACATAGATACGAATTCGCCCAACAAGGTACTTACTTGGGAAGCTCCCCTACATGGCCCGGTTGTTTCATTGCTGATATTATTCCCATAAAAAACAATCATGGGTGAGGCTTTTCTCTCTCTTTTCTTTGTTATATCTTTTCTTTCTTTATTATGTTCTTTGTTTGTATGCGATTATCCACTAGTGGAAAATCAACATCCGGTGAAAACCACTTGCGGAAAAACGCGGTTATGGTATAATGGAGAAAAGCAAACGAAACGAGGGGGATATCATGACCATGCTTCCGTACATCCGCGCTGTGGGGAAGGACGCCGCATTGATCGTGGATGGCGCGCCCATGGCTCTGCGTGCCGGGGAGGTACACAACTCCTCCGCCAGCAGCCTTGATTATATGGACAAAACCGTCTGGCCCGCTGTGCGAAACCGCCATATGAACTGCCTCATTGTGCCGGTGTACTGGGAGTGCATCGAGCCGGAGGAGGGCAAGTTCGATTTTTCTCTGGTGGACGGCCTTCTGGAGCAGGCGCGGCGGGAAAATATGCGGCTGGAGCTGCTGTGGTTCGGCCTGTGGAAGAACAGCTCCTCCACCTATGTGCCCCAATGGGTCAAGGAGGACCGGCAGCGGTTCTGGTATGTCCGCACCCGGGAGGGGAAAATCCCCACCTTCTACGGCGGCATCACCTTTATCCTGTCGCCATTCTGCCGGGAGGCGGTGGAGGCGGACAAACGGGCCTTTGCTAAGCTCATGGCCCATCTGCGGGAGCATGACCCGGAGCACACCGTCATTCTCATACAGGTGGAAAACGAGATGGGCGTACTGGGGACGCCCAGGGACTTCTCTCCCGCCGCCCAGGCCGCGTTCCTGGAGCCTGTCCCGGAAGCGCTGGCTTCCCACTTCGGGAAAACCGGCTGCTGGCAGGAGGCCTTTGGCGACTATGCAGAGGAAGCCTTCATGGCCTGGCACTATGCCAAAGCCGTGGAGGAGATCGCCGCGTCGGGCAAGGCGGAGCTGGCGCTGCCCATGGGCGTCAACGCCTGGCTGGAGCAGGAGCCCTGGTACCCCGGCTCCTATCCCAGCGGCGGCCCCCAGTTCAAGAACATCGACATCTGGCGTCTGGCAGCCCCCAGCATTGACCTCTATTCCCCGGACATCTATGTGCCCTATTTCCAGGATGTGTGCCGGGAGTATGCCGGGAAGGACAATCCCCTGTTCATCCCCGAGACCAGAGCCGAGGCGGCCTTCTGCCTGTACGCCGTGGGCGAGCACAACGCTATGTGTTTTGCCCCCTTCGGCATCGAGGACGCGGCAGGGCTGCAGCAGGAGATGGACGAGAAGACCATGGAGCTGCTGCGCCTGACCCCGGAGGTACAGCGCTCCGCCCGGAATGCCCGGCAGCTCTTTGACGCCTACGCCATCTGGGAGAACATCGAGCCAGTACTGCGAAAATCCAAAACCCGGGGCTTCCTGTACGCCGGGGAGCCAAAGGAGCAGGTTAAGCTAACGAAGGTGCATCTGGATATATTCTACGAGCACACGGAGCAGGGGCATCCCACGGGAGGCGGCATGGTGGCAGAGCTGAGCGACTACGATTTTCTGGTGGCTGCCATCAACTGCACCTTTGACTTCCAGGCCGATGGGGCGCTGCTGGACATTCTCACAAAAGAAGACGGCCGCTATGAAAATGGCGTCTGGGTGAGGGATCGCATCCTCAACGGCGACGAGCGGTATCATCATCTGGTGGGCGATCAGGTGGTTCTGTATCGCTTCAGCCTGCTTCCTGTAGAAGAATAAAAGAAACACAGCAGAGCATTTTTGGTGCTCTGCTGCTTTTTCCTTATTATCTGCCCGTCAAATCGGAATTTTTCAGTTAGATTGGAGAGTGAAGAGTGAAGAGTGGAGATTACTCGAATCAACGGTTTCCGTGTTTCTTATGCAGGATTCTACGGACTGATTATAGTTTTAATTGATCTATTTCAATATCTTCACTCTAAACTCTTCAATCTCCACTCTCCTGCAAATCCCAATTTGCTGAGTCAAACCGATAAGCACATTATTTTATGAGGGCTGCCTCCACCAGGCCCAGGAACAGGGGGTGGGGTTTGTTGGGGCGGCTCTTGAACTCGGGGTGGTACTGGACGCCGATGTAGAAATCGTTCTGAGGGATCTCCACGGTCTCCACGATGTAGCCGTCGGGAGAGGTGCCGCTGATGCACAGACCGGCTTCCGTCAGGGCATCCCGGAAATCGTTGTTGAATTCATAGCGGTGGCGATGGCGCTCGGAGATCTCCGTCTTTCCGTAGACCCGGTGCATCTGGGTGCCCTCCGCCACATGGCAGGGATAGGCTCCCAGCCGGAGGGTGCCGCCCTTGGCGGTTTCATCGCTCTGGTCGGGCAGGAAGTCGATGACCTTGTGGGCAGAATCCGGGTTGAACTCCCCGGAGTCGGCGTCATCCATCCCCGCCACAAACCTGGCAAAGGCGATCACCGCCACCTGCATGCCCAGACAGATGCCCAGGTACGGCAGATTGTTCCTCCGGCAGTAGTCGGCGGTGATGATCTTGCCCTCGATGCCCCGGTTGCCGAAGCCGCCGGGGACGATGACGCCGGAGCAGTCCGCCAGAATCCCGGCCACATTCTCTTTGGTCACCGTCTCGGAATCGATCCACTTGATGCTGACATAGGCGCCATGGGCGTAGCCCGCATGGCGCAGCGCCTCCGCCACGGACAGGTAGGCGTCATGGAGCTGGACATACTTACCAACCAGCCCGATGGTGACCTTTTTGCTGCGGCTATGGATCTTATCCAGCATGGCATCCCAGTCGCTCAGGTCGATCTGCGGGGCATCGATCCCCAGCTCCCGGCAGACGATGGCGGAGAAATGGCTCTGCTCCAGCATGATGGGCGCTTCGTAAAGCTCAGGCAGGGTGATATTCTCAATGACGCAGTCTGGCTTGACGTTGCAGAACATGGCGATCTTCCGGAAGATGGATTCCTCCAGCGGCTCGTCGCAGCGCAGGATGATGATGTCCGGCTTGACGCCCATGCCCTGCAGCTCCTTGACGGAGTGCTGGGTGGGCTTGGACTTGTGCTCGTCGGAGCCCCGGAGGAAGGGCACCAGGGTCACATGGATGAACAGGCTGTTCTCCTGCCCCACCTCCAGGGAGATCTGGCGCACAGCCTCCAGGAAGGGCTGGGACTCGATATCGCCGATGGTGCCGCCGATCTCGGTGATGACCACGTCCGCGTCGGTCTTCTTTGCCACGGAATAGACAAAATCCTTGATCTCATTGGTCACATGGGGAATGACCTGCACGGTGGAGCCCAGATATTCCCCCCGGCGCTCCTTGTTCAGCACGTTCCAGTAGACCTTGCCGGTGGTCAGGTTGGAAAACTGGTTCAGATTTTCGTCGATGAAGCGTTCGTAGTGGCCCAGGTCCAGGTCGGTCTCCGCGCCGTCCTCGGTGACGTAGACCTCGCCGTGCTGATAAGGACTCATGGTGCCCGGGTCCACGTTGATATAGGGGTCCAGCTTCTGGGCGGCCACCTTCAAGCCCCTGGCCTTCAGCAGGCGGCCCAGGGAGGCGGCGGTGATGCCCTTGCCAAGACCGGAGACCACGCCGCCGGTCACAAAAATATACTTGGTGCTCTTCATATTGCTTCTTCCTCCAAAAAAAGAGCGCTCAGCAGCCATCGCAGCGGGAACTGCAACGGAAGCCGAACGCCTTTGTTCGTCTTATTAAAGATTATCCGCAATTTTGCTACAGATCATACGACCGGATGATGTTTTCCGCCACCTCCCGGCGGGAAAGGCGCATATCCATGGCCTGCTTTTCGATGAAATAGTGGGCATCCTCCTCGGTCATCCGGTGGCGCTCGATGAGCAGCCATTTGGCCCGGTTGACCACCCGGATATCCGCCATCTTCTCCTGGAGGCTGCGGTTCTTCTTCTCCATTTTTGCCAGTCTGGCGGACAGAGCGGAAAGGAGCTTCACCGCGCTGTAAAAGCCCTGGCGGGTCATGGGCTTTCCCAGGGTGAGGACGCCGCTGTCCTCCACCTTGTAGCACACCTGGTCATACAGCTCACTTTTCACCAGCAGCATCACGCCCATGGGGCTTTCCGCCAGATCCAGCGCCAGCTCGGTGCCGAATTCATCGGTGAGGGGGGTATTGATGATGACGATGTCCGCCGGGGTATCCAGAAGCAGTCTTCTGGCCTCGCCGGCATCGTTTGCCCGCATCAGCGGCTCATAGCCGCTCTTGGGCAGCATATCCGAGATGTAATCGAAGATCTTGTCTCCGGAACCGACGACAAGAACCCGATATTTCATTTTTCCTGTCGCCATAGGCGGTTCCCCTCAGTCCAGCATCTGCCGGGGCAGAACCGATGCAACAAACGCGCTTTCCCGGGCAAGCCTGCGGGCCTCCTCCAGCGTCTGGGGCAGCTTCTCCAGCCCGGCGGTGACGGCTTCCGGCGCCTGATACAGATTCTCGTTGACGGGAGCCGGAGAGGACCAGCCGCCCCGGATACCGTCCAGACCCGCGTGGATCAGCAGGGCATAGGCAAGATACGGGTTCGCCATGGGGTCCGGGGAGCGGAGCTCGATCCTGCGGTACTCGCCCTTGGCCGCCGGAATGCGGATCAGCTGGGAGCGGTTCTCCGGGGACCAGGTGATGTAGCGCGGTGCCTTCTTCTCGCCCAGGCGGCGGTAGGAGGCTTCCGTGGGATTGAGGAAGGCGGTGATCTCCCGGACGTGCGCCAGGACGCCTGCCATAAAGGCATCGCTTCTGTCCACACCGTCATCGCACTTAACGGACATATTGATGTGCATGCCGTTGCCCGCCTCGCCGGGGATGGGCTTGGGGGAGAAATCCGCATGGACGCCGTTGCGCAGGGCTGCAGTCTCCACCACCGTCTTGAAATGCATGGCGTTGTCCGCCGCGGTCAGGGCGTCGGAGTAGCGGAAGTCGATCTCGTTCTGGCCTGGGCCTTCCTCGTGGTGGGAGCTTTCCGGCTGGATGCCCATATCCTGCAGGTTCAGGCAGATCTCCCGGCGGACGTTCTCACCCTTGTCCTGGGGGGCAATGTCCATATAGCCGGCCCGGTCGAAGGGCTCTGCGGTGGGCTCGCCGTTTTCGTCGTTCTTAAAGAGGTAGAACTCAAATTCGGAGCCGAAGCTGATCCGGCAGCCCATTTCCCCGGCAGCCTTCACGGCCCGCTCCAGGATGGCGCGGCAGTCCGCCGCGAAGGGGGTGCCGTCCGGATGGCAGATCCGGCAGAACATCTTCACCACCTTGCCCCGGCTGGGCCGCCAGGGCAGCACATTCAGCGTGGACGGAATCGGATGCAGGAACAGGTCGGAACCCACCACGCCTCCGAAGCCCGCAATGGCCGAAGCATCAAAAGAAATGCCGTGGGTAAAGGCGCGCTCCAATTCCTCCGGCATTATCGAAATATTCTTCTGTTTTCCCGTCACATCACAAAAAGCCAGGCGGATGAACTTCACATCCTCCTGCTCGATATAGTCATAGACATCACTGGCGGTATAGATCATGCTGCTCCCCTTTTCATATTCGTTTTTCGGCTTTTGGGGCTTTCCCCCATCGCCGATTCCATTTCAGAACAAAAAAAAGGGACGCTCGCCGCAGAGGGCTCCTCGCTCTCTGTACAGCAAACATCCTTGTTTACAGGAAAAATTATACTTCCTTTCGGGTTTTCTGTCAATCCCCAAAGGATTGTGTAAAACAGACCAAGCTTGCAAGTTTGTTTTCGCGGAAATTCATCGAATCTGCCAAAACCCACCGTTTTCCCCCTCGGGGATCCATTTTTTGCTTGACAGGTGCAGTCCGCTGGTGTAAAATTCTCCAAAAAGAAAGCGACAAGGATGTCGGCTGTTGGTTTACCCTTCTGCCCTCCCTTTGTCGCTTTTTTTGTTTTGTAAGTAAAAAAAGGAGGAGCAGCTTATGTGTTCCATTATCGGCTACGTTGGCTCCGGTATGAGCTACGAGGAAGTCAGCAGCTACTTTGCAAGGACCGTGTCCCGGGGCCCGGATATGACCAGGGTTCAGAATATCGAGGGCGGTTTTCTGGGATTTCACCGTCTGGCCATCATGGGTCTGAATGAAAACGGTATGCAGCCCTTCTGCCTGAACGGGAACTGGGTGGTTTGCAATGGTGAGCTCTACGGCTTCCGCAAGCTGAAGCAGGAGCTGATGGATAAGGGCTACACCTTCCGCAGCGATTCCGACTGCGAGCTGCTGCTGCCTCTGTATGAAGAATACGGTACGGATATGTTCCGGATGCTGGACGCGGAATTTGCCTGCATCCTCTACGATGCAAAGCGCAGGAGCCTCATCGCCGCCCGGGACCCCATCGGCATCCGGCCTCTGTACTACGGGTATCTTCCCGGCGGCGACATCATCTTCGCCAGCGAGGCCAAGAACCTGGTGGGCGTCTGCGGCAGAATTCTCCCGTTCCCTCCCGGCCATTATTATCAGGACGGCAAGTTCGTCTGCTACCGTCAGATCAGCAAGCCCGTTGCCGTCATTGACGACGACGTGGAGACCGCCTGCAGAAAAATCCACGATAAACTGGTGGCCGGCATCGAGAAGCGTCTGGACGCCGACGCCCCCGTGGGCTTCCTGCTCTCCGGCGGTCTGGACTCCAGCCTGGTCTGCGCCGTTGCCGCCAGATGCTCCAAAAAGCCCATCAAAACCTTCTCCATCGGCATGGACATCGACGCCATCGACCTGAAATATGCCAAGCAGGTGGCCGACTACATCGGCTCCGACCATACCGAGGTCATCATCTCCAAAGAGGATGTGCTGGAAGCTCTGCCCCATGTGGTGGCGCTGCTGGGCACCTATGACATCACCACCATCCGCGCCTCCATCGGCATGTATCTGGTGTGCAAGTACATCCACGAGAACACCGACCTGCGGGTGCTCCTCACCGGCGAAATCTCCGACGAGCTATTCGGCTATAAGTACACCGACTTCGCTCCCTCCCCCGCCGCCTTCCAGCAGGAGGCCGAGAAGCGCATCCGGGAGCTGCATATGTACGACGTGCTCCGGGCCGACCGCTGCATCAGCGTCAACAGCCTGGAGGCCAGAGTGCCCTTCGGCGATCTGGACTTTGTGGAATATGTGATGGCCCTGAACCCGGAGCGGAAGGTCAACAGCTACGGCAAGGGCAAGTACCTGCTGCGCCACGCCTTCGAGGGCGATTACCTGCCCCATGACATTCTGATGCGGGAAAAGGCCGCCTTCAGCGACGCCGTGGGCCACTCCATGGTGGATGATCTGAAGGAGTACGCCGAGAGCTGCTACACCGATGAGCAGTACGAAACCCGGCGGAGGCTGTACCCCTATGCCACCCCCTTCACCAAGGAGTCCCTGCTCTATCGGGAGCTGTTTGAGCGCTACTACCCCGGACAGGCGGAAATGGTCGTGGACTTCTGGATGCCCAACAAGCAGTGGGAAGGCTGCAACGTCAACGACCCCTCCGCCCGCGTCCTGGCCAACTACGGCGACAGCGGTGTCTGATCCTTACAGGTCATCGGCATCCTGTACCGGCATTTCCCGCGCCTGCTCCGGCACGCCGGTATAGCTGCCCTGCGGGTCCGTCATGGGCCGGTGGAATGCCCCGCCGTCTTTTTCTGATTTGCTTTTTCTCTTTTTCATCTTGTTTCCCTCCCCTTATGCAGTTTCCCCGGAATGCGTGTTGCAATTCCGGGGAAATTGTGTTAGTATCGGAAAAAACAAGGAGGATGGCCATGTTTGATATTACGCTGATCACCATGGGAAAGCTGAAGGAGCCCTTTTACATTTCCGCCGCCGCGGAGTACGCCAAGCGGCTGGGCGGCTACTGCCGGTTTACGCTGCTGGAGCTGCCGGAGTGCCGTCTGCCGGAGGACCCCTCCGCCGCCGAGATCGCCGCGGGACTGGAAAAGGAGGCCGATGCCATCCTGGCAAAAATCCCCAAGGGCGCCTGGTTCTGCGTATTTACCCCCGAGGGAAAGACCCTTTCCAGTGAGGCCTTTGCGGGAAAGCTCCGGGAGGTGAAGCTCTCGGGCAGGAGCAGCGCCTGCTTTCTCATCGGCTCCTCCTTCGGCATGGCCCCCAGGGTCAAGGAAAGGGCCGACTTCCGTCTGTCCATGGGCCCAATGACCTTCCCCCACCACCTGGCCAGGATCATGGTGCTGGAGCAGCTCTACCGCGCCGAAGCCATCCAGGCCGGAAGCAAATACCACAAATAATGTCTGGACAGTTTACCCAGCCAATGAATTCGGGTGTAACCTCTAAAAATTGTAATTTGGCGGGCAGGTTTTTGCTCAGGCCACTGTAGGGGAGGCTATTAGCCTCCCGCCAGGTTTCGGTTTCTGAGTGTTCGGTTGAATGGGAAAATGTTGGACATAGATACGAATTCGCCCAACGTGATTGCTTTTTGAGGGCTTACACTGCGCGGGAGGATAATATCCTCCCCTACAGTGGCTGGGTGGTAATTCGCACCGCCAAATTACAATTTCTATGTATGACACTCCAGTAGTGGCGGCAGAAACATCGACAATCCTCTGATCCTTTGGGAACGGCGCCTGCCGTTCTTTTTTTGTGTCCAAATTACAGGCGAGTGTGTTCTTTTTGCGGATATACCTTGACAGGCGAGGTACTTTGTGTTATTATGGCGCCGTGCAAAGGAGGGGACGCATATGTCCATTGCCGGTGATCTGATCCGCGGGCACACCGATGCCATCATTCTGGCCCGGCTGCTGCGGTCGGACAGCTACGGATACGAGATCAACAAAATCATCTCCACCCTCTCCGACGGACGGTTTGAACTGAAGGAAGCCACCCTTTACACGGCGTTCAAGCGGCTGGAGGAGCTGGGCTACATCGCCTCCTATTGGGGCGACAGCGGCGCCGGGGCACGGCGCAGATACTACACCATCACCCCCGCAGGCCGGGAAGCCAGCTTCCGGCTCATGGCCGAATGGCGGGAAACCAAGGAAATCATGGATAAGCTACTGGAAGTGGAGGAAGAATCATGAGAGACCAGCTCACACAATATGTCAATCTCCTCTTCGCCGGCAACACCGACGCAGAGGACATCCGCATGGAAATTCTGCAAAACACCCTGGACCGCTATGACGACCTCATTTCCCAGGGGAAAACACCCGAAGCCGCCTACCGTCTGGCAATCTCCGGCATCGGCGACATCGGCGAGCTTCTGGACGGTCAGACCGAGCCGGTGTATTCCCGGGAAAACGACCGGCACGCTCCCGTCTACGCTGAAGACACAACGCTGGAGAAGCTGGGACTGGACCTGAGCCGCACCATGCGGGCCATCGCCATCGGCCTGTACATCCTCTCCCCCATCCCCCTGATCGGGCTGGATATGATCGGCATGGATGTGCTGGGCGTGTGCATGACGCTGGCCATCGTCGCCGCCGCCACCGTCCTGCTGATCCTGTTCCGCAGGAAAGCCGAGGAACCCGTGGACTATGCGCGCCGGGAACCCGCCAGCGGACACGGCAAATCTATGAAAAAGAGCATCAACTCTCTGATCTCCACCATCGGTCTGGTGCTGTACTTCATCGTCAGCTTCGCCACCGGCGCCTGGTACATCACCTGGCTGATCTTCCCCATCATCGGTGCCGTCAACGGCCTTGTGAATGCCTGTCTGGATCTGAAGGAGGAGCCGTAATATGAAAGCAAATTCTCTGGTGCGCATCGTTATTTACAGTCTGGTGATCGTTCTTCTTCTGGGTATTCTCATGGCCGGAATCGGCTGGGATCTCTTCGCCGTCCGCCGCAGCGCCCAGACCGAAAGCGCGGATGTCACCGTACCCGCAGACTCGCAGGAAACCATGGTCTTCTCCCCCGAGGATATCCGCTCCATCAAAATCGACTGGGCTGCCGGCAGCATTGTGGTGGAGCCCACCGACGGCAGCGAGATTCAGCTCTTTGAGTCCGCTCCCCAGGGCAGCGAACCCATGGTGGTCAAACAGTCCGGCTCCGAGCTGAAGATCGGGTTCTGCGAAAACAATTCCCTTGTCAATCTGGGCAAGAATCTCAAAAAGGATCTCCACGTCGCCCTGCCCCGGGATTGGGAATGCAGCAAGCTGGAGGTGGATGCCGCTTCCGCCACGGTTTCCCTCCGGGAACTGACCTGCGGTGAGGTGGATGTCAGCACCGCCAGCGGCCGCTGCGACATGACGGACTGCCGCATCGGCTCTGTTGACATGGAAAGCGCCTCCGGAGACCTCTGCTTCTCAGGCCAGCTGGAGGAGCTGGATTTTGAAGGTGTCTCCGCCAGGGCGGATATCTCGGTTCTCAACGCCCCCAGCCGGATCGAAATGGAATCCGTCTCCGGGGATATGACCCTGACGCTGCCCCAGGACTGCGGCTTCCGGGTGAAGCGAGACAGCATCTCCGGCGGCTTCCAATGCGATTTTGAAACCAAAAAGGAAGACGGCTGCCATGTCTATGGTGACGGCAGCTGCCGGATCGATGTCAGCGGCGTCTCCTCCCGGCTCACCATCCACAGCCACGCAGAGGATTCTGCCCATCACGAGGATCACACCGAATCCGCGTTCCACCACCCCGAAGAGCACTCCTGATTTCTGACAGCCCGGGCACCTCCGAAGAGGTGCCCGGGCGTTCTTTTCCCTATTTTCCATTTGAAATCCGGCATCCGCTGTGCTATACTATTGTTGCAATCCGAAAGGAAACATTTCGGCTGCGGAATTCTGCCGCAGCCCAAAATAAAACAAGGAGGACACAACCATGAGCAAATATGCAGGCACCCAAACCGAGAAGAACCTGGAAGCCGCCTTCGCCGGTGAAAGCCAGGCCAGAAACAAATACACCTATTTCGCATCCAAGGCCAAAAAGGAAGGCTATGAGCAGATCGCTGCCCTGTTCCTGAAGACCGCCGACAACGAGAAGGAACACGCCAAGATGTGGTTCAAGGAGCTGAACGGCATCGGTGACACCGCCGCCAACCTGGCTGCCGCCGCCGAAGGCGAGAACTACGAGTGGACCGATATGTACGACGGCTTTGCCAAGACCGCCGAGGAGGAGGGCTTCCCCGAGCTGGCTGCCAAGTTC
>CALYTP010000047.1:0-13242 GCA_945486915.1 uncultured Clostridia bacterium | reverse complement strand
TTTCAATAACAGGGGTGAAGTCCTTCTCCTGCCCAATATGGGTCATACCGGGGAAAGACACAACCTCGGTGGTGAACACCCGGTCGGCGTAACTGGCTTTCGGGGGCATCAGGCAGTTGGTGGTGAAAAGAATGGGCGCGGGCAGATTTGCAAATTCCTTCTGCTGGTTCTGCCATGCGGTGCCGAAATTGCCCTTGAGATGGGTATACTTCTTAAGCGCAGGATAGGCGTGGGCGGGGAGCATTTCTCCGTGGGTGTAGACATTGATCCCCTTCCCCTCCGTCTGCTCCAGCAGAAGCTGCAAATCACGCAAATCGTGTCCGGTGATGACGATAAAGGGTCCTTTCTCCACCGTCAGCGGGACAGTGGTGGGTGCCGGGTGGCCATAGGTTTCGGTGTTGGCCTTGTCCAAAAGCGCCATGCACTTGAGATTCACCTGGCCCACCTTCATGACGATGGGCAGAAGCTCCTCCATACCCCAATCCTCGCCGATGGCAAAGAGGCCTTCATAGAAGAAATGGTTCACTTCCTCATCGGTATAGCCCAGCACCATGGCATGATAGGCATAGGCCGCCATTCCCCGCAGTCCGAAAAGAATCAGGGATTTCAGGGAGCGGATGTCCTCGTCGGCCTCCCAGAGCTTGCCCAGGTCGTATTCGTCGGTTCTGCCGCAGGGGCAGGCGCAGGCGCTGCAATTGGGAGTCAGTGCTGCCTTTTCCCGGCGCACGGTGTCAATCTGCTGACGGACGGTTTCCTCGTTGAAATTCACATTGGTCAGGGTGGTGAACAGTCCTTCGATGACTGCCCGGTGGGTGGAGGCAGTGGGGGTATTGGTGTCCGCCGCCCGGGCAAGACCGATCAGCGCCCCGGTGAGCGCATCCTGCTGCTTGGCAACGGCGGCGCTTTTTCCACAGACACCGGCCTTACCGACACAGCCGCTGCATCCGGCGGTCTGCTCACATTGATAACAAAACATGGGATGATCCATTCTGTTTTCTCCTTTATTTTCTGTCCAGAATTCGTCCGTCGGTGGAAATGGTCACCACATTGCACGCAATGGACTTGCCGCTGAGCTGCAATGCCCGTTTCACCGCGTTCTCCATGCCGCCGCAGCAGGGCACCTCCATCCGCACCACGGTGATGCTGCGGATCGTGTTGTTTCTGAGGATTTCCGTCAGCTTCTCGGCATAATCCACGCTGTCCAGCTTGGGGCAGCCCACCAGGGTAATCCGGCCTTTGATGAATTCCTGATGGAAATTGCCATAGGCATAGGCGGTGCAGTCGGCGGCCACCAGCACATCCGCCCCGTCAAACCAAGGCGCGTTTACGGGAGCCAGTTTGATCTGCACCGGCCACTGGCGCAGCTGGGAAGCCGGTGCATTGCAGATGGCAGGCTCCTGCTGCCGGTGGATGGCTTTGGCGGCCGTGCCGGGACAGCCACAGGGCAGCTTTTCTTTCTTCTTTGCCTTCGCTGCCAGCACGGCGGCTTCATCATAGGCTGCGGCTTCCCGCACCACAAAGGAGATGGCTCCCGTGGGACAGGCGGGCAAGCAGTCCCCAAGGCCGTCGCAGTAATCGTCCCGCATCAGCCGGGCTTTGCCTTCCACCATGGCGATGGCACCCTCGTGGCAGGCCGCCGCGCAGGCGCCGCAGCCATTGCATTTTTCCTCATCGATTTGAATGATTTTGCGAATCATACAGATCCCTCCTGTTGACTTGATGCCATCAGTTTACTATAATGAGTGAAAACAGTATGTTGGATTTCCAACAAAGGAGCGCCCGATGGAAGAATATTTTGATATCCTGTCCCAATGTCCTCTGTTTGCCGGAATCACCCGGGAGGAACTGAAGTCCATGTTAAGCTGCCTGGATGGAAAAACCGCCCACATCACCAAAGGAAGTCCGGTGTTCCTGGAAGGTGATCGGGCGGAATTTGTGGGGGTGGTGCTGTCCGGCACGGTTCAGATTGTCCGGGATGATTACGACGGAAACCGCAGTGTGCTGACGGTGGTTTCCCCGGGCGGTCTGTTTGGAGAGGCATTCGCCTGTGCCGGGGTGGAGACACTGCCGGTGAGTGTCATTGCCCCGGAAAACGCTTCGGTGCTTCTGCTGGACTGCAAGCGGGTGCTGACAAGCTGCTCCAGTGCCTGCCATTTCCACAGCACGCTGGTGCAAAATCTCTTGCGGGGAATTGCGCGAAAGAATCTGATCCTTACCCAGAAAATCCGCTGTATGTCCCAGAAAACCACCCGGGAAAAGCTGATGGAATTCCTGCTTGAACAGGCCAAGCAGCATGGCAGCGGCGAATTCGTCATCCCCTATGACCGGCAGGCGCTGGCAGACTATCTGGGGGTGGAGCGCAGCGCCATGTCCGCGGAAATCAGCAAGCTGAAAAAGGCAGGGCGGATCGATTGCAGCGGCTCCCGGTTCCGGGTATTGAATCCAGACAAGTAGTTTTCATCACCTGCGATTGGACCAACCGGGATACAACGGTAATCACGGTGATGTGAAAAACGGCGGGTTTTTCGCACCCTTCGGGGGGTCTTAGGGAAGCGGCTTCCCCAGACAATGCCGTTTGGTTTCCGGCTTGCGCTGCATAGCAGGATGTGGTATCATGTTCCGAAGAACCCCCGCGGGGCCATGCGGGCTTCCGCGGGGCAAGAAGGAGTGTTTTTGCAATGGTGATGCGTTTTCCCGGCGGGCTGGGCAAAGCCCTTACCCTTTCCTATGACGACGGTGTGGAGCAGGACCGGCAGCTGATGGCGCTGCTGGACCGCTTTGGCATCCGCTGTACCTTCAACCTCAACTCCGGCTGCTACGCCCCGGAGGGACATGTCTGGCCCGCGGGGCAGATCCACCGCAGGCTCCCCCGGAGCCGGGCGCTGGCGCTCTACGGCGGCGGCAAGCACGAGGTGGCGGTCCACTGCCTGACCCACGCCTCCCTGCCGGAGCTTCCCTGCGACCAGGTGGTGCGGGAGGTCATGGCCGACCGGGAGAATCTGGAGCGGGACTTCGGCGGCATCATCCGGGGCTTTGCCTATCCCTACGGCGCCTTCAGCGACGAGGTGGTGGCCACCCTGCGCCGCTGCGGCATCCTCTATGCCCGGACGGTGAACAGCAGCCGCCAGTTCTCCATCCCCCAGGACTGGCTCCGGCTGCAGCCCACCTGCCACCACGACGACCCCATGCTCATGGAGCTGGCGGACCGATTCCTCAGGGAGCCCGCCGGTTGGAGCAGCAGGCTGTTCTACCTCTGGGGCCATGCCTATGAATTCGAGGCCAACGGCAACTGGCAGGTGATGGAGGACTTCTGCCGGAAGCTGGGCGGCAGGGATGACATCTGGTACGCCACCAACATCGATATCTGCACCTACGTGCTGGACTGGCGCCGGCTGGTGTTCTCCGCAGACGGGCAGACGCTGTATAACCCCACCGCCCGCACCCTCTGGCTGGAGCACGAAGGCAGGCAATACACCCTCGCCCCGGGGCAGACGATCCGGCTGTGAAAAAGCCCGGATGGTTTTGCAAAATGCTTCCCACCGGCCGCCCCAGCGGGATGTAACATGAGAAATTGGAATTTGGCGGGGCAAAACTTTCTTGCGCCGCAGCGCATATCGAGTGCTATGCACATATCGAGTGCCATGCACATATCGATTGCGAAGCAAATATCGTTTTGATATATCGATATCTTTCCCACGGGAAAGTCGATATTGCCTTCGGCATCGATATTGATCGGTCGATCAAATGAGATACTTCGTATGTGCCCCGCCAAATTACATTTTGCCAGGTTCGCCCAATGCGCACACGATAATATGCGGAAAACCGCAGGACGCTTTCGTAAGAATGTGTCCTGCGGTTTTTGTTTCCGTATTCCCTATATCACATAATCGTCCCCCGCCGTCCCCTGTTCCATCAGGTCGGCGATGGTCACACTTTGGAGATAGTCGCGGATCGCCCTATCCAGCCCCTGCCACAGCGGCAGCGTTTTGCACCGGGTCGCCCGGGGGCAGGCATCCGCATGCTCTTCCAGGCAGGCTACGGGCGCCAGGGATTCTTCCGTCAAGCGCAGAATGCTGTGGGCGGTATATTCCTCCGGTGCTTTTTTCAGCCGGTATCCGCCGCCCTTCCCCCGCAGGCTGTCCACAACCTTTGCCTTGACCAGCATTCGGATAATGCTCTCCAGATACTTCTCGGAAATCTCCTGCCGAACGGCAATCTCCCGCAGGGAAATGAATTCTTCTGAACGGTGCTCTGCCAGATCGATCATCACCCGCAGGGCATAGCGGCCTTTTGTGGAAATCAACATGGTTTGTCCCTCCGAATATCCTTTTCTGAAACCCTATTATACAGAAGGGTTTATAGGAAATCAAGCAAATTTTCTTGATGGCAGCTATTGACAAATCGCTCCGCACGATATATAATCCATTTATTCCTAGTATGAAAGTAGGGATTCATATGAGAAACAACAAAGCATTCTTCCGATGTCGGCTGGAAGCTTCCCCGTTTTTGCAGCCAAAAACTTAAATTCGGCCATCGGTGTTCATAAGCAGGACTGGAAATTGGAATTTGCGTGAGAGTGGAGATTGAAGAGTGTAGAGTGAAGATAGTGAAATAGATCCGTTTCCTCTATCATCTATACCGTTGAATTCTGCATAAGAAACACGGAAGCCGTAAGTTTCAGTTATCTCCACTCTCCACTCTTCACTCTCCAATCTAACTGTAAAATTCCAATTTTTCGTCCTGCTGGCAGCCGATAAGCACATTACTTTTTTGTTATGGGATAGATTGCATTTTTTGGGGGAAACTGGTATGATAGACCAAACCTGATGATCCGGAGGAAGCTTATGCTGGACTTCATACGAATTGCCTGCGCCGTGCCGCCTGTGAAGGTGGGCGACGTACAAAAAAACGCCCGGGATATCTGCGCCTGTATCGAAAAGGCGGATGCCCAAAACGCCGACCTCATCGTCTTTCCCGAGATGAGTCTCACCGGCTACACCTGCCAGGACCTGTTCCACCAGGGGCTGCTCCACCAGGGTGTCAAGGCGGGAATGAAAGAAATTGCCGCCTGTTCAAAGGACCATCCCGGTCTGACCATTGTGGTGGGGCTGCCGGTTCGGGTGGGGATGCAAATGTTCAACTGCGCCGCGGTGGTGGTAAACGGTTCCGTGACCCTGACTGCCAAGCGGTATATCCCCAATTACAATGAATTCTACGAAAAGCGCTGGTTCAATTCCGGCGCCGACCTGCCGGAAGCGGGCATCCGGATCCCGGGATCGGAGCTGGGACTGGAGCAGGAGGAGCTTCTGCTGGGGAACAACCTGGTCTTCACCATCGGTGACGGAACCAGAGTCGGCGTGGAGATCTGTGAGGATCTGTGGACTCCCCTGCCCCCCAGCACCCTGCTGGCTCTGGGCGGTGCGGAGGTGATCGTGAATCTGTCCGCCTCCAACGAGACCATCGGCAAGCGCGCCTACCGCCGGGAGCTGGTGAAGCACCAATCCGCGGCGCTGAACTGCGTCTACGCCTATTGCTCCGCCGGGTTCACGGAATCCACCCAGGACCTGATTTTCTCCGGGCACAGCATCCTGGCTGAGAACGGCACAGTTCTGTCGGAGAGCCGGGAGCCCATCGCCACGGACTATCTGCTGATTGCCGACTGCGATCTGGGCCGGATCCGGGCGGACCGCCGGAAGAACAAGAGCTATTCCGATGTCTCCGCCGCCATGGCGCCGAACATCCTTCCGGTACGCACCGCCGCAGCGGCGCTGCGCTCCGACGGCAGCCTCTATCCGCTGCAAAAGCTGCCCTTCGTGCCCTCCGGCAAACTCCACCGCACCGAGCGGTGCATGGAGATCTTCCGGATGCAGGTTGCCGGGCTGAAGCAGCGGCTGGCCACCATCGGAGCAAACGCGGTCATCGGCATCTCCGGCGGACTGGACTCCACCCTGGCGCTGCTGGTGTCCGTGGAGGCCATGCGGCAGCTGGGGAAGGATGCTTCCCATGTCTATGGCGTCACCATGCCCTGCTTCGGCACCTCGGACCGAACCTACCGGAACTCCCTGGAGCTGATGGAAAAGCTGGGCGTCACCAGCCGGGAGATCAACATCCGTCAGGCGGTTTCCCTCCACTTCCGGGACATCGGCCATGACCCCGAGATCCACAACGGCACCTACGAAAACTCCCAGGCCCGGGAGCGGACCCAGATCCTCATGGACTACGCCTCCGTGGTGGGCGGCATTGTCATCGGCACCGGCGACCTCAGCGAACTGGCCCTGGGCTGGTGCACCTACAACGGCGACCACATGAGCATGTACGGCGTCAACGGCTCCATTCCCAAGACGCTCATCCGCTGGATGATCGAGGCCATTTCCGAAATGCCGGAATTCGCCGCCGCAAAGCCTGTGCTGCAGGATATCCTGGACACCCCCATCAGCCCGGAGCTGCTGCCGCCGGATGCCAGGGGGCAGATCTCCCAGCAGACCGAGGACATTGTGGGTCCGTATGCCCTGCACGACTTCTTCCTGTACCATATGCTGCGGTTCGGGTTCGAGCCAAAGAAGATCTACACCCTGGCCTGCCGGGCCTTTGCGGAGGATTTCGACGCCGCCACCATCAAAAAATGGCTGACCGCCTTCTACCGCAGGTTCTTCACCCAGCAGTTCAAGCGCAGCTGTATGCCCGACGGCGTCAAGGTGGGTTCCGTCTGCCTCAGCCCCCGGGGGGATTGGAGAATGCCCAGCGACGCCAGCTTCCGGCTCTGGCTGGAGCAGGTGGAACAGCTGTAAAGGAAACTGTAAATTTTTTGTGAAACGCACACAAAACATCTGATTTTGTTGTTTTTGCGACAGTATGGCAAAATCTGTTTCTTGTCAGACAATCGAATATTGCATATAATGGAGGAAAATTCCGGGAAGAGCCGTTTTCTTCTCTGTCCGCTTTGCCGCCCGGCTCCGAAACGGCGTATTCCCCCTTCCCCCGGTTTGTCCGGGGCACGTCCGCGCGAATGCAAAGAAACCAATGAGGTACTGCCGAATCCGGCTGTACCTCGTTTCTGCTTGGCAATCCATTCACCCATATTCCCGTTCCCCACACGTTATCTTTTGATTAGAAAGGAGGCTGGCAGCTTCATGGCTTCCGTCTTTCCCCACATTCTGCTGGGCTACTTCTCCGGCAGTCTGCTGTGGGCAAAATTTTTCGGGCGTTTTCTGGCAAAGGAAGATATTACCGCAGCCAGTCCCGACGGAAATCCGGGGGCGTTCAACGCCTTTCATTACGGCGGCTTCTGGTGTGGTCTTCTGACACTGTGCTTCGACATCCTCAAGGGCTTTCTTCCCGTGATGCTCTACCGCCACAGCTCCGGTCTCTTCCCGTCCATGGGACTGGCACTTGTTCTGGCTGCTCCGGTGGTTGGCCACGCATTTTCGGTGTTTCACCATTTTCACGGCGGCAAGGGAATTGCCGTATCCTTCGGCTGTCTGCTGGGTCTTGCCCCGGATCTGCGGCCGGCGCTGATCCTGGCTGCTGTGTTTCTTCTGTTTGCGGCGGTCATCAAAATCACGCCCCACTATTACTGCACCCTGGCTACATATCTGGTGGCGGTGCCCGTCATGTTTTGCTTCATTCGGGAGCAGCCGGTTCGGGACGGATTCTTTCTGATCGCCGGGATCGTGATCCTGAAGCTGCTGTGCAGCAAAGAGAAAAAGGAAAAGCTCGAGGTGCAAATCGGTTGGAAGTCTTAATATTATCCTGCGGCATGGGCGGCGGACACAATTCCGCGGGTCAGGCTGTCGCCCAGGAGCTGCAGCGCCGGGGGCATAGCGTGACATTTCTCAACGCCTATGACCTGAAGGACAGGAAAACCTCCACACGAATCAACAATGCCTACATCCGCATCGCCCAGCTGGTCCCGGGACTGTTCGGCGCGATCTACTTTCTGGGGGAAGCCTACCGGCGGCTTCCCATTCCTTCCCCGGTGTATTGGGCCAACGGAAAAATGTCCGGCTATCTGCAGCGCCTTTTGGACGAGCACCATTTTGATACCATCGTAGCCACCCACACTTTCCCCGCCCAGACACTCACCGCCATGAAGCGCAAAGGGACTCCCCTGCCGAAGACGTACTTTATCGCCACGGACTACACCTGCACGCCCTTCGAGGAGGAATCCGACTGCGATTACACTGTCATCCCCTCCCCGGAGCTGACCGGAGAGTTCTGCCGTTACGGCTTTGCAAAGGAACGGCTGCTGCCCTTCGGTATCCCCGTCCGGCAGGAATTTGCCCAGCCGGTATCCCGGGAAGACGCGCGGCGGAAGCTGGGCTGGAACAGGGAAGACTTTGTGCTTCTCCTGTCCGGCGGAAGCATTGGCGCGGGGCAGATCGCCAGGGCGGTTGCGGTGCTGCGCCCCTTTCTGGCCCGGGACAGCAGGCGGCAGCTGATTGTGATCTGCGGCAACAACCGCAAGCTCTACAAGAAGCTTTGCAAACAATGCGCCGGGTGCGGTCAGATCACCGTAATGGAAAAAACGGAGCAGATGGCGGATTTTATGCACGGCTGCGACGTGTTCCTTTCCAAGCCGGGGGGCCTGTCCTCCTCGGAGGCCGCCGCTGCCGGAGTGCCGCTGATTCATATTTCCCCGATCCCCGGCTGCGAGAGCCACAATTTCCGGTTCTTTTCCGGCCACGGCATGAGCATCGCCGTCAGGAATCTGAAGCGGGAACTGCTTCCTGCGGTGGAAGCTCTGATGGACCCCGCCGTCACCGCAAAAATGCGGCAGGCTCAGCACACCGTCCTGAATCGCGCATCCACGGCACAGCTGTGCAGCTTTCTGGAAGAAAATGCGCAATGAATCACCAAGCAAAAGGACTGCCCCGAATGAGGCAGTCCTTTATGTTATGTAACCTTATATCCGCGATGCATCAATGTGAGGAGCCGGCGCCAGAATGCGGCTTCCTCGTCACAGTAGACCATTGCGTTTTCCAGACTGCGGAAGGAGATGATCCGGTTTCCGGTATCGATCCAGGCAGTCTTTTTGATTTCTGTCGCCATGGGTATGCTCCTTTCTCAGGCTTTGTTGGCTTCCACCCAGGCTTCGATTTCTTCCTCCGGGGTGTCGGTGATGATGTAGCGGGTGACGCGGCCATCCCGGATGCCGTCGCAGGGCTCATACCGGATTTCCGTCAGGTTCCCCGCCTCGTCGAAGTAATAGGTGTACAGGGTGCTGTCGCCATAGACGGAGCTGGCGGAATAGGAATGAACGAAGGAGATCTGCCGGTCGCTGATGGTGCTGTAGCCGTCGGCAAAATAGATGAAGTCGTATTCGGGATTGCCATAGCTGTAGCGGAGCCAGTAGCCCCAGATCCAATCGTCCTCCGGTGTGCAGGAACCGCTGTGGGAGTAGGTTTCCTGCTTGTAGTAGTCCGTCACCATCACATCGCCGTACTTCCAGAACACCTTGCTGAGCGTCATGGAATCCGCATAGCTGCTGTAATGGGAGTTCCACTCCTCCACCCGGTAGGCGCCGCTCTGCAGCTTCTCAATGGCATCGTCCACCCGGGCCATGGCTTCCTCGCCGCCCTGGCCGAAGATGCCGCCGGTGGGATAGATGGCGAACTCCGCGTACTGGATGCAGGATTCGCTGCCCTTGTAAAACCGCTTGCCCATCCGGTACACGCCGGAGGACAGCTTGCCGTAGTCCGCCGACCAGTCCACCTGAATAATCTTGTTTTTGCCCACAAGGGTCACGCTTTCGTTCCCCATGCTGCTCTCGAAGCTTTCACCGCCCAGACGGTTCCAGCGGGAGCCGTCCTTCTTTTCCAGCCAGTAGGCGCCGTCGGTGGTGACATTGGACACGCCCACGGCGTTGGTGCCCAGCCAGACTTCTCCGCCGGAGGAAGTCAGCAGGTCATCGTCCACCCGGAAGAAAATCTTCCAGGGGGATTTTTCCATCGCGTCGAAGGTATCCTCCACCGCATAGCTGTCGATTTCGTTGATATAGCTGTCCGGGAAGTATTCGCTGAAGGACCTGGCCTCCATCGCCCGTGTCAGGGTGACGCCCTCCGATTCCTCCGTCCGCTGAACGGACGCCAGGGTGCCGTCCTCAAGGAAGCGGAAGGTATCCGTGCCGGTGTGGGGGATCCCCTTCCAGTCGGTCCAGACGGAGCGGAAGGTGATCTCCTCCTGGGAGATGACGGACTGCCCCTCCGGGAAGAGGAAACGGCGGTTCTGATTCAGGCGGTAGGGCGTGTCCCAGCCGGCAACGGCGTAATGGACGTCCTCGCTGTTGCTGCTGGAGTAGCAGACATCCCCCAGATAATAGTCCACCCGGTAGGAGCTGTAGGACTTGGTGATCTGCTTCACCCGGGAGATCCCCTCCCCTGTCCGGTTTGTCTCATACAGGTTCACGGAATATCCGACGGAGAGCAGGGCATCCAGAGCCGCACCGCACCGGTTCAGGGCGGCCTCCTCCTCGGCGGGCAGCGCCTCCCGGTAGATGCGGAAGGCCGCGGAGAAGTCGGCGGTGTCCGTATCGCTGCTGAGGGTCTGGGTGAGCCGGTAGTCCCCCGCCGCCAGGGAGCCGAAAACCAGCGTCCAGTCAATCTCCTTGGTGAAATAGTTGACGGCCTCATCCCGGGACTGGGCAAAGCCGATGCTGTAGTGCTCTGGCAGGGTATTCTGCCCAGTCAGGCCATTGACAGGCTCCCAGGCGGTGCCGTTCCATTTGTCCAGCCGGTAGTCTCCCATGGTAATGCTTTCGGAGACGGCGGCAAACCGCTCCTCCACGGCGTAAACCATGGTGCCGCCGGTGGGAGAGGTGACATCCATGAAAACGGTGACGCCCCAGTCCGGGTTGGGCTCCAGCTCCGGCAGCGGCTCGGGGGTGAAGGCTGCCGGGTCAAAGCGGCTGTTCTGCCGCAGCTGGGCAGCGCTGTCCTCCACCGGGCTGGTCACCAGACACAGCGCCACAAAGGCGATGGCCACGATCCCCAGCAGGCTGATCCAGAAGCTGGGCTTGCGGTAGTTCAGCACGGATTGGATGCGGTATTTCACACTGACCTCGCCGAAGGCCACGGGGCAGGCCGCATAGTGGACATGGTTGGTGCTGCAGTCCAGCAGCGCCCTGGAATAGGCCTTCCGCTCCTCCAGCTCCATGAACTGCACCACCCGCTCGTCGCAGGCCATTTCCATATCCTTGCACAGCAGCACATAGCTCAGCCACACCAGGGGATTGAACCAGTGCAGCGCCAGGGCCAGAAAACCGATGAGCTTGATCCAGTGGTCGCCCTTATCCAGATGGGTGCGCTCGTGGGCCAGGATCTGCTGGCGGGTATCATCCTCCATCCCGGCGGGGATATGAATCTTCGGCTTCAGAAAGCCCAGGACGAAGGCAGTCTCGATCCGGTCAGACTCCCAGCCGCCGGGCACCTTCACCGCATCCATTACCTTCCGGCGCAGATGCAGATAGGAAACCACGCTGTAAACCACGATGCCCATCGCCAGCGCGAGCCACACGACCAGCAGCGCCTCAGGCAGATGCGCGGATACGGGAATGGAGATGCTCCCCGGCTGCAGGCTGAAGCTGCTCTGCAGCGGAAGCGGCAGCAGCAGCCGGATCCCCGCCAGCATCCACAGGTAGCAGATGAATTTCTTCGGTGTCTTCCGCAGCACCAGACGGAGCACCAGCACCGCCAGAATCACGATGCTGCCATGGAAGCTGGCGGTCAATACGTTCTCAAAAAAGGCATTCATGATTCATCCTCCCGGAAGTTTTCAATCAGTGACTGCAGCTGGTCAACCTCTCTGCGGGTCAGCTTCCTGCTCCGGGAAAAGGCCGCAATGAAGGCGGGCATGGAGCCTTCGAAGGTCTCCTCCACCATTTCCTCCAGCCGGGCCTTCTGGGCCTCCTCCTTGGAGATCAGCGACGTGACGATGGCGTTCTCATTTTTGACCACACCCCGCTCGGAAAGCCGCCGGATCACCGTGTAGGTGGTGGCCTTGGACCAGCCCAGCTGCTCCCGGCACAGGGCTGCAAGTTTTGTGGAATTCACAGGCTCGTTGTCCCACAGCAGCAGGCAGAAGCGGTACTCACTTTCAAAAATCTTGGGAGTTTCCATGGGATTTCCTCCTTACTTCAGAATCTGGGGCTGTGATCGTGAACCTTCTCGCCGTTGCAGGTGATGGTGCCGCAGCCGTAGACACGGAAGTCGGGGCCGCCCAGGTCGCGGAAGGTGTTGCCGTCCACGTTGACATCGTCGCAGTTGGAGAAATACACGCCGCCGGTGCTGCACTCATAGATGTCATTGCCGATGATCTGCATATTCCGGCTGCTGTCGCCCTGAACGCCCACAATGCCGCAGCCGTACAGGCCGCAGTTCTCCACCAGAATGTCCTGGCTGTTCCAGAAATGGAGCACGCCGCCGGCGCAGGAGCCGGGCTCTTTGGTGTGACCCGCAGTGAAGCCGGTGACATAAATGTTGCTGCAGTTTTCAAAGCTCAGCACATCAGCGTAGCGGGGCACGGCGGAGAGGACATTTTCCGTCCGGTCATTGCCGCCGCCCCGGATGGTCAGGTTGCTGACGCCGGTGATATACAGCTCGGGGCCGTCGAATTCCTCGTGCCAATAGTAGTATTCCCCTTCGCCTTCCCCATAGCTCGTGGCTTCGCTGAGGTCAATGAGGGCCGCATCCAGGATGATCTCGGTGTCCGGGGCAATGGCCGCCAGAAATTCATCGGCGGTGGACACATGCACCTGGGCCTGCGCCCCGGAGATCACGGGCCTGACGGTCACCTGAAAGGCTTCGGTGGGCGCCTCGGTCACAGGAACCGTGGTTTCCGGGACGGTGGTCTCGGGGACGGTGGTTTCGGCAGCGGTGGGTTCCGTCACCGAGGCCTGGGGAGCGGGATTTCCGGCGGCACAGCCCGCCAGAAGGGACAGGATCAATAGTCCTGCGGTAAACAGAGTCCATTTTCTTTTCATAATTTTCCTTCCTTTCTGATTTACCGGATGGCGCTGATGACAAGCGCAGAGAGCACCATGGCGGCTGTCAGGATTGCCAGGGGCGAGAATACCATCCGAAAAACCTCCTTTGATTAAGTTTAACGCGTTAAACCTTATGAGTGAAGTTTAACACATTAAACCCATTCTGTCAAGAGGAATTTCCAAAATGTGCTTATCGGGTTAACGCAGCAAATTGTAATTTGTAGATGAGTTGAATGGGATTTGGTAACGGATGGCGTGCACCA
>CALYTP010000046.1:0-13272 GCA_945486915.1 uncultured Clostridia bacterium | reverse complement strand
ACACAATTCGAAAGAAAGGCTGTGATGATCCATATGGCAATGGTCAAGGACGTAAAGTTCGGCAAGACCATGCGTAAGTCCTACGCAAAGTACGAAGAGATCCTGGAGATCCCCAACATGCTGAAGATCCAGAAGGACTCCTATCAGTGGTTCCTGGACGAAGGCCTGCGGGAGGTGTTCAAGGATGTGGGCACCATTACCGACTTCGCCGGTAAGCTGGAGCTGACCTTCCTGGATTACACCATGGAAGACAAGCCCAAGTACACCATCGAAGAATGCAAGGAGCGCGACACCACCTACGCAAAGCCCATCAAGGTTCGCGTCCGTCTGCGCAACACCGAGACCGATACGATCAAGGAGCAGGAGATCTTCATGGGCGATTTCCCCGTGATGACAAACGGCGGCACCTTCGTCATCAACGGTGCGGAGCGCGTTATCATCTCCCAGATCGTCCGCAGCCCCGGCATGTACTACGGTCATGAGGTGGACAAGGCCGATCAGCATACCTACACCGCCACCGTCATTCCCTATCGCGGCGCCTGGCTGGAGTATGAGACCGACAATGCCAATGTTTTCTGGGTTCGCATCGACAAGAACCGCAAGCTGCCCATCACCAGTCTGATCCGCGCTTTGGGCGTCAAGACCGACGAGCAGATCAAGGAGATGTTCGGCGAGGATGAGCGCATCCTGGCCACCCTGGAGAAGGACCCCTGCAAGACCCAGGAGGAGTCCCTGCTGGAGATCTACCGCCGCCTGCGTCCCGGCGAGCCTCCCACGGTGGAGACCGCCACCGCCCACCTGAACGGCCTGCTGTTCGACGCCCACCGCTACGATGTCAGCAAGGTCGGCCGCTATAAGTTCAACAAGAAGATGGACATCTGGAGCCGCCTGTCCGGTCAGGAAGCGGCCGAGCCCATTGTCGATCCCATCACCGGCGAGATTCTGGTGATGCCCGGCGAGTTCATCTCCCGTGCCCAGGCCCACGAGCTCAGCGCCAAGGGCGTCAATGAGGCCGTGGTCAAGATCGGTGACGCCAAGGTCAAGGTCTTCTCCAACAACATGGTGGACATGGCAAACTTCGTCCCCTTCGATCCCAAGGAGTACGGAATCAAGGAGAAGGTCCGGTTCTCCGTCCTGCGGGAAATGCTGGAAACCGTCCCCGCCGACGGCTGGAAGGCTGCCATCGCCGACCGCATGGATGACCTGATCCCCAAGCACATCATCGTCGATGACATCATGGCCTCCATCAACTACCTGAACTGCGTCGCCATGGGCATCGGCACCCCCGATGACATCGACCATCTGGGCAACCGCCGCCTGCGCTGCGTGGGCGAGCTGCTGCAGAACCAGTTCCGCATCGGCTTTTCCCGTCTGGACCGGGTCATCCGCGAGCGCATGACCACCCAGGATCTGGAGTCCGTCACCCCCCAGGGCCTGATCAACATCCGCCCTGTCACCGCTGTCATCAAGGAATTCTTCGGTTCCTCCCCGCTGTCTCAGTTCATGGACCAGAATAACCCCCTGGCTGAGCTGACCCACAAGCGCCGTCTGTCCGCTCTGGGCCCCGGCGGTCTGAGCCGTGACCGCGCTTCCTTCGATGTCCGCGATATTCACTACACCCACTACGGGCGTATGTGCCCCATCGAGACCCCCGAAGGTCCCAACATCGGCCTGATTAACTACCTGGCAACCTTTGCCAAGATCAATGAGTACGGCTTCGTGGAGGCTCCCTACCGCAAGGTGGACAAGGCCACCGGCTTCGTCACCAAGGAAGTGGAGTATATGACCGCCGACGTGGAGGACGATTACTACGTCGGTCAGGCCAACGAGCCTCTGGATGAGAACGGCTGCCTGGCCAACGCCCGTATCACCTGCCGTCACCGCAACGAGATCATCGAGGTGGACCGCAACGTCATCGACTATCTGGACGTGTCTCCCAGAATGATGATCTCCATCGCCACCTCCTTCATTCCCTTCCTGCAGAACGACGACGCCAACCGTGCCCTGATGGGCGCCAACATGCAGCGTCAGGCCGTGCCCCTGCTGACCACCGAGCCTCCCGTCGTTGCCACCGGCATCGAGCACAAGGCCGCCGTGGACAGCGAGGTCTGCATCAAGGCAAAGAAGTCCGGCGTCATCACCGCAGTTTCCGCCGACCAGATCTCCCTGCGCTATGACGACGGCGAGACCGAAACCTGCCGCCTGACCAAGTTCGCCCGCAGCAATGCCGGCACCTGCATCAACCAGCGCCCCAACGTGGTGGTGGGCGAGCGTGTGGAGGCCGAGCAGATCATTGCCGACGGCCCCAGCTGCTCCGGCGGTGAGGTGGCCCTGGGCAAGAATGTGCTCATCGGCTTCGTCACCTGGGAAGGCTACAACTACGAGGACGCCATCCTGCTCAACGAGCGCCTGGTCCGGGAGGATGTTTTCACCTCCATCCACATCGAGGAGCATGAGACCGAGGCCCGGGATACCAAGCTGGGACCCGAGGAAATCACCCGGGATATCCCCAACGTCGGCGAGGATTCCCTGAAGGATCTGGACGAGAACGGCATCATCCGCATCGGCGCCGAGGTCCACTCCGGCGATTATCTGGTGGGCAAGGTCACCCCCAAGGGCGAGACCGAGCTGACCCCCGAGGAGCGCCTGCTGCGGGCCATCTTCGGCGAGAAGGCAAGGGAAGTCCGCGACACCTCTCTGAAGGTGCCCCATGGTGAGAGCGGCATCGTTGTGGATGTCAAGGTCTTCACCAAGGAGAACTCCGACGAGCTGGCCCCCGGCGTCACCAAGTCCGTCCGCGTCTATATTGCCCAGAAGAGAAAGATCTCCGTGGGCGATAAGATGGCCGGTCGTCACGGCAACAAGGGTGTCGTTTCCCGGGTTCTGCCCGAGGAGGATATGCCCTTCCTGCCCGACGGCACCCCCCTGGATGTGGTTCTGAACCCCCTGGGCGTGCCTTCGCGTATGAACATCGGTCAGGTGCTGGAGGTCCATCTGGGCTACGCGGCCCGGGCTCTGGGCTGGCATGTGGCCACCCCTGTGTTCGACGGCGCCAACGAAAAGGACATCCGCGAGACCCTGAAGCTGGCCGGCCTGCGGGAGGACGGCAAGACCGTCCTGTATGACGGCCGTACCGGCGAGCCCTTTGACAATCTGGTCACTGTCGGCTATCCCTACTACCTGAAGCTGCATCATCTGGTTGATGATAAGATCCACGCCCGTTCCACCGGCCCCTACGCTCTGGTCACCCAGCAGCCTCTGGGCGGCAAGGCCCAGTTCGGCGGCCAGCGTTTCGGCGAAATGGAGGTCTGGGCCCTGGAGGCTTACGGCGCTGCCTACACCCTGCAGGAGATCCTCACCGTCAAGTCCGACGACGTCACCGGACGCGTGAAGACCTACGAGGCCATCGTCAAGGGCGCCAACATCCCCAAGCCCGGCGTGCCCGAATCCTTCAAGGTTCTGGTCAAGGAGCTGCAGGCCCTGTGCCTGGATATCCGCGTGCTGGATGAAAACGGCCAGGAGATCGAACTGAAGGAGGACGACGATGACGATGAGATCGTCTACGCCTCCGATGACCGCAGTGAGCTGGTGGTCGGCGATACCAACGAGGTGCTGGACGAGGGCTTCGTGATCGATGAGGACAGCCCTGAAGATATTATGGATATTTTCGGCGATTCGGAAGATTCCGACGTCGAGACCTTTGAAGACTAAGGAGGCGTAACATGGCAAATGCCACCTTTGATGCCATTAAGATCGGCATCGCTTCTCCGGAAATGATCCGGCAGTGGTCCTACGGCGAGGTCAAGAAGCCCGAGACCATCAACTACCGCACGCTGAAGCCCGAGCGTGACGGCCTGTACTGCGAGCGCATCTTCGGACCCCAGAAGGACTGGGAGTGCCACTGCGGCAAGTACAAGAAGACCAAGTACAAGGGCAAGATTTGCGACCGCTGCGGCGTCGAGGTCACCAAGGCCAAGGTTCGCCGTGAGCGCATGGGCCACATCGAGCTGGCCGCTCCCTGCAGCCACATCTGGTATTTCAAGGGCATTCCCTCCCGCATGGGCCTGATCCTCGATATCAGCCCCAAGGTTCTGGAGAAGGTCCTGTACTTCGCCGCCTATATAGTCACCGATCCCGGCGACGCGCCTCTGGCCAGAAACCAGGTGCTCACCGAAAAGGAATACCGGGATATGCGCGAGAAGTACGAGGATGACTTCAAGGCCGGCATGGGCGCCGAGGCTGTCAAGGAGCTGCTGGAGCAGATCGACCTGGATCAGCTCTCCCAGCAGCTGCGCGACGAGCTGAAGACCGCTTCCACCCAGAAGAAGATGCGCCTTGTCAAGCGCCTGGAGGTCGTGGAGGCCTTCCGGGAGTCCGGCAACAAGCCCAGCTGGATGGTCATGGACGTTCTGCCTGTGATCCCGCCCGATATCCGCCCCATGATTCAGCTGGACGGCGGCCGCTTCGCCACCTCCGACCTGAACGACCTGTACCGCCGGGTCATCAACCGCAACAACCGTCTGAAGCGGCTGATCCAGCTCAACGCCCCCGACATCATCGTCCGCAACGAGAAGCGGATGCTGCAGGAGGCTGTGGACGCCCTGATCGACAACGGCCGCCGCGGCCGTGCCGTCACCGGCGCCAACAACCGCGCACTGAAGTCCCTGAGCGATATGCTCAAGGGCAAGCAGGGCCGCTTCCGTCAGAACCTGCTGGGCAAGCGCGTTGACTACTCCGGCCGTTCCGTTATCGTCGTCGGCCCCGAGCTGAAGCTGTACCAGTGCGGCGTGCCCAAGGAAATGGCCATCGAGCTGTTCCGGCCCTTCGTCATGAAGAAGCTGGTGTCCGACGGTCTGGCAAGCAACATCAAGTCCGCCAAGAAGATGATCGATAAGGGCAAGACCGAGGTCTGGGACGCCCTGGACGAGATCATCAAGGACCGTCCTGTCATGCTGAACCGCGCACCCACCCTGCACCGTCTGGGTATCCAGGCCTTTGAGCCCATCCTGGTGGAGGGCCGCGCCCTGAAGCTGCATCCGCTTTGCTGTACCGCATTCAACGCCGACTTCGACGGCGACCAGATGGCAATCCATGTGCCCCTGTCTCCCGAGGCCCAGGCCGAGGCCAGAATGCTGATGCTGTCTGCCAACAACCTGCTGCGGCCTCAGGACGGCAAGCCCGTCACCGTGCCCACCCAGGATATGATTCTGGGCGCCTACTACCTGACCTATACCCGTCTGGGCAAGGCCGAGAAGGGCGCCGAGACCGTCTTCGTCACCGACGCCGGTGATACCAACCTGCCCGTGGGCGAGATCGTGGACGCCGACGAATTCCTGGCCGCCAATAAGGCCGCCAGTGCCGTGGGCAAGGCCACCGCAAAGTTCCGTCCTGTCCACAACTACTCCAGCACCGAGGAAGCCATCGCTGCCTATGCCGACGGCGGCATCGGCCTGCACGCTCCCATCCGCGTCCGCTACGGCAAGGAGATCGACGGCAAAATGGAGTACCGCATCATCGATGCCACTGTGGGCCGCCTGATCTACAACGAGCCCATCCCCCAGGACCTGGGCTTCGTGGACCGCAGCGTCCCCGGCCATGAGTTCGATCTGGAGGTCGGCTTCCTGGTGGGCAAGAAGCAGCTGGGCAAGATCATCGACAAGTGCATCCGCAAGCACGGCTTCACCATCGCCACCGAGATGCTGGACCGCATCAAGGCTCTGGGCTATAAGTACTCCACCAAGGGCGCCATCTCCGTGTCCATCGCCGACATGGTGGTTCCTGCCATCAAGTATGAGCTGGTCAAGGAAGCGGAAGGCAAGGTCGTGGAGATCGAAAACTTCTACCGCCAGGGCTTCATCACCAACGACGAGCGCTACCGTCTGGTGGTTGAGCAGTGGGAGCGCACCACTGCCGATGTCACCAACGCCCTGCAGGGCAACCTGGACGAGTTCAACCCCATCTACATGATGGCTGACTCCGGTGCCCGAGGCAGTATGGCTCAGATCCGTCAGCTGGCCGGTATGCGCGGCCTGATGGCGGATACCGCGGGCCGTACCATCGAGATCCCCGTCAAGGCAAACTTCCGTGAGGGCCTTTCCGTTCTGGAGTACTTCATTTCCTCCAGAGGCGCGCGTAAGGGCATGACCGATACCGCACTGCGTACCGCCGACTCCGGTTACCTGACCCGCCGAATGGTGGATGTCTCCCAGGAGGTCATCATCCGCGAGAAGAACTGCGGCACCACCAACGGTATCTGGGTGGGCGCCGTCATCCAGAAGGGCGACGTCATCGACACCTTCGGCAACCGCATCCGCGGCCGCTATCCCGTCAATGATGTGATTTCTCCCATCACCGGCGAGCTGCTGCACTCCAAGGACGTCATGATGATGCCCGAGGATGCCGCCAAGTTCGAGGCCCACGGCATCGATAAGATCTATATCCGCACCATTCTGGGCTGCCGCGCAAGAAGCGGTGTCTGCGCCCGCTGCTACGGCATGAACCTGGCCACCTCCAAGGAAGTGGACCTGGGCGAGGCCGTCGGCATCATCGCGGCACAGTCCATCGGTGAGCCCGGTACCCAGCTGACCATGCGTACCTTCCACTCCGGCGGCGTTGCAGGTGACGATATCACCCAGGGTCTGCCCCGAGTTGAAGAGCTGTTCGAGGCACGCCGTCCTAAGAAGATGGCCCAGATCTCCGAGATCACCGGTGTTGTCTCCATCGACGATACCCATCGTACCGCCCTGCGTAACATCACGGTTACCGCCGAGGACGGCGAGGTCAAGGTCTACAACGTGCCTTACTCCGTTGGCCTGAAGGTCACCCACGGCAAGGTTGTCCAGAAGGGCGAGCCCATCACCGACGGCGCCCTGTACCCCCAGGATGTTCTGCGGATTTCCGGCGTGGAAGCTGTCCAGGATTACCTGGTGCAGTCCGTCCAGGCTGTGTACCGCCAGCAGGGCGTTGAAATCAACGATAAGCACATCGAGGTCATCATCCGCCAGATGATGCGCAAGGTCAAGGTGCTGAATCCCGGCGATACCCGGCTGCTGGAGGGCGCTGTGGTGGATGTCTTCGAGTATGAGGACGCCAACGCAGAGATCCAGGCCCGGATCGACGCCGGTGAGACCGAGCTGCGGCTTGCCGAGAAGGAAGCCGTCCTCATGGGTATCACCAAGGCCTCCCTGGCCACCGATTCCTTCCTGTCCGCCGCATCCTTCCAGGAGACCACCAAGGTCCTCACCGACGCCGCCATCAAGGGCAAGGTTGACCATCTGGTGGGCCTGAAGGAGAACGTCATCATCGGCAAGCTGATCCCCGCAGGCTCCGGCCTGATGGCGTACCGGGATTACGAGCCCGGCGTCACTCCCGAGTGCCGCCTCACCGATGACCAGATCGAGAACACCGCCAACTGATCCAACAAAAACCGCTGCCCGGAAACGGACAGCGGTTTTATTGTTAGATTGAAGATTGAAGAGTGAAGAGAAAGCGATTTCCTGATCTTCACTCTCCACTCTCCAATCTCTCCGATGGTTACTTCAGTACATCTATAGCGGCGAGAATCTGGGGGTCCTCCATGGGATCCAGCTGGCCGTAGTAGATTTTGGCGTAGGTGTCGTCATCCACCTCCACGGTGATATCCGGCTGGATGCCCACGTCGGCCAGGCTCTTGCCGCTGGGGGTAAAATACTTGCCCACGGAAAGCCCCACCGCAGAGCCGTCGGAGAGCCGGTAGGTGTACTGGAAATAGCCCTTGCCGCAGGTGGGCATACCGATGACGGTGCCCGCTTCGTACTCCTGAATCGCGGCGGCGAAGAATTCCGCAGCGGAGTAGGAATCCTCGTTGCACAGCACCACCATGGGCATATCCAGGAAGGACGCATCGGATCGATCCACGCTTTCGCTGCCCTTGTAGTCCACCGTGCGGAACAGGTCGCCCTCGGGCAGCAGGTAGTCCAGAAGCTCCACCATTTCATGGGCATAGCCGCCGGGGTTGTTCCGGACGTCAAAGATCAGGGAAGTGGCCCCCTGTACCCGGAGGGATTCAATGGCCGCGATGGATTCGTTGGCGCACCGGGAGTCGAAATTGGCGATGGTGATGAGCCCGATGCCGTCATCCAGCAGCTGGCATGTTACCACATCGGTGAGGATTTTTGCCCGCTTGACATCGAATTCCAGCTCCTGCTCCCCCCGGACCACCACCAGATGGACGGTGGTGCCTTCCTTTCCCCGGACGATATTTCGCAGCTCCTCCACGGTAAGTCCTTCCATGCTCTGCCCGTCGGCGGAGATGATCCGGTCGTCCACCTGAAGGCCCGCTTCCCGGGCGGTGCCGTTTTCCTGCACGGCCATGATCCGGAAGCCCACTTCCTCCTCGTCGGCGATGATGGTGATGCCGATGCCCACGTAGGCGTTCTCCTGCTGCTCCAGCAGGGTGTCATAGTCCTCCGCGGTGACATAGTAGCTCCACCGGTCGCCCAGGGAGGAGACCATGGCCGAAGCCGCATAGTCCTCCATGACCTTGGTGTCGGCCTCCCCGATGAAGCATTGGGTGATCAGCTGCTCCAGCTGACCCAGCTTTCTGGCCGGGGTGCCGAAGAAGGTGAAAATGCTCATGGCTGCGGCGAAGCCCACCAGAAATACCAGCACATAGGTGAGAATGTGAAACAGTTTTTTCATAGAGATATCCCCCGAAATCCGGAATTGCCCACAGCGCAAACCGCTGTGGGCAAAGGTTTGGTTGGCTTACAGCCGGTTAATAAAGCGCAACATAGTTGCAGGGATTCACATAGGCACCGTTGTAGGCGATGCCGAAATGCAGGTGGTTGCCGGTGGCAACGCCGGTTTTGCCCACATAGCCGATGAGCTGTCCCTGGCTCACCGATTGACCTGCGGAAACGGTGTAGCTGGTCATATGCATGTACACGGAGGAGTATCCGTCGCCGTGGTTGATGGTGACGTAGTAGCCCGCCGCAGAGCCGTAGGTGGCAACGGTGACCGTGCCGCCCCGGGAGGCGTAGATGGGGGTTCCGGCAGGAGCCCGGAGGTCAACGCCCTGGTGATAGGTGGACGCGCCTGCGGTGGGGGATTCCCGGAAGCCGAAGGGGCTGGAGATGGAGTTGTAGCTGCAGGGCACGATCCAGGAGCTGCCCACGTTGACATTGCTGCCGCCGGAGCTTCCGGTGCTGCCGGAGGAGGTGCCGCCGGAGTTACCGCTGTCACCGCCGGAGCTGTCACCGCCGTTGACGGGAGCCTGGGTGGTGGGGGGAACCGTGGTGTAGGTCATCATGTACTGGATCCACTCCAGCTCCTTGGCCTCGGTGTATTCCAGCTCCTTCTGGGCGATGGTTGCCAGAAGGTCGGCCTCTTCCTGCTCCAGATCCTTCTGGAGCTGTTCCATTTCCGCTGCCCGCTGCATCATTTCGGCGAAGAGCGCGTCCACCTCTTCGCGCTTTTCATCCAGCGAGACCTGGGCGGCGTCCAGCTCTGCCTTTGCCGATTCCAGCTCCGCCTTTTCATTGGCAAGCTCGTCCTGAACGGCCGCGACCCGGTTGGCCGCGTCGGTCAGCTCCTGGAGGCGTTCGGTGTCGGAGGCGGCGATCTCTTCCACCATGTTCAGCCGGTCCAGCAGGTCGGCAAAGCTGTTGGCTTTGAAGAGCACTTCCCAGTAGCTCAGGGTGCCCTCCTCTTCCATGGCGCGGATGCGGACCTTGCAGTCGTCGTTCAGGTCTTCAAACCTGGTTTCTGCCCGGTCCAGCTCATCCTGTCGGTCGGCGATGAGTACATTGTAGGCGGAGATCTGCTCGTTGATGTTGATGATCTCCTGATGCAGCAGGCCGATCTCCTGATCGATGACATCCTTCCTGGCCACGATGGCGCGGATGTCATCGGAGTTGGCCTCATACTGCTCCTGCAGCTCGGCCATCTTGGTTTTGATTTCCTCCCGGTCGTCCTTCAGGGCGTTGATCTGCTTGCGGATCTCGCTGGAGGATGCGGCACTGACGTGGGTGGGGAGAATGCTGAAAATCAGGGACAGGATCATGATTGCCGCCATGATGCCTGCCAGGATGGATACCATTCTTTTACGCTTGTTCATTGGTTGCTCCTTATTAAATGTATGCCATGGGGTTTACATAAGTACCACCGTAGGAAATGCCGAAGTGAAGATGCGGGCCGGTGGAGACACCGGTGCTGCCCACATACCCGATGAGCTGCCCCTGGGTCACGCTCTGACCGGCGGAGACGACATACCGGGTCATATGCATATAGATGGAGGCGAAGCCGTCTCCATGGCTGATGGAGACATAGTAGCCCGCGCCGCCTGCCTGGTAGGCGGCCTTGGTGACCGTGCCGCTTCTGGTGGCATAGATGGGTGTGCCGGTGGGGCAGGCCATGTCCACGCCCTGGTGGTAGGTGGAGGCGCCCTTCGTGGGAGCCTTGCGGTAGCCGAAGGCACTGGTGATGGTGTAGCCGGAAACGGGCTCGATCCAGGTGGCGTTGGAGGGGGGATTTTGTCCCTTCAGGGCCAGCTTCACCAGCTCTTCCTTGTACTGCGCCTGCTGAAGCTCCTTCTGCTTCTGGGCGATTTCGTTCATCAGCGCGTCCTGAAGACTTTCGGATTCGTCCAGCAGGACCTGGAATTCCTCCTGCTTTTCCAGCAGTTGGCGCAGGATATCGTCGGATTCGGTGCGCTTGATCTCCAGCGCGGCTTCGCTCTGGGTGAGCAGCTGGCGGGTCTCCTCCAGATCGGCCATCTCTTCGGCGAGGATCCGCTGGTTTTCCTCCACTCTGGCGGCTGCCACCTGGAGATCCAGCAGGCGCTGGGTGTCGGCCATGGCGATTTCATCCACCATGTCCATCCGGTCCAGCAGATCCATGAAGCTGTTGGCTTCAAAGATGACCTGCCAGTAGGTGATCTCGCCCTGTTCCTCCATGGCCCGGATGCGTTCCTTATACTGCAGGTTCAGCTCGGTGAGCCAATCCTTGGATGCCTCCAGCGAATCCTGAGCATCGGCGATGAGCTGACCGTAGATGATCAGCTGCTCGTTGGTGTTCAGAATCTGCTGGTGCAGGAGGGCGATCTCCTGATCCACGGCGTCCTTTTTCGCCACCAGTGCGGAAATCTCGCTGGCGTTGGCATTGTATTGGGACTGGATGCTGTCGATCTGCGCCTGAATGATGGCGTTTTCCACCTTCAGATCCGCAATCTCCTCTTTGATTTCCGAGGTGGTGGCGGCGGAGGCGGGCAGGGGAACGGCGGCCAGGACCAGGACAAATGCCAGGATCACAGCCAGCGCAGACCGGAGTAGGGGTGATTTTTTCATAGGTTGCTCCTTGGGAGCCTGCGGGGCAGACCCCCTGATTTCTCTGTATGCAAGGGGCGCGGTTACACGTCCAGGAACTTCCGGATGGAGGTCCAGCTGCCGACGATGCCGACGAAGAGGCCGGCGGCGCCGAAGGTGAGTACCATGGGGATCAGCAGATCCAGGAAGGGGACGAAGGAGAACAGCCGCAGGGCATCCACGGCAGCCATCCGCTCCACCAGGGTGTCGTACAGAACCCATTCCAGACCGAAGGCCAGAACGGCGGCCACCATGCCCAGGGTGAAGCCTTCCACGATGAAGGGCAGACGGATGAAGCTGTTGGTGGCGCCCACCATCTTCATGATGGCGATCTCGTCCTTGCGGTCGTACATGGCCAGCTTGACGGTGTTGGAAATAATCAGCAGGGAGATCACCAGCAGCATGGCCATCAGAGCCACGGTGGCGAGGTGCAGCACATTCTGGATGGTGGTGAAGCCCTCCGCCAGCTCGTAGGCGGCGTTGGTCTTGGCCACGCCGGGAATCTGCTGCAGCTGCTGGTCGGTCTGCTCCATCAGGGTGTTGTCTTCCAGGGTGACCACGTAACGGTGGCGCAGGTCCTCGGCCTGGACGCCGTTGAAGGCGGCGTTGTTGTCGTGGTCGCTGATGAAATTCTGCAGTGCCTCTTCCCGGGAGACGAAGGTGGATTGCAGGATGTTGTCCAGGGCGTTGATCTTCGTGCCGACGCTTCTGGCCTCGGCATCGGAGAGGGATGTGTCGATGTACACCATGATCTCGCTGGTCTGATTCAGATCCTCCACCATCACGTCCAGGTTGTAGGCCAGGATGGAGAAGCTGCCCACGATGAGCAGGCAGGCGATGGTCACGCAGATGGCGGCAAAGGACATAAAGCCGTGGAGGAAGATGCCGCGGAAGCCTTCCTTCAGCAGATAACCCAGATTGTTAAGTCTCATCGTAGTACCCCTCTCCGTCGCTGACGACAACGCCGTCGTCAATGGCAATGACCCGCTTGGAGAACAGCTCCACCAGATCCTTTTCGTGGGTAACCACCAGAATGGTGGTGCCCAGATTGTTGATCTCCTGCAGCAGGGCCATGATTTCGAAGGAACGGGCCGGGTCCAGGTTACCGGTGGGCTCGTCGGCGATGATGGTGGAGGGGTTGTTCACCAGAGCGCGGGCGATGGCCAGACGCTGCTGCTCACCGCCGGACATCTCGCCGGGCAGACGCCTTGCCTTGTTTTCCAGGCCCACCAGCTCCAGCACATAGGGCACACGCTCCCGGATCTCCTTCTCCCGGGCGCCGACGACGCGCATGGCGAAGGCCACATTGTCATACACGCTCATCTTGGGGATCAGACGGAAGTCCTGGAACACGACGCCGGTGGTACGGCGCAGGTAGGGGATCTCACGCTTGCGGATGCGCTCCAGAGAATAGCCGTTGACATGGACGGAACCGGAGCTGGGGCGCAGCTCACCGGTGATCAGTTTGATGATGGTGGACTTGCCGGAACCGGAAGGACCCACCAGGAAGCAGAATTCGCCGTCCTCGATCTGCATATTCACACCGTTCAGAGCCGGTGCGCCGTGACCATAGGATTTCACGACATCAATAAATTCAATCATTTTGCATCTATCTCCACTTTCCATTGGCCGCAGAATACCTGCGGCCGCAATGTAACCGAATTGTAACACATTTCGCCAATAAAGTCAATGCTATTGGTGTCGAAATGCGGCTTTCTCCCAAAGAATTCAAAAAATATTAATAAAAACGAACCGGAATCCTGCTGAAAAAGTCCGAAAATACAGAGTTATGTAACCCGCCGGAAAGAGGCTGACGGACAGCAAAACGACAGGGAAACCCCCTGCCGCTTTGGTGGCTTTGCACAGTAACCTTGTTAAATTGTAATTTGTCTGTGCGTTGCATGGAACCGGGTAACGAACAGCGTGCACC
>CALYTP010000045.1:0-13618 GCA_945486915.1 uncultured Clostridia bacterium | reverse complement strand
CCACAGAAATGTGGAGCTTTTTTCTGCCTAAAACACTCCCCCGGAGTGTTTTTTATCGGCAGGACAATACATTGCACTTACCGGGAAGCCAGGTAATGCCAACACAAAGCTCCACAGAAATGTGGAATTTTTTTCTGGCTAAAACTCTGCTGTGGAATTCTTTTGTTCAATGTTACGGTGCATTTTTGAATTTGGTAAAACAAAATGACGAACCCTGCTCATAAACCGAAATGGTTTTGTACAGTGGTTCGTCATTCTTTGCATGAAATCAGGTATCCAGACCAAGGTATTGCTTCAACTGCGGGAGCATGAGCTTTGCGTCGCAGCGGCCCAGCAGATAGAGGGCACCCAGTTTTTCCATGTCACCTTCCAGTGTGGAAACGACAATGGAGCCGGAGGGGCAGAGCATCATGATTCGGCCCTCATCCTGAAGCTTCTCCAGCTCGTTGCAGGCGTGGTTATACTGCTCACTCTGACGCAGCAGCTGCTCTGTGAGTTTGGGGTAGTTTTTGTAAAACCGTTCGGAAAGCTCGGAGAACCGCGCGCTTTCTGCCGGACGGCGGAAGGAGATGGGTCTTGTACGCACCACCACGATTTTTTCAAATCCGTTGTCCAGTGCCCACTGGTAGGGAATTTTTACGGAACAACCGCCGTCCAGACAGGGGACTCCGCCCACGCTGACCATTTCCGACACAAAGGGCATGGAGGCGCTGGCCTGAATGGCCTTCTGGAAATCGGGCATGGTGCCTTTTTCGCAGTACTGCACCTGACCGGTTTCGCAATTGGTCACGGTCACCAGCAGCCGGCGACGGGGATCGTCGAAGCGTTCCCTGTCAAAGGGCAGCTCCTCCTCGATATCATTGAGAATAAAATCAAATCCCACAACGCCGCGGTTTCTTGCGGCGGTGAAGGGGCCGAAATACCGGGAGTCATGGCGGTAGCCCAGATTGACTCTGGCTGCCCGGCCGATCTCACCGGCAACATAATTATATCCCAGCAGTGCACCTGCAGAAGTACCGATGGTGGTTTGCAGATTGATGCCGTTTTCCATGAATACATCCAGTACTCCGGCGGAATAGCAGCCACGGAAGGAACCGCCCTCCAGCACCAGGCAGCCGGGGATCACATCATCGGACGCATGACCGGAGGGAATGGATTCATAACCGGACCATGTTTTCTTCTCTTTTCGTTCCGACATGAGGCTGACAACCTCATCCAACAGTCTGTCCTTTTCGGAACGGATGCGGTCAATTCCCGTACGCATGGCGGCTTCTGCCATTTTTTCCAATTCTTCTTTCATGTTTCCTTTCCTCCGAAGTTGCAGGGTTATGGAAAGCGGACACTTTCCGAAAGATACCGATATTATGCCATGGCGACTGCGAAAATGCAAGAGAAAGGCATCGGTTCAATTCTTAAGTTTCTTCTGACGTTTCCTGTTTCTTTGCCATTTCCATGACAAGACGGAGCTGCTTCAGGATCTCTTGGTAATTCTCACGGCGGTGAGGGCGAAGGCAGTTGGTGCAGTTTTTGATGCCCGTTTCTGTATAGGTGAACTGCCCGCCGCAGCGGCTACCCAGGGCGTAAAGAGGGCAGTAGCAGAACAAACAGCTGAAGCTTTCCGGGTCTGCCCCCGGGTGGCAGGGAAAGTATTCACACTCCCTGTTTTGAAAAAAATCATAATGCGGCATGGACATTTGCTCCTTTCCGATTATATTGTCAGGATTCCCATTTCTTTTGCCTTCTGCATCAGAAGGCGGTTTTTCTCATTGACGGTCCCGAAGGATGTCAGGCAGCAGATCACCTGTCGGCAGGATGTCATGCAGTCCATAGCCTGCTGAAAGGCTTCCTCTGAGATCGGTTCAAAGCTCCTTTCACAGATCACCCTCACAGCCAGTGCCCTGGCAACGGGGTAGTCAAGATCATTTTCCTGCAGGACACCAACGGCGAAGGGGGTGCCGCTGCGCTGCAGGCGGCGGTAGGTGGCAATTCCGCTGCCGCCTCCGCCGATGACGAATACCTTGGGTTCTCCGCGCACCGGCTCCAGCTCCATACAGCCGAAATCGGCATTGTAGCTGCCTCTGGTGGTTCCATAGAGCTCCATGATGTAGTCCGAGGTGAAGATCTCCTCAGGCGACCCGCAGCGCTCGATGGTGCCGTTGTGGACGCAGACCACATAATCCGAGATTTTCTGGGCCAGATCCAGCTCGTGCAGGGACATAATGACGGCAAGACGGCGCTTGCGTACCATGTCTTTCAGAATGACCAGCAGCTCCAGCTTGTGCCGGATATCCAGGAAAGAGGTGGGTTCATCCAGCACGATGACCTCCGGCTCCTGACACAGTGCCCGGGCCAGAAGGATGCGCTGCCGCTGGCCGTCGCTGATCTGGGAGAAATCCCGGTCCGCAAGCTCACCGGCGTGAACCAGCTCCAGGCATTCGTCAACGACGTTCCAGTCCTCCCGGGACAGGATCCCCAGCCGCCCGGTGTAGGGATATCGCCCGGTGCTGACCACATCCCGACAGGTCATCAGCTCCGGCTGGATGCGTTCTGTCATTAGAACTGACAGATGCCAGGCAATTTCCGCCTCCGGCATCCGGTCCATGGCCTTTCCGTCCAGGTAAACCGTGCCTCGGATCGGATTCAGCTGCCGTATGATGCTCTTGAGAATTGTGGACTTGCCGGAGCCGTTGGGCCCGATGAGGGTCAGAATCTCTCCCCGGCGGACATGGAGGCAGATGTCTTCAATCAACGCCTTACCGCCGTAGCCCACAGCCATATTGTCCGTAGAAATATAGTACGCTTCCATACAGCCTCCTAAGATGCGGCTTTTGTCCGCCGGGAGATCATCATACAGATCACAACAGGGGCACCGAAAACCGCCGTCACGGAGCTGATGCTCAGCTCTATGGGGGAAAATGCCGTCCGGGCAATGAGATCGCAGAACAGGCAGAAGACAGCGCCGCCCAGGAAGCAGGCGGGGATCATCAGGATCGGCTTCGCGGTGCGGAACAGGTTTTTCATAAGGTGGGGGACAGCGATGCCCACAAAGGAGATGGGGCCTGCAAAGGCTGTCACGCAGGCGGAAAGAATACTGGACAGCAGAATCAGCGTCACGCGGAATGCCTTGATGTTGACGCCCATATTCCGGGCGTACACCTCTCCCAGCTGGTAGGCGCCAATGGGCTTGGAAAGGAGGAAGGTCAGCACCAGGGCGATGCCGACGATGACCGCCATAACGGCCACATTGTCCCAGAAAATGCCGGAGAAGCTGCCAAGGGACCACTGGTGAAGATTCACAATGTTGCTGTCCTCGGCGAAGGTGATGACGAAATCCGTAATGGCGGAGCAGATATATCCGATCATCACGCCGCAGACAACCAGAATGGACATATTTTTCACCCGCCGGGAGATCAACAGGATAAAGCCCATGGAAACAATGGCGCCTGAAAAGGCGGCCAGAATGAGAAGCACGGAACCGGATACAATCCCCCGGCTCAGCAGGAAAACCATCACCAGCGACACCACCAGCTTGGCGCCTGAGGAGATGCCCAGCACGAAGGGGCCTGCGATGGGGTTGCCGAAAAAGGTCTGCAGCAGGAAGCCGGAGACCGACAGCGCGCCGCCCAGAATCACCGCAGCGAGAATCCGGGGCAGACGAAGAGAACGCACAATGGTGTAATTTGTGCTGCTTTTCATCTGCGCAGAGGGATGAAAGAGGATCCGCGCGATTTCTCCGGCGGACATGGAAACGCTTCCGGCGCTGATGTTCCAGATGACCAGAAGCGCCAGTGCAATGCCCAGCAGGGTAAATGCGGCAATGGATCGCGGGTATGATTTTTTCATGGTATGTATCCTTTGCTGAAGTCGGTGTTTGCTTATTATATCACAAAACCGCCGCCGGGGAAATCCTTTTCATCTTGTTTTTTGTATTGGATTCGAAGTAACAGGCGGGGATTACCAAGAACGTATGGTTTCGTCAGACCGGGGCACGGGCGTTTTCGGGAGAAAGGACAAATCGATACAAAAAACTCGCACAGCCTGGATACCCGAAGATATCGTAGCTGTGCGAGATATTTTTGGGGGACTCAGTTTACAACCGCCACCAGCCGGTCCACGGGCTGGAGGAAGACATACAGCTCTTCTGCCCGCTTGATTTCCTGATTGGTCTGCTTATCCACGTAGACCCGGTAAACTCTTACCGCACCGCCGTTGATGCCGTTGCGGACAACATCCTCATTGCTGTAGCCATCCTCGGCTTTTTTTGCAACCAGCATATTCTGGAAGCCCTTGGTGCTGATACTTACGGATTCCACTTCGCAGTACCAGTCGGTTTCTTCCTGACCAAAAATGGAAATGACAAGCTCCTTTTCGGTGATCCTTGCCCGAATCTGGATGGGGGTGTCCCAGGTGTTCCGGAATTTGAAGTCCTGAAGACTGCCGATGACGGAAATCTCCGTTCCGCGCAGGACGTATTCACAGACGTGGTGGGCAACGTTGCGCTGGAGAATGGTCATATCGGCGCAGATGGCCGCTTCGTGCAGGGTGGAGGCAACCTGATCCAGACCACCACCCCGGAACTCGGACATGCAGTAATCCGCATGGGCAGGGGCGAATTCAAATCCGCTGGCCTCGGTCAGAGGCGGCATGGTGTCATCAAAGGAGAAAACCTTGCCCGGCTCCACGATGCAGCCGTCGAGATAGCGGCAGGCCAGAGCCATGTTGCTGTCGTAGTTCTCGTTGCCGCTGAGGGGGGAGGTGCAGACGGCCAGCTTCTGGGGGTATTCCAGGACGATGTTCAGCGTCTGGGGCATCACATATTCCATGGGAATGGAGACGGTTTCCCCATAGGAAGCCTGCGCCAGCGCCGCTTTGGCATCTTCCAGGCAGAAGGTATAGCCGCAGGAACCGGGGGTGACCTCCAGCGTTTCGGGGTCCTGTACGGCCTCCACAGGCGCTATGGTCAGTTCCCCATGGATGGCATCCAGATCGATGGCCTCCGGCTCTGTAAGAGAAGAAATCTCCACCTGGAACTGTCTGCGGTTATAGGCGTCCAGAACGGCATCATAGATGCTGTCCGCATCCAGCGCGATGCCGGGAGTGCCCACGGTGAGGAGCAGCGTCTGGCAGGGGGCGTCCTGGGAAAACTCTTCTGCAGACAGCTTGGGGCGTTCCCCTTCCAGCGCATAGCCGGAGGGGGTGACCGGGGTGTTTCTCTCTGCGACGGCTTCCTTCAGCGTTGCCTTGATATAGCCGGTGTCCAGCCCCAGATAGGGGAGCAGACTGATGACGGTGTTCTCCCGGTCGATGCTGCAGGCAGCGTCCACGGCGCTTTGCACATTCAGCGACGCCAGGGTCTTGGCAGCCGGCAGCGTCAGGCGCTGACCGTTCAGAATCACGACCATGTCGTTGTCGGAGTAGCTGCTGCCCACGGCTTCTTCTATGGCCTTCACGGCCTCCTGCCGGGTCATACCGCCCACATCCACACCTGCGATGCAGATGCCGGAAAGCAGTCTGTTCCCGGGCGCATCGGCATTCCGGCGGTAAAGCAGAAGACCGGCGGCAACGGCAAGGAGCAGCAGAACCACCAGTGCGGCGATGATTTTTTTGCTGTTCCGGCGTACCCAATAGGCGAATTTGCTCCGATGGTGGTGATGGTGATGGGATTTTTTATCTTTCTTCTGAAGAATGCTTTCGTCTATGGGGACCTCCAGTCCGGTGGGACGGATCCTGTCCACCGTCTCCTGGGAAGCGGCATACCCGCCGGGGACGAAATCCTCGGGCACCGGTTTGATCTTCAGATCCAGATCGGACATCGCCTGAGCCAGCTCCCGGTCGGATTCCTCTGCATGGGCAGAGGACTTGGGGCCGAATTTCTGCACAAATTCCTCGGTTTGTTTTTCATCAGCCATGGCAGGGCCTCCTGTCTTATGTAGTATTTGTATTATAGCATGGGAATTTTGGAAAGACAATACGAAATCCGCATCCGTGATTTCGGGAAAAATGCACATAGTGGGATCCTTTTGACAGAATCCTCTTGTAAACCGGAGGAAGCTGTGCTAAAATGTTTCTGTTTGTGTATGATTTGCTTTTTAGGAGGCACTTTTCCATGCGGTATGCTCCCACGTAGCATTCTTCCGAAGCAAAACAGAAAAATACTTTGGAGGATAATAATATGTCTGATCTGATACAGGAAATCAGCCGGCGGCGGACCTTTGCCATCATTTCCCACCCCGACGCCGGTAAAACCACCCTGACCGAAAAATTCCTGCTCTACGGCGGCGCCATTGCCCAGGCAGGCGTGGTCAAGGGCAAGAAGAATGCCCGCGCTGCCACCTCCGACTGGATGGAGATCGAAAAGCAGCGTGGTATTTCCGTCACCTCTTCCGTCATGCAGTTCCAGTACAACGGCTTCTGCATCAACATTCTGGACACCCCGGGCCACCAGGACTTCTCCGAGGATACCTACCGTACCCTGATGGCCGCCGACTCCGCCGTCATGGTCATCGACGGCGCCAAGGGCGTGGAGCCCCAGACCAGAAAGCTGTTCAAGGTCTGCGCCATGCGGCATATCCCCATCTTCACCTTTGTCAACAAGATGGACCGGGAGGCCAAGGATCCCTTCGACCTGCTGGATGAGCTGGAGCGGGAGCTGGGCATCGAGACCTACGCCATGAACTGGCCCATTGGCTCCGGCAAGGATTTCCAGGGCGTCTACGACCGGGAAAAGAGCCAGCTGCTGTTCTTCTCCGGCGTCTCCGGCAAGAATAAAGCCAGTAAGGAAGCGGTGGATCTCTATGATCCCCACGTTGCGGAGCTTCTGGACAGCGAGGCCAAGCACCGGCAGCTGATCGACGATGTGGAGCTGCTGTCCGCCGGACGGGAAATGGATATGGAGGAGGTCCGCCGGGGCAACCTGAGCCCCGTGTTCTTCGGTTCCGCCCTGACCAACTTCGGCATTGAGCCTTTCCTGGAGTCCTTCCTGAAGCTGACCCCGCCGCCCCTGTCCCGGGTGGCCGACTGCGGCGAGATCGATACCTTCAGCCCGGATTTCTCCGCCTTCGTCTTCAAGATCCAGGCCAACATGAACAAGGCCCACCGGGACCGCCTGGCCTTCATGCGGATCTGCTCCGGCAAGTTCCAGCGGGACGCGGAATATTACCATGTCCAGGGCGGCCGCAAGATGCGTCTGTCCCAGCCCCAGCAGCTGATGGCAGCCGAGCGCGAGATCGTGGACGAGGCCTACGCAGGCGACGTCATCGGCGTTTTTGACCCCGGCATCTTCGCCATCGGTGATACCATCACCACCCCCGGTAAAAAGTTCGCCTATTCCGGCATCCCCACCTTCGCTCCCGAGCATTTCAGCCGCGTTTCCGCCAAGGACTCCATGAAGCGCAAGCAGTTCGTCAAGGGCACCGAGCAGATCGCACAGGAGGGCGCCATTCAGATCTTTAAGGTCCCCAACTCCGGTATGGAGGAGGTCATCGTGGGCGTCGTCGGCACATTGCAGTTTGATGTGTTCCAGTACCGCATGAAAAATGAGTACGGCGTGGATCTGCGGATGGAGGGACTGCCCTACGAGGAGATTCGCCTGATTGACTGCTATCCCGGCGAGCTGGGAGATCTGAATCTGGGCAGTGATGCGGAGCTTTTGGAAGACTACCGGGGCAGAAGCCTGCTGGTCTTCTCCAGCTACTGGGCCATCGATTTCACCTGCCGCCGCAATCCCGGACTGAAGGTATCCGAGATTGTGGTCTCCGAGGGATAAGCCATGGGCGCGTGGCAGCATTTCAAAACCGTCCATCATCACCGTGCGCTGGTGCGGAAGGGCTGCTTCCGGGTTGGCCTCTACTGGCAGGGGCTGACCCACGATCTATCCAAATACTCCCCCACGGAGTTTCTCCGGGGCGCCCATTACTACCAGGGCACCCGCAGTCCCAATGCCGCCGAGCGGGAGGAAAAGGGCTACAGCGAGGCCTGGATGCACCACAAGGGCCGCAACCGGCACCACTATGAATACTGGACGGATATGAGCCCCAAGACCCATCGCTATGAGCCGGTGGATATGCCCAGGCGGTATCTGGTGGAAATGGTCATGGACCGCCGCGCCGCCTGCATGACCTATCAGGGCAAAAACTATCGCCCCGGCGCAGAACTGGAATACCTGGAAAAGAGCAGGGAACGGCTGCTGATGCACCCGCAGACCCTGCGACGCCTGGAATACCTGCTCACCATGCTCCGGGACCGGGGCGAGGAGGAGACCTTCCGTTACATCAAAGAGAATGTCCTGAAAAACAAACCCTTCCCATGGGAATAAGAAAAAGTGCATATCGGTTTGACTCAGCATTTCGACAAACTGTAATTTGGTGAAAACATTTGCCCAGCCATTGTAGGGGAGGATATCATCCTCCCGCGCAGTGGGGCTTCCCAATCCTGTACTTTGTTGGGCGAATTCGTACAAAACTGGACAATGAACCATTCAACCAAACACGCAGTTATCCCACGTGGCGGGAGGCTAATAGCCTCCCCTACATTGGCTGGGTGGTAATTTGCTGAGTTAACCCGATAAGCACATAAGAAAATGCTCCCTTGTCATCTTTTGGCGAGGGAGCTTTTTTGCGCATTCTTAAGATTTCCTGTATTTTCCTGCCCTTATATTGACAGGGAAAACGCTGTATGTTATGCTCAAATCACGCAATACGACTTGAAAGGAAGGAATTCAGAATGCGAAAAATGAAAAATGGTCTCATCACCCTGGCGCTGCTGTTGTGCTGCGTGCTGGTGCTCTGTTCCGGCACTGCCGCCTATGCGGAGGAGGCCGGGAGCAATGTGGTCCAGGTTTCCACCGTGGATGAGCTGCTGGCAGCCATCGCGCCAAATACCGAAATCGTCCTGGCTCCCGGGGAATACAATCTGACCAAGGCCAGCAATTATGCCCGGGGCGGCGGGGAGTGGTATCACTGGGAATCCGTCTATGACGGCGTGGAGCTGGTCATCACAGATCTGTCCGGCCTGACCATCCGCGGCGAGGATCAGGATACCGTCAGCATTGTCACGGAACCCCGCTATGCCAATGTCATGCGTTTTGACTTTGCATCTGGGATCACCATTTCCGACGTCACCATGGGCCACACCCCGGAGAAGGGCAGCTGTGCGGGCGGCGTCCTGCTGTTCCAGGACTGCTCCGACCTGGAGATTGTGCGGTCCGGCCTGTATGGCTGCGGTATCCGGGGCGTGGACCTGCGCGGCTGCCGGAATGTCCATGTGGATTGGACGGATATCTACGAGTGCAGCGAGGGCTGCGTGGCTGTCAGCGAAAGCAGGAATGTCCTCTTTGAAAACTGCAAGTTCTACCGCTGCACGGTCTGGATGGGCGTGCTTGAGGTTTCTGGCTCCCGGGATGTGGCCTTCATCAATTCCGAGGTGTTTGAAAACAGCGGTATTTACCCGGAGTATGGCAGCCTGGTTTATTCCTCCTGTCCCGGTGTCTACCTGGGCGGTCTGGATGTCCATGAAAATAGCTTTGCCAGTCTCTTTACCTGCAACAATCATGCAGCCACTGTGGAAAAATGCCGCTTTACCGGCAACTCCGGGGCTTTTGCCAGCGACCTGGCGCCGGTCAGCGCAGACAGAACCGAGCTGACCGCCGGAGACATCGCCAATATGTCCATGCGTACCGTGACCTGGGAGCCTGCAACGGCACCGGAGACGGTGGCGCCGGAAGCGGATGTGGATGGAAAGATCCATGTCTCCACCGTGGATGAATTCCTGGCGGCCATCGGCCGGGACACTGTCATCTATCTGGAGCCCGGCGTCTACGATCTGTCCCAGGCGGAAAACTACGGCGGCTTCGGCACGGAATTCTACCATTGGGAGGATACCTTCGACGGCCCGGAGCTGGTGATCCAGGGCGTGTCCGGCCTGACCATCGAGGGCGCAGGAAAGGATCAGGTCACCATCACCGCAGCGCCCCGCTATGCCAACGTCCTGCGGTTTGAAAACTGCTACGGCTTGATCCTCCGGGGCTTCCTGGCAGGGCATACCATGGAGCCGGGCTATTGCAGCGGCGGCGTGCTGCAGATGACCTATTGCAGCAACGTCAATATCGAGCAGTGCGGCCTCTACGGCTGCGGCATCCTGGGCATCTGGGCCATGGGCTGCTCCAACCTGTATGTCACCGGTACGGAGATTTATGAGTGCAGCAGCGGTGCAGCATCCTTCTATAACTGCTCGGATGTGAGCCTGGATGCCTGCGATGTCCATGACATCGGCGGCACCGAATACTATGCCGATTACTACTGCGTAAATGTCTTCGTCAACGGCGAACCCGTCTCCAATTCCTGAAATATCCACAATACAAAATCCCTGCCAGTGGCAGGGATTTTGTATTGTGGTTAATGAGCCTGGCAGAACTGTGTTCCGGTTACGCAGCGGGTTCTTCGGGGGCGCTGACCACCCGGGCCACGGTGGTCTGGGTGGGGGGATAGTTGGAGGCTGCCTCCGGCTCCCTGGAAATGCATTCGTTGGTCTGGGTGTTGTACTTGCAGCGGTAGGTCTGCACATAGGCGCCGCTGACACCCCGCTGGATCACCGCGCCGTTTTCATAGGTTCCGGCGGCCACATCCTGATAGACAATGGGGGATTCAAAATTGGAGATCTGATACTCCATTTTGACATAGTAGTCCCGGTTGTCCGTGCCCAGCAGCTGGGTGGAGAGGTTGCTCTCGTCCAGCCTGCAGAGGATCTTGATGGGGTGGTCGGTGTTGTTCCGGAATTTCAGATCGGGGCCTGGGAAGCCAACTTCGGCGTCCATGCCCGGGTCCACAAAGCCGGGCTGGAATTGGGCGCTCTCCCGCTCCAGAATCTCCAGATCCGCCAGCATGGCGCAGAGGTAGAGGGAAGAGGCGTTTTGAATCACACCGCCGCCCACAGGCTGTGCCTGGCTGTAGTTGGAATAGACGGAGGCGCAGAGGAAGCCCCGCTCCATGGTCCGTTCCCCCACGGCTTCGTTGAAGGAGAACACCTCTCCCGGCTGAATCACCAGTCCGTTCAGCATCTGGCAGACCAGCTCCATGTTGCTGTTCCGGTTGGCATCCTGATTGTGGGGCGTGTCGCAGGAGGCCAGTACATCCGGGAAATCCGCGGAGGTATCGGCGTTCAGAGGCTCCACATACCGCATGGAAATCCGCAGCACGTCGCCAGTCTGGGCGGCTGCCACGGCTGCTCTGGCGCTGTCTATGTCGAAGTCACAGCCGTAGCTCTCTTTGGTGGGCATCATGCACACCGCCTGGTAGACGGCATCCAGATCCAGCGCCTGGGGGAGCAGGGTGGTCACCTGGGCTGTGGCTTCCACATATGTTTTTCCTTCGTCGTAAGCCGCCAGAATCTGCGCCATCAGCTGGTCGGTGTCCAGTCCCTGACCGGGGCAGCCCAGATCCAGCACCAGCGTGGGAAGCTGTGCCAGGGGATTGTGCTGGTCGATGCTCAGAGCGGGGATTTCGCCGGAAAGCGAATGGGCCGACTGCCGGAAGGAATCCCCCAGACTGTCCAGTTGGCTGCGGATGCTATCCCGGTTCAGCTCCAGATAGGGAAGAAGACCGATGTGATGGCTGCCGGACAGGGAATCCGCATAGGCCTCCAGCTGAGCGAGTTTGCTTCCCGCATGGCCGTATTCCATGGCTTCGGCCACGGCAGCGGGGATATCCAGCGTGACCCCGCTGATCTGCGGAGACAGAACCAGTTCCGTTCCGTTGACGCAAACCACCATTTCCCATTGGGAAAACTGATCGCTGAGGGCCTGCTCCGCTTCCTCGCGTGTCTTCCCGCCCACATCGACACCGGCAATGCTGACATGCTTCAGAATCGTGTCGCCTTTGCTTTCGTCGCCTTTGAGTTTGGAAAGGGCGAAGCACAGCACACCCAGCAGAAACGCAAAAATCAGCACAAACAGGCCAATCAGCAAGGCTCCCCGGTGTCTGGAGAAGAAGGATTCCTTCTCCGAAACCGCATGGTCATACTGCGGCGCAGGCTGGTAGGCAGGACGCCGCTTTTTCTGCGCCTTTTTTACCGGTGCCGCCGGTTTTGGAGGCAGAACGGGAGCGGGCTCATAGAGGGATCGGATGTCCTTCAGCTCCTGATCCCAGTCGGTGACTGCCGCGGCAGCCTCCGCCCGCTTCCGGGCATTTTCATCGGAATGTTCCATCGGGATCTCCTTCCTTTGGTTCAGTGGCAGTACTGGGTATACCGGTCAATGAAGACCCGGCTCTGTTTCAGACTGTCCACGCCGGTGGCCAGCTTCAGCTTCAGCGTGGGCTCCTTGGCGTTGGCCAGAAATACGACTCTGGTTTTGTAATCGGCATCGTTGCACAGGGCGCTGACGGCCTCAAAATTCAGGTTAACCAGCACAAACAGCACATCGCCGCTCTTCTGGCGGATATCTTTGATGCCCGCCTTTTTGGCCTTGGCCCGCAGCAGGGCAATGTCGATGAGGTTCAGCACGCCCTTGGGCGGCTCGCCGTAGCGGTCCACAATTTCGTCCAGCAGATCGTCGGCATCCTCCTGGGAGCGAATGGCAGCCATCCGGCGGTACAGATCCATCCGTTCCTCGGAACGGGAGACAAACTCCTTGTCCACATTGGCGGTGACATTCAGGTCGGCGGTGCATTCCGGCGCCTTGGGTGCCTCGCCCCGCTCCTCCAGCACGGCTTCGTCCAGCAGCTTCAGGTACATATCGTAGCCCACGCTCATCATATGGCCGGACTGCTCCGCGCCCAGCAGATTGCCCGCGCCCCGGATCTCCAGATCCCGCATGGCGATTTTGAAGCCGGAGCCGAATTCCGCGAAATCCCGGATGGCGGACAGCCGCTTCTCCGCAATTTCCGTCAGATTCTTGTCGGGCTTGTAGGTGAAGTAGGCATAGGCGTGGCGAGTGGAACGGCCAACCCGTCCCCGGAGCTGATGCAGCTGGGAAAGACCCAGCCGGTCGGCATTTTCGATGATGAGGGTGTTGGCGTTGGGGATGTCCAGTCCGGTTTCGATGATGGTGGTGCACACCAGAACCTGAATATCGCCGTCGGCCATGGACTGCATGACATCCCCCAGGGCGTCTTCACCCATCTGTCCATGGGCCACACCGATGGAGATGCCGGGAATTCTTCGCCGCAGCGCACCGGCGCACTGGTCGATGGTTTCGGTGCGGTTGTGCAGATAGTAGACCTGTCCTCCCCGCTCCACCTCCCGGCGGATGGCATCGTCAATGATGGCAGGGCTGTATTCGGTGACAAAGGTCTGCACCGGATAGCGGTCGGAGGGCGGCTCTTCAATGGTGGACATGTCCCGGATGCCGGAAAGGGCCATATTCAGTGTCCGGGGAATGGGAGTGGCGGACAGGGTCAGCACATCCACACCCTTGGAGATCTCCTTCAGCCGCTCCTTGTGGCTGACGCCGAAGCGCTGCTCCTCGTCCACGATCAGCAGTCCCAGGTCTTTGAACTGTACGCTCTTCTGCAGCAGCTTATGGGTGCCGATGATGAGATCCACGTTTCCGCTTCTCAGATTCTGCACGGTCTGGTTCTGCTGCTTTGTGGTGCGGAACCGGCTGAGCACGTCAATGTTTACCGGG
>CALYTP010000044.1:0-13715 GCA_945486915.1 uncultured Clostridia bacterium | reverse complement strand
AGAATCCCGATGACCAGATCGTCACGGACAAGGTCTGGCACGAGCTGGCCTTCGGGCTGGAAAATCTTGGCTGCGACCAGAAAACCATGCGCCTTCGCGTGGCGGAAATGGCCAGCTATTTCGGCATTCAGGCGTGGTTCCACCGGGAGGTGGCGGAGCTGTCCGGCGGGCAGAAGCAGCTATTAAATCTGGCTTCCATCATGGCCATGCAGCCGGAGGTGCTGATTCTGGATGAGCCCACCAGCCAGCTGGACCCCATTGCCGCGGCAGACTTCCTGAACACCATCCGCAAGATTAACCGGGAGCTGGGAACCACCATTCTGATTACCGAGCACCGCACCGAGGATGTGTTCCACGCGGCAGACCATGTGGTTGTTATGGAGGGCGGCAGGGTCACCGCCGACGGCAGCCCCCGTCAGGTGGCGCAGAAGCTCTATGCCGAAAACAGCCAGCTGTTTCCTGCCCTGCCCGCCCCGGTTCGCGCGTTCTATGAATCGGAGGCTGAAGGCAATTGCCCCCTGACCGTTCGGGAGGGAAGAACCTGGCTGACGGAGCTGTACCCCGAACCCCCGCAGATCACCGCCCTGCCCCCGGAAGCGGAATTCCCCATGGGGAAGGTTCCCGCTCTGGAGGTGAAGGAGGGCTGGTTCCGCTACGAAAAGGATGCCCCGGACATTCTGCGGGGTGTCACCTTCGCCGTGCCCCAGGGCAGCCTCTATGCCATCGTCGGCGGCAACGGCACCGGCAAATCCACCACGCTGAAAGCGGTCTGCGGCATCTGCCGGCTGTACAGGGGGAGCGTAGCCCTCTTCGGAAGGAAGCAGCAAAGCTACCGTAAGGGGGAACTGTTCCAGGGCTGCCTTTCCATGCTGCCCCAGGACCCCAAGAGCCTTTTCGTCAAGCAGACGCTGCGGGAGGATCTGGCGGAAATGTCGTCTGACGAGGAAAAAATCACGCAGATCAGCAGACTCTGCGAAATTGACCACCTGCTGGATGCCCACCCCTATGACCTCTCCGGCGGTGAGGTGCAGCGGGCAGCGCTGGCCAAGGTGCTGCTGACGAATCCCAGACTGCTGCTGCTGGACGAGCCCACCAAGGGACTGGACAGCTTCTTCAAGGTCAAGCTGGCGGGGATTCTCAAACAGCTCCGAAAGACCGGGATGACCATCGTCATGGTCTCCCACGATGTGGAATTCTGCGCGGAGTACGCCGACCTGGTGGGTATGTTCTTCGACGGTCAGCTGCTGACCACCGATACTCCCCGGCGCTTCTTCGGTTCCAACAGCTTCTATACCACCGCCGCCAACCGCATGAGCCGTTGCGTCTTCCGCAATGCGGTGACTGCCTCGGATGTGGCCGGACTGATCCGGCTGAACCGGGAGGCCAAGACATGAAAAAATCCGGCATTTTTTCGGTTTTGGTGATTTTTCTGCTGATTCCGCTGACGCTGCTGCTGGGCACGAAGATGAAAGGGCGGGCCTACTACCTCATCAGCACCCTGGTGGTCATGGAGATCATGCTGCCCTTTTTCTTCCGGTTTGAATCCCGGCGGCCCCAGGCCAGGGAACTGGTGATTCTGGCGGTGATGGCGGCGCTGGCGGCGGTGTCCCGGGTGGTGTTTGCCTTCTCCCCGTATCTGAAGACCATCACCGGCATCATCATGATCACGGGCATCGCCTTCGGCGCGGAGGCGGGATTTCTGACGGGGGCTGTGGCGGCTTTTGCCAGCAACTTCTTCTTCGGGCAGGGACCCTGGACGCCCTGGCAGATGTTTGCCTACGGCTTCGGAGGCTTTTTTGCCGGCCTCATCTTCCATAAACACAAAGCATGGAGAAAGCCCTGGATTCTGGCACCCTTCGGATTTCTGACCATTCTGCTGCTGGTGGGCCCCATGCTGGACAGCTGCACCGTGTTCACTGTGCTGACGAAATTCACAAAGAAAAATATCCTGATTATCTATGGCCAGGGCGTTCCCGTGAACATCACCCACGGCATCGGCGCGGCGCTGACGCTGTTCTTCGTCAGCCGCCCGCTGCTTGCCAAGCTGGAACGGCTGCAGACCAAGTATGGAATGATGGAGGAGTAGTATGCTGAACAGGAATCGGGTTTTCCTCTCCACCATCGACCCCATTGCGGGGCAGCTTGCCCGGGAAAACGGCCTGGGCGTGGAGATCGCGGAATTTTGCACCGCAAGCAATCTGGATGACTTCTTTTCGGAAACCGATGATGCGGTGCGGCATCAGATCGGCGGCGTGTCCCGCCGGCTGCTCCATGGACCCTTCAACGAGCTGTTTCCCTGCGCCATCGACCCGCTGGCCAGGAAGCTGGCTGCATACCGCTACCGGCAAGCTTTGTCGCTGGCGAAGCAGTATCAGGCGGAAAAGGTGATTCTCCACGGCGGGTACAATCCGAGATTGTATTTTCCCTGCTGGTACGTGGAGCAGTCGGTGCTGTTCTGGAAGCAATTTCTGGAAGAAAATCCGGGAAACTACAAAATATGTCTGGAAAATGTACTGGAAGAGGAGCCGGAAATGCTGCTTTCCATTGTCCGGCAGGTGAATGACCCGAGATTGTCCCTCTGCCTGGATCTGGGCCATGTAAACGCCTATTCCAAAGTCCCTGCGGCATACTGGATCGAAACCTGGGGCAACTGCCTTTCCCATGCCCATGTCCACAACAATGACGGCTCTGCGGATACCCACAGCGCCCTGGATCAGGGCACACTGAATCTGGAGGCCATCCTGCAATCCCTTACCCACGCCACTGTCACCCTGGAGTTGCCCCAAATCGGCGGCGCCGTCGGCTGGCTGACCGAAAAAGGAGTCCTGGAACCATGAATGAAAAACTGAATGCTCTGCTTGCTTCCATTACCGGGCCGGATGATAAGGCCATGGAAGCCGCCCGCCTCCGCCAGGAGCAACTGGCCAAGCCCCCAAGGAGCCTGGGACGGCTGGAGGAGCTGTCCATCCAGCTGGCGGGCATCACCGGAAGGGTGCATAACCGGATGGATCACACCCATCTGCTGGTGTTCGCTGCGGACAACGGCGTGGTGGAGGAAAATGTATCCAGCTCACCCCAGTCGGTGACAAAGATGCAGACCATCAACCTGACCCGGGCAAAGACCGGCGCTTCGACCCTGTGCAGGCACTTTGGCTGCGGCATCACCGTCTGCGATGTGGGCGTGAACGCCGAGATCCGGGACAGCGCCGTGCTGAACCGCAAAATCGCCTATGGCACCGCCAACATGGTCAAAGGCCCTGCCATGACCCGGGAGCAGGCCGTCACCGCCATCCTCACCGGCGCGGAGTTGGCAATGCATACCGAGGCGGACGCCCTGGGCATCGGCGAAATGGGAATCGGCAACACCACCACCTCCTCGGCAATTCTGGCCGTGCTGCTGGATGCCGATGTGGAGGCGGTCACCGGCCGGGGCGGCGGCATTACAGACGAGTCCTTTGTGCTGAAAAAGAATGCCATCCGCAAGGCAATTTCTGTGAACCAGCCGGACAAAACCGACGTGGTGGATGTGCTTTCCAAGGTGGGCGGCTTTGACATTGCCGCCATGTGCGGCGGCTTCCTGGGCGCTGCGGCCAGCCGAAGGCCTGTGGTCATCGACGGATTTATCAGCGCCGTGGCGGCGCTGTGCGCGGTGAGGCTCTGCCCCAATGTGCGCCCGTTTCTGGTGCCCAGCCATGCTTCCTTCGAGATCGGCTACCGGCTGGCCATGGAGGCGCTGGAGCTGCAGCCCATTTTCCTGCTGGGCATGCGTCTGGGCGAGGGCAGCGGATGCCCTCTGGCGTTCCAGGTGCTCAGCGCTGCCTGCGCCATCATCAACGACATGGCGACCTTTGAGCAGGCAGGGATAGACGACGGCTATCTCGATGAAATCCGGGAGGGCGATAAATTCTCCGTGGAGGCGAAAACATGATCGTTTTCATCACCGGCGGCGCCAAAAACGGCAAATCCTCCTATGCCCAGGAGCTGGCGGTGCAGCTGGCGGCGGGCGGGAAGCGCTATTATATTGCCACCATGATCCCCGTGGACGAGGAAGACCGGGAGCGCATCCGCCGTCACATTGCCGACCGGGAGGGTATGGGCTTTGAAACCGTGGAATGCGGCCGGGATATCCTGTCCTGCCTGGACCGGGTGGACCGGAACGGAAGCTTTCTGCTGGACAGCGCCACGGCGCTTCTCATGAACGAGCTGTTCCTGCCGCCGGACTGGCGGATGGATGCGGTAGCCGGGGAGAGGTGCGGAGATGATATCGTGACATTTGCAAAAAGCGTTGACAACATCGTCATTGTCAGCGACTATATCTATTCCGATGCCATCCGCTATGACCAGACCACAGAAACCTACCGCCGTCTGCTGGCGGGCATTGACCGGAAGATCGCTGCGGTGAGCGACGTGGTTCTGGAGCTGTCGGCGGGAAACCGGATCGTGCACAAGGGGGAGGGATTGCTGTGAAGCTGTGGTTGTATGCAATGGGCATGTGCCAGTCCATGTTCTGCGCGCTGCCCTTTCCCTGGCACGGCTGGGAGGAAAAGGCCAGGGACAAAATGCTGCTGTGTCTGCCCATCGTCGGACTGGAAATCGGCCTTCTCTGGTTCGGTGCCGGATGGCTCTGCGTTATTCTGGGGCTTCCGGAGCTGATTCGCGCCTTTGCGCTGTGTGCGCTGCCCTTCGTTCTGACGGGAGGGATGCATCTGGACGGTTTTCTGGATGTGACGGATGCCGTCCGTTCCTGCCGCAGCCTGGAGCGCCGCCGGGAGATCCTGAAGGACTCCCATGTGGGAAGCTTTGCGGTGATCGGCGTGGTGCTTCTGCTGCTGGGGCAGTTTGCGGCGGCGGCCTCCTTCCGGCAGGATATGGATCTGCGGGCGCTGATTCTGATCCCTGTGGTCAGCCGCTGCTGCAGTGTGCTGGCGATTCTGCTTCTGCCGCCCATGACCACCAGCCAGTATGCCGGGATGCAGAAGAAAACCATCGTCCCGCCGGTGCTGATGCTGGTGGCAGCCCTGGCTGCCGGATTCCTGTTTGAGTGGAGGTGCGGACTGGCGCTGCTGGGCACAATTCTTGGCGTATGCATCGCTGTGGGTCGGGGCTACCGAAGCCTTCAGGGGATGAACGGCGATATTTCCGGCTATGCCATCACCCTGGGCGAGCTGACAGGGCTCATGGTCATGGCAATCGCACAATAATCAGGGAGGGTTACCCATGAAGCTGATCATCGGAGGGGCCTATCAGGGAAAGCGGGACTTTGCAATTTCCGCTTTTGATCTGAAGGAAACGGATATTTTCACCTGTTCCGGGGGGAATATTGACTTTTCCGCCCCCTGCATTGATAAAATCGAAGAATTCACCTTCGCCTGCGTAAAGGCGGGGAAGGAGCCTGCGGAGCTGTTCCGGGCAAACCGGGAGCGTTGGCAGAATTCTGTGCTGATCTGTCAGGACATATTCTGCGGCGTGGTTCCCGTGGATGCCGATCAGCGGGAGTGGCGGCAGGCCACGGGCAGACTGTGCCGGTATCTGACATCCGAAGCGGAGCAGGTGAGCAGGATCTTCTGCGGACTGGAGCAGCGGCTGAAATGAGCGTGCTCTATCTGATCCGACATGGAAAAACCATGGCGAATGAACAGCACCGCTACTGCGGCAGCACCGATCTGCCCCTGTCACCCCGGGGCAGGGAGGAGCTGGCGTCCATTCGCTATGCCCTTTCGGGCGTTCGGTTTCTCACCAGCGGAATGCTTCGGGCGGAGCAGACGCTGGAAATCCTCTTTGGCAATGTGCCCCATGAAATTCGCCGGGAATTCCGGGAGATCGACTTCGGGGAATTTGAAATGCACACCTATGAGGAACTGAAGGACAACCCAAACTATCTTGCCTGGATCACCGGGGACAATGAACGCAATGTCCCGCCCGGCGGCGAAAGCGGAGAAGCCATGACATCCCGGGTGCTTCGAGGGCTGGATGCGCTGGTGGAAGAAGACCGGGATACCGTCCTCATCACCCACGGCGGCGTCATCGCCGCCATCATGGAAAGCCTGTTTCCCGGGGAGGGGAAAAACCGCTACCAGTGGCAGCCGGAACCCGGATGCGGCTACTGCCTGGAAGGGAAGCGCTGGCAGCTGCTTCCACAGACGGGAGAAAATGATAGAAAAGTCAAATAATTCATGAAAAAGTATGGTTCTTGCCGGTTAAAACAGGGGAAAATTGTATTTGACAAAATATTGTGCAGGGTGTACAATTAGAAATGAATTCTTTGGGCAACACCGCTTAGGTGGGTGCTGCCTTTGGTGAATTCGGCGAATGCATGAAAGATCTGACACAAGAGGAAAAAGAGTACTATGGAAAACAAGAAGACAGAAGAAGTTGAAATTGATCTGCTCCATATTGCCCAGGTTCTGGCCCGCAATGCGGTGGTGATCATTCTCGTGGCTGTGATTTTCGGCGGCATCTTCTATGGCGCCACCAAGGCGTTTGTTACCCCGCTTTATAAGGCCAGCGCCTATATGTACGTAAACAGCAGCAACCTCTCCGTCGCCGGCACCAAGGTGAGCATCAGCAACAGCGAGCTGCTGGCAGCGCAGAGCCTGATCGAGACATACAGCGTTATTCTGCGGACCAGAATGACCCTGAATGAGGTCATCGAGCGCTCCGGCGTGGGCTATACCTATGAAGAGCTGGTGAAGATGATCGAGGCCGCTTCCGTCAACGGTACGGAGGTTTTCCGCGTCAGCGTGACAAGTCCTGACCCCGCGGAAGCCGAAATGCTGGCAAACACCATTGTGGACGTGCTGCCGGATAAGATCGCCTCCGTGGTGGACGGCTCCTCTGTGCGTATCGTCGATTTCGCGGTTCGCCCCGTGGAACAGGATTCTCCCAACTATCTTTCCAATGCTCTGAAGGGCGCGATCCTTGGCGCACTGCTTACCGCCGTGCTGGTGGTGGTGATCGATCTGATGGATGAGCAGATCCACGATGTGGAATATCTCACCAAGACCTATAATCTGCCCGTTCTGGCGACGATTCCTGACCTGCTGGCGAAAAACGGTGACTACTATTACAAGTCCACCGATAAGCGGGCGCAGAAATAAGGGGTATCGGATATGAACAAGAATACAAAGAAAAAGAATGGCCCCGCAGTTCTTTCTGCGGAGGATCTGGAAAAAACCATTGGCAAGGGCCTGAGCTTCGGCGCCGCAGAGGCATATAAGCTGCTGCGCATCAACCTGTCCTTCAGCCTGCCCAAGACCTCCAATTGCCAGGTCATCGGTGTGACCAGCTCCCTGCGGGGCGAGGGCAAGAGTACCACCTCCATCAACATTGCCTATACCATGGCGGAAACCGGCAAGAAGGTGCTCCTCATCGAAGCCGACATGCGTCTGCCGGTGATGGCAAAGCGTCTGAAGATCCGTCAGGCTCCCGGCCTGAGCAACCTTCTGGCGGGCCAGAGCAGCGGCAATGAGGTGCTGCAGAATTCCGGACTGCTCACCAATCTGAAGGTTATCGCCGCCGGCGCCATCCCTCCCAATCCTGCCGAGCTGCTGGATTCCTCCCAGATGGAGACCACCCTGCAGGTCATGCGGGAATATTTCGATGTGATCATCGTGGACCTGCCCCCTGTGACCGCGGTCTCCGATGCCGTGATCGTGTCCAAGTTCCTGGACGGCATCATCCTGGTCTGCCGTCAGAATTACTGCGACCGGAAGTCTCTGGACGCTGCCGTGAGCCAGCTTCGCTTCTCCGGCGCCAAGATCCTGGGCTTTGTGGTGTCCGATTCCGATCAGCAGAGCAAGCGGTATTCCAAGCGCTACGGCAAAAACTATGCCTACAAAAACTACGGCTATGCCCATCCCCGCAAGAGCGATGGTACAGGACGGGATTGAGAAACGGCATGGTGGATTTTCATACGCATATCCTCCCCGGCATTGATGACGGAAGCCGGAAAACGGAGGAGAGCCTGGAGCTTCTGCGGCTGGAGCGGAAGATGGGCGTGGACACCGTGGTTCTGACGCCCCACTTCTATGCCGATGAGAACAGCCCCGCGAGGTTTCTGGAAAGACGCTCCCGGGCCTGGGATCGTCTGCGGGAGCAGCTGGAGCCGGGTATGCCCCGGCTGCTGCTGGGGGCGGAGGTCCAGTATTTCGAGGGCATCGGCAATGTGGAGGACATTTCCTCGCTGTGCATCGAGGGCACGAACCTATTGCTGCTGGAAATGCCCTTTTCCCACTGGGATGACCGGATGCTCCGCACGGTGATGGACCTGCACAGCTACGGCGGCGTGCGGATCGTCCTGGCGCACATCGAGCGCTACCGCAGAGAACAGCCCAGGCAGCTGTGGGAGGAGCTCCGGGATTTTGGCATTCTGGCGCAGGTCAACGCCTCCTTCTTTGACGGCTTTTGGACGGGGAGAACTGCCCGCGCCATGATGAAGGCCCGGCAGTTTCAGCTCATCGGCACCGACTGCCACAATCTGCACAGCAGAAAACCCAACTGGGACCTGGTTCCCGGGGACGCAAAGGCCTATGCCGCAAAGAATGCCCGGCGGCTTCTCTTTGGCTCAAATGAATAACGCGATTCAACAAATGCTGCCTCATGGATTTGAGGCGGCATTTTTTGACGGAATACAATGGCCGGGCGGGTATTTTACCGCGCGGGAAGGGACATTTTTCTGCCGGGAGCATATCCTGTACCGAGGAGGGGACGGGGTTGCTTTTCTTTGGGATCTGTGTTCTGATGGCTCTGGCGCTGTACCTGTTGCTTCTGGGAGCGTCCCGGGGGAAGGACTGGGAGCGGGAGGATCGGGAACAGCTGGAATATCTGCGGCAGTACCAGGCAAGGCGGGAGAAAAAGCGAAAACGGAAATCCCGGCGCTGATCCCGTGCGGAAAAAGGCTTTGCATTTTCAAACAACTGTGCTATAATAGCCAGTACGAAACAGAGAGGGGGAACAACCTGTGTATCAGCCGCTGGCGGATCTTCTCAGGCCGCAGAGCCTGGATGAGGTCTACGGACAGGAACATATTCTGGCTAAGGGAGCGGTGCTTCGCCGCCTCATCGACTCCGGGAACATACCCAATATGGTCTTCTATGGCCCCAGCGGTACGGGTAAGACCACCGTTGCCAATATCATCGCCAAACAGACCAACCGCACGCTGTTCAAGCTGAATGCCACCACTGCCTCCACTGCGGATATCAAGGAAATTGTATCTCAGCTGGATACCTTCATGGCTCCCAACGGCGTACTGCTGTACCTGGATGAGATCCAGTCCTTCAACAAAAAGCAGCAGCAGTCGCTGCTGGAGCATATAGAAAACGGCAAGATTACGCTGATTGCCTCCACCACGGAGAACCCCTATTTCTATGTGTTCAATGCCATATTAAGCCGCTCCACGGTGTTTGAATTCAAGCAGATTTCCGCCTCCGCTGCGCTGCAGGCGGTGAAGCGGGCGGTGCGCTTCCTGGAGGAGCGGACGGCGCTGACGGCGGCGCCGGAGGAAGGCGCTTTGGAATACATTGCCGGAGCCTGCGGCGGGGACCTGCGAAAGGCAATGAACGCGGTGGAGGTGCTGTTCTCCGCCGGGATCCCGGAGGGAAAGACGCTTCCGATAACCCTGGCGGATGCCAAAACCGTCACCCAGAAGAGTGCCATGCGGGCCGACCGGGACGGGGATAACCACTACGATCTGCTGTCCGCGCTGCAGAAGTCCATCCGCGGCTCCGACCCGGATGCCGCCTGCCACTATCTGGCGCGGCTGCTGGAGGTCGGACAGATGCAGTCGGCATGCCGCAGGCTGATGGTCATTGCCGCCGAGGATGTGGGTCTTGCCTATCCCCAGATCATCCCCATTGTCAAAGCCTGCGTGGATATGGCGCTGATGCTGGGCATGCCGGAGGCGAGAATCCCTCTGGGCGATGCGGCGGTGCTGATGGCCACCTCGCCCAAGTCCAACTCCGCCCATCTGGCGCTGGATGCGGCCCTTGAAGATGTGCGCAAGGGACTGGGGGGTGACTTCCCCCGGCACCTGCAGAACGTCCACGCCGACAGCTATACCATGGAGCGGGAGCAGGGGTATCTCTATCCCCATGATTATCCCAACCATTGGGTACAGCAGCAGTACCTGCCGGATGCACTGGTGGGAAAACACTATTACGAATTCGGCCCCAACAAGCTGGAACAGGCTTCCCGGCAGTATTGGGACGCAGTGAAAAAAGAGAGGTAACATCCATGGATATTCAGCTGAACGATGTGCTGGTTATGAAGAAACCCCACCCCTGTGGGGAAAAACGATGGCTTGTGCTGCGCACCGGCGCGGATTTTCGCCTGCGGTGCATGGGCTGCGGCCATGAACTGATGATAACCCGGCAGAAAGCGGAAAAAAACATCCGCTCCGTGGAGCGTCCCTCCCAAACACCGTAATGACAGAATGCCCCCTTTCTTCAGTCACCAGCCTTTGCGGCCTGACGGAAAGGGGGCTTCTTTTTCTCAGGAGAAAACGGCATCGGAGCGTATGCGGTGGAATCGGGCGGGACGCTGCGGGAACTTGCGGCGGCAGCGGCCGGGGAAACCGACGGTGTTCTTCCCGGAGCTGGGCTATACTGACCACACGTGAGGGGGGTGAGGCCATGGCGGCGGTGATGCTGCTGAGCTTTGCGGTGAATTTTCTTCTGCTGCTGGGGACGGCGCGGCTGGCAATGGAGCATCCGGGAACCGGCAATCTGCTGACGGCCTCGCTGCTGGGAGCGGCCTATGCAGGTGCCTGCCTGCTGCCGGGGCTGCGCTTTCTCAGGGGGACGGTCTTCCGGCTGGGGAGCCTTGTGGGGATTTCGGTGCTGGCCTTCGGCTGGAACCGGGGAACCTGGAAGAAAGGCGGAATATTCGTGCTGCTGACCATGGCGCTGGGCGGGACGGCCCTGGCGGTGGGCAGGGGAGCGGACTGGATGCTGCTTCTGTACGCCCTGGTGGTATGCCTGGTGGGCAGAATTGCCTTCGGCACAAACCGGCGCCTTTTACCGGTGAAGATATCCGGGGGTGGGAAGACGGTGGAGCTGACGGCGCTGATGGACACCGGCAATGAGCTCCGGGACCCCGTCACCGGGGAGCGGGTGCTGGTCGTCGGCGCAAAGGCAGCCCGGGCACTGACAGGGCTGTCCGAGGGCAGGCTCCGCGATCCGCTGACCACCATGGAGGCAGGACTGCTCCCGGGACTGCGGCTGATCCCCTATCGGACCGTGGGCGCCCAGACCGGGCTGCTGCTGGCCATGCGCTTTCCCAGCGTGAAGATCGGCGGCAGAGACAGGCCGGGGATCGTGGCTTTTGCACCCCGGGATTTGGGAGGAGAATCGTATCAGGCACTTGCGGGAGGGTTTGTATGATGATTTTTTGGCTGATTCGGAGGATGGCAGGCAGAAATGTGTATTACATCGGCGGCAGCGACCTTCTCCCGCCGCCATTGAAGGGCGAAGAGGAGCGGCAGACTCTGGAGGCGCTGGAGCGGGGAGACGAGGAGGCGCGGCAGCGTCTGGTGGAGCACAATCTTCGGCTGGTGGTCTACATCGCCCGGCGGTTTGAGAACGTGGGCACCAACCTGGAGGACCTGATTTCCATCGGCACCATCGGCCTCATCAAGGCCATCAGCACCTACCGGCTGGAAAAAAACATCCGCCTGGCCACCTATGCCTCCCGCTGCATTGAAAACGAAATTCTCATGCACATCCGAAAAATATCCGGGATGCGGGCGGAGGTCTCCCTGGATGAGCCCATCAACTTAGACTGTGACGGCAACGAACTGCTGCTGTCGGATATTCTGGGCACCGACGGCGACGAGATCCAGCGGCCGCTGGAGGAGGATGTGGATCTGTGCATCCTCCGTCAGGCGCTGCGGGAGCTGCCGAACCGGGAGCGGGAGATCGTCCTGATGCGCTATGGGCTGGAGGGGCGGAAGGAGCTGACCCAGAAGGAGGTGGCACAGAAGCTGGGCATTTCCCAGTCCTATATCTCCCGGCTGGAGAAGCGGATCATGGCAAAGCTGCGCAAGGAGATGCTGAGGCAGACGGATTGCGCGTGACGCGGAAAAAAGCAGTTGCATTTCCGGGTGGGGCGTGGTATAATTCGGTACAGTTTTGTATCGATATGGTTTTATATCGATTGTTTTATACTATATAGGATTCGAGGATAAAAATGGAAGAAAAAAAGGTTTCCAAGTCCGTTCTGAAGCGGCTTCCCGGCTATCTGGCCTATCTGAAGAACCTGCCGGAGGATGCCCCTGCCCATATTTCCGCCACCAGCCTGGCCAATGCCCTGGGCATGGGCGAGGTTCAGGTGCGCAAGGATCTGGCCATCGTCTCCGACGGCGGCAGACCGAAGATCGGCTACCTCCGGGAGAGCCTGATTGCCGATATCGAGCAGTTTCTGGGCTATGACAACACCACCGACGCCGTGCTCATCGGCGCGGGCAAGCTGGGTCTGGCGCTGATGGGCTACAGCGGCTTTGAAGAGTACGGCCTGAACATTCAGGCGGCATTCGATATCCACCCGCCCATGGAAAAGACCGAGGAGGGCCAGCCCATCTATCCCATGGAAAAGCTGGAACACTTCTGCAAGGTCCACAAGGTGCTGATGGGCATCATCACGGTGCCTGCGGAGCACGCCCAGGAGGCCGCCGACAAGCTGATCGCCTGCGGCGTCAAGGCAATCTGGAATTTTGCCCCGGTGCATCTGGATGTCCCGGCTCACATTCTGGTGCAGAATGAGAACATGGCCACCTCCCTGGCTGTGCTCAGCGTCCACCTCCGGGCTCAGATCAAGGAAAAGAAAGAGCTGCAATAAATGATGGGGCTGCCTCACTCCGTTGGTGAGACAGCCCCTTTTTTGTGGGTATGGGGCATATTTGCTGCTTATCGGACAAAATTGGTGAAGACATGTTCCTCTTTTTCGGGCAGACCATACTTCTCCCTGCCCAGGGCGATGCTCTTCATGAGGAAGCTCATATTTCTGGCCAGCACCCGCATGGTCTGCAGACCCTCGGGGTCTTCGGAAGCCTGGCCGGGAGCTCCGCCGTGGATGCTGTTCCAGTACTGGCTGGAGGCGACGGGCATGCCGGAGATGGTGAAGAACTTATTCAGCTGGTCGAAGGTGGCAGACAGGCCGCCCCGCCGGGCTGCAACCACACTGGCGCCCACCTTCATGGTTTTGTCAAAGGGCGTGGAATAGAACAGCCGGTCCAGGAAGGCAACCAGGGTGGCGTTGGCGCTGGCATAGTAGACAGGGGAGCCAACCACAATGCCGTCAGCCTCTTCGAAGCTTTTTGCGGTATCGTTCACCAGATCGTCGAAGACGCATTTTCCGGTTTTCTTGCAGCTCCGGCAGCCGATGCAGCCCCGGATGTCCCGGTGACCAACATGGACCAGCTCCGTCTCGATGCCTTCTGCCTCGAAGACCTTCCGCATTTCCTCCAGGGCCATGGCGGTATTGCCCTTGGCATTGGGGGAGCCGTTGATCATCAATACTTTCATAAATCCCATCCTTTCTCGTATGGAGCGCTCTGACGCTCTATTTTTGTTTCATTTTAGCATATCCCGGACAGATGTACAAGGAAGAATTTGCGATCGCGAAAGCTGCCTCCTGCCGCTGCGGATTTGCTTTGCCAAATTGTAATTTAACGCACTGGCGCGGCAGCGCCCTTGGCTCTCCCTTTGGGAGAGCTGTCAGCC
>CALYTP010000043.1:0-14254 GCA_945486915.1 uncultured Clostridia bacterium | reverse complement strand
CTCCCAAAGGGAGAGCCAAGGGCGCTGCCGCGCCAGTGCGCCAAATTACAATTTGCTGCGTTAACCCGATAAGCACTTTCATTTTTGACAGGTTTCATGACATTGCCGTGATATGCTGTTGGGAAGGGAGGGAACTTCATGTATCGTTGTCCGTCATCCGTTCACCATGGGCTGCAGACGATCTGCCTTTGCTGCACCATGCTGTTTCTGGCCATTTCTTTGTTTCCGCGGGAGTTATCCGTTAGCCAGGCGGTCTTTTCCCCGGTGGAGCAGGAGCATATCTATATTCCCGTGACCGTTCTGACGGAGGAGCAAACCATGGTCATGGATCTGGAGCATTATATCACCGGCGTTGTGCTGGCGGAAATGCCGGCGGAATTTGAAACGGAAGCCCTGAAAGCCCAGGCCATTGCCGCCCGAACCTACGCCTGGAAGCTGACAAACGCATCCGGCAAGCATCCGGACGGAGCGGTATGCACCGACCCGGCATGCTGCCAGGGATACATCTGCGCGGAGAAGTACTTAACAAAGACACAAAACGCGGATAATCTCATCCGTGTCCGGGAGGCAGTGCGGAAAACGGAGGGAATCATCCTGACCTTTCAGGGACAGCCCATTGAGGCCACGTTTTTTTCCTGCTCCGGCGGATTTACGGAGGATGCCGAAGCCGTATGGGGCAGGGAGTATCCCTATCTCACGGCAAAGGAGAGCCCGGGAGAGGAAACGGCCTACTGTTTTTTCTCCACCAAAACCGTGTCCGCCGCCGAGCTGGAAGAAATCCTCCATGTCAGTCTCACCGGCGAACCGGAGAACTGGTTCCGGGACTGGATCTATACGGACAGCGGCGGCGTCTATTCCGTCTGTGTCGGCGACAGGCGCTTTTCCGGGACGGAGCTGCGGCGGAAACTGGATCTGAGATCCACCATGTTCACCGTGCAGATACGCGATAAGCAAATTCTCTTCGAGGTAAAGGGCAGCGGCCACCGGGTCGGACTGAGCCAGTATGGCGCCAATGCGCTGGCAGAAAAAGGAATGACCTGCGCGCAGATTCTGCTTTACTACTATGACGGCGTTGAATTGCAGAAAATCCAGGGCTTTTGATGGATTCTATTTGCATTGTTGGTTTTTTATGATATAATTGTTCCAAATACAGGAGGTGATTGTATGAATCTGACAATTGACAATCAGGTGATCTGCGCCCGGTCCGGCCAGACGCTTCTGGAGCTGATCCGGAACGCACAAATGGACACGGACAGCCTGGTGTCCCGTCCGCTGGCTGCCAAAATAGCCGGTGAGGTTTTCACGCTGAACTATGTGCCCGTCCGGGAACGGGAAGCGGGAACCGACGGCAGCTCCGTCCGCCGGGCCATGCAGGCTTCCGGGGGACATGTGCGGCTTCTTCGCTATGCCGACGCCGCGGGTAAGGATGTCTATACCAGGACGGCGTGCTTCGTGGTCTTCCTTGCTCTGGGGGAGCTGTGGCCGGAATGCACGGCGAAAATCAGCTGCACCATCGGCAACAGCGTTTACATCCGGCTGGACGATGACAGCGCCTTTGATCTGGAGCGTCTGAAAATCAGGATTCGGGAAAAGATCCGCGAGGATTTCCCACTGATGCGCCGCCGGGTCAGACGGCAGGATGCCATTGCCGGCTTCCTGGCCAATGCCCAGCTGGATAAGGCCGCCCTGCTGCAATGGCGGGACACCGATTCCTTTGATGAGTATTACTACCATGACTACGCGGATTATTTCTACGGAGAAATGCTTCCCTCCACCGGATATCTCACCGTCTGGGAGCTGATCCGGGCGGAAAACGGTTTCATTCTGTGCTACCCCGATGACCTGAATCCGGACAGCCCCTCCGATTTTAAGGCTATGCCCAACTTCTTCAGCGTCTTTTCCGAAGGAGAGCGGTGGGGAAAGCTGATGGAATGCGAAACGGTGGCCGATCTGAATGAACTGACCTCCACCGGGGGAATCCGGGAGCTGATCCGGGTCAATGAAGCGCTGCACGAAAAGCGGTTCGGTCAGCTTGCCGATGCCATCAGCACCAGAAACGCCCAGGTTGTCATGCTGGCAGGCCCCAGCTCCTCGGGAAAAACCACCTCCGCCAACCGTCTTGCCACCCAGCTTCGGGTCTACGGCAAAAAGCCCATCCTGATGAGCCTGGATAATTACTATCTGGACCGGGACAAAATTGCCCCCGGCCCGGACGGGAAGCTGGATCTGGAGCACATCAACACCATCGACACGGCGCTGTTCAAGGAGGATATCGCCGCCCTGCTTTCCGGGGGCGAGGTGGAGCTGCCGGAATTCAATTTCGTGACCGGCAGGCGGGAGTGGAACGGCAAAAAGCTGAAGCTTACCTCCGATTCCGTCATCATTGTGGAGGGCATCCACGGCCTGAACCCGGAGCTTGTCCCCGACGGTATTGACACAAATAAGATTTTCCGGCTCTATGTCAGCCCGCTGCTGCCCCTGAACCTGGACAACCACAACCGGATCCCCACCAGCTATCTGCGGCTTCTGCGCAGAATTGTCCGGGATTACGAGACCAGAGGCTCCTCGGTGCAGAGGACGATCTCCATGTGGGATTCCGTGCGCAGCGGAGAGCAGCGGTGGATCTTCCCGTACCAGGAAAACGCCGATACGATCCTGAACACCTCCACGCTGTATGAGCTGGCGGTGCTCAAGCGGCATATCTATCCGCTGCTGGCGAAGATTCAGCCGGAGGATGACTGCTATGACGATGTGCAGTCCATTGTGAAAATTCTGGAATATGTTCTGGCTGCGGATGTGGACGATGAAATCCCTCCCACCAGCATCGTCCGCGAGTTCATCGGCGGCAACAAATTCTACCGATAAAAAATCGGCTGGTGCAGAAAACTGCATCAGCCGAAAATGATTTCCTTAACCCGAAACGACAGAGATAACGGGAGGGCAGGGATAATTCAGGCACAGGGAAACGAAAAGACAGGTCAGAATCGATACGCAGGCCGTCACCATCCACATACTGCGCCGCTTGCTGATCTCCTTGGTCAAAAACAGCCAGCCCAGGGCAAGCGCCGAAACCAGAATGGTAACAACGGCGAGGACCCATTTCATGGTGGCCCACACACCGCTGCGGCTTGCGGCGAACATATACAGAAAGAAGATCAAGCCGTCACCAATGAGCACCTTGGTCATCATGCTTTCCATTTCACGGTAACGGTTGCGTCTGCGCTTTTTTCTCTGAGTTGCCACAGATCATCCCTCCAAATACGTTATGCAAATAGTCTACCACACTTTGAAAATAAATGCAATCAAATTTCGGCTGAAACCTTTATTATTTTTCTCACCCTTGCGCTGGAGGAAAATCAATGATATAATTAAGGCAACACCGCACAATGGGGACTGCGGGCTTCGGCGGATCTTTTGCCCCAAGCGCGCAGTACGAAAAATGGGAAATACATCCAGTATTCCCGCATTTTTCGTACTTTCGCTTGTGCCAAAATCTCTCGCCGAATCTCCTTGCCCCATTATGCGGTGCTGCCTTAAGATTTACTGTACATTTCTAGAAAAGGAATCCTGCCATGTCAGAACCGCAGTACCGTCTGGAAGGAATCGTCCATACCAAAAGCGAAAATATGGAGGATTTCGAAGGGCCGCTGGATGTTATCTTTCTGCTGCTCAGCAAAAACAAAATCGAAATCCAGGATGTGTCCATCACCGCCATCCTGGAGCAATACCTTGCCTATCTGGAGGAGATGAAGCGGCTGGACATGGAAATTGCCAGCGAGTTCATTTCCATGGCCTCCCATCTGATGCTGATTAAGACGAAAATGCTTCTGTCCGCAGCGGAGCAGGCGGAGGCGGAGTCCGAGCTGGACCTTCTGCGTCAGGGGCTGATTGAACGAAGAAGAAAAGAAGCCATGGAGCAGATCCGAATCGCCGTCAGCCAGCTGGAGCCTCGCAATGAGATCGGAAGATGCCTGTTTACAAAGGAACCGGAGCCGCTTCCCAGGCAGAAGGGCTACCGGTATAAGCACAGCCTTGTGGATCTTCTCCGGGCGCTGGATCTGATTGCAGAGCGGAATCAGCGGCAGCTGCCCCCATCCACCATGAACTTCAAGGGCATCGTGGCCAAGGAGCCATACCCGGTTACCAAAAAAGCGGGTCAGGTGCTGCGCCAGCTGCTGCTCCGGGGCATGGAGCGGCTGAAAAATCTCTTTCGCGGCAGCCGGTCCCGGTCTGAAATTGTTGCCACATTTCTGGCTATACTGGAATTGTGCAAGACAAATTCCGTTTCCCTGGAAGACGACACTTCCGGCGACAATCCCAATGTGGTGCTCCTCCGTACTGAGGGGCAAAAGGAGGACAATGCCTGATGGATGAAAAAGAACTGCAGCGCGCAATTGAGGCAATCCTCTTTGCCGCCGGGGAAAGGATCGAAATCTCCCGACTGGCCTTTGCGCTGGGGGCAGACGAAAACGAGATCCGGGCCGCAGCGGACAGACTGGCGGACGAAATGGCCTTTGACAGAAGGGGCATTCGTATCATCCGCCTGGAGCGGGGCTATCAGATGGTTTCCTCCGGCGAAATGGCCGACTATGTCACAAAGGCGCTGGAGACCAGAAAGCCCCCGAAGCTGTCCTCCTCCCAGCTGGAGGCGCTTACCATCATAGCCTATTATCAGCCTGCCACCAAAGCCATGGTGGAGCAGATCCGGGGCGTGGACAGCGCCTATTCCATTGCCTCTCTGATGAACAAAAAGCTCATCGAGGAGGCCGGACGGCTGAATGTCCCCGGCAGACCCATCCAGTACAGGACGACCCCGGATTTCCTCCGTACCTTTGGCCTTTCCTCCCTGGAGGAGCTTCCTCCCATCGATAAGATTTCCTTCGGGGAACCGGTACAGGCAGAGGAAACCGCCGAGAGCGCACCGCAGGAGGGGGAATCCTGATGGGGTGGCTCATTGCCCTTGCCATCGTCATGGGCATCGGATGGATTCCCCTGGGCGCGCAGATCCATTATGATGAGGACGGCTTCCTGGTCCGGGTGATAGCCTCGTTTCTGCGCTTCACGGTGTTTCCCATGCCCGGAAAAAAGAAACCGAAAGAGAAAAAGCCGAAGGCGTCCCCCCAAAAAGCATCCGGTCAGCCGAAGCAAGCCCATCCCGCAGCCGAAAAGAAGGGCGGAAAGCTGTCGGATTTTCTCCCGCTTGCAAAGGTCGCTCTGGACCTTTTGAACGATTTTCGCAGGAAGCTTCGCGTGGACGACCTGCGCCTGAAGCTGATCCTGGCAGGCGACGATCCCTGTGATGTGGCCATCGGTTATGGCAGAGCCTGGGAAGCCGTGGGAAATCTGATGCCCCTGCTGGAGCGGGTTTTTATCATTGGAAAACGGGATGTGGAGGTGGAGTGTGACTTTGAATCCACCCAGACCCGTGTGATTTTCCATATGGATATTACGGTTACCATCGGAAGAATGCTGTCCCTGGCGGCAGTGTATGGTATTCGGTTGCTCATAGAATTTATCAAGCTTCAAAAGAAAAGAAAAGGCGGTGCTCCTGTATGAGTCAGAATCTTCCCAATATGCTGGAAGGTACCATTCAAAAAATCAAGGAAATGGTGGATGTGAATTCCGTTGTGGGTGAGCCAATCACCACTCCCGACGGCGTGACCATCATTCCCGTCTCCAAAGTCAGCGTTGGCTTCGGCGGCGCCGGTTCCGATTTTGCAAAGGGAAAAACCACATCCGGTGAAAACCCCTTTGGCGGCGGTGCCGGCGGCGGCGTCAAGGTCAGCCCTGTTTGCTTTCTGATTGTCAAGGATGGAAATGTCAGAATGATGCCGGTGGCCCAGGCTGCCAATACCACCGCGGATCGGCTTGTGGAGATGATCCCCGACACCCTGGACAAAATTTCCGCATTTATCGATTCGCGTACTTCCAAAGAGGAATAATTTCTCAGACCCGGGAAATGCTAGACCCGGGTGATTGAATGAAAAAAATCCTCTGTTCCACGGCGGCTGCATTGCTGGCCGCCGTGTTGCTTGTTCCGCGCCCGGTGTACGCCGTATCTGCCCAAAGCGCCATTGTAACGGACGCCGTCAGCGGCCGGGCACTGTACAGCAAAAATGCGGATCAGAAAAGCCTCATCGCCAGCACTACCAAAATCATGACGGCGCTGCTGATCTGCGAACGGTGCAATGTGCTCGATCAGATGAAGATCCCCAAAGAAGCCGTGGGCATTGAAGGCTCTTCCATGTATCTTCAGGAAGGGGAAATCCTGTCGCTTCAGGAGCTGCTGTACGGCCTGATGCTCTCCTCCGGCAATGATGCGGCGGCAGCGCTGGCTCTGTATTGCAGCGGAAGCATCGAAGAGTTTGCGGGCCAGATGAACGACAAAGCCCGGATGCTGGGGATGAAGAATACCCACTTTCAGAACCCCCATGGTCTGGATGCCAAGGATCACTACTCCACGGCCTCCGATCTGGCCATTCTTGCCTCCTACGCCATGGATAACCCCATTTTTCAGAAAACGGTTTCCACCAAAAGCGTCACCGTGGGCAGCCGCTTCCTGCGCAACCACAATAAGCTGCTGTGGCTGTTCCCGGAGGCGGACGGCGTAAAGACCGGGTATACCAAAGCTGCCGGGAGAATCCTGGTTTCCAGCGCGGTGCGCAACGGAAGACGGCTGGTTGCGGTCACCATCGACGACCCCAATGACTGGAAGGATCACCAGACCCTGGCCAATCAGGGCTTTTCGGAATATAACCTTCAGAGAATCGTCACCAGGGGAGACTGCGTGGGCTACCGGGAAATCGCCTCCGGGGAAAAGAAAAAGGTGGCGGTGCTGGCGGACGAAAACTTTGTCTATGCCATTTCCCCCCAGGAGTCCCCCCAGCTGCTGCTGTCCGGCTCCGGTTTTCTCTATGCCCCGGTGGCGGAGGGAGCGGATGCGGGCTATGCCTATGTGCTGCTCTCCGGGAAGGCCGTGGGGAAAATCCCCGTTGTCTATGGAGAAACCATCGAAATGGCACCGGAAAAGGAAAAACGATCATTTTTCAGAAGGATGTGACGGTATGACGGAAAAGCTTCAGAAAATCATCGCCGCCCGGGGGCTTGCCTCCAGGCGCCGGGCGGAGGAAATGATTGCGGCGGGACGGGTCACCGTCAACGGGAAGCCCGCTTCTCTGGGAGACCGGGCCGATCCCGAAACGGATATGATCCTGGTGGAGGGGAACCCGCTCCCCCCGCTCCGGGAATACGTGTACATCATGCTGAACAAACCCAGAGGCTACGTCACCACCCTGTCCGACGAGAAGGGAAGACCCAATGCCGCCCAGCTGGTGGCGGACTGCGGCTGCCGGGTCTATCCCGTCGGACGGCTGGATATGGATTCGGAGGGGCTGCTGCTGTTCACCAACGACGGTGATTTTGCCAACCGGGCGATGCATCCCAGCCACGAAATCGAGAAAACCTACGAAGTGAAAGTAACCGGCTTTTCGGAATCCGGCTTTGAGCGGCTTGCGCTGCCCATGGAGCTGGACGGCTATCGGATCCGCCCTCCGAAGCTGAAATTGCAATCCGTCAGCGGCACCACCGGCCGTTTTCAGATCACCATTCACGAGGGCAGAAACCGGCAGATCCGCCGTATGTGTGATGCCGCGGGAATGAAGGTTCTCCGGCTGAAGCGAATCCAGGAGGGTGCTCTGGAGCTGGGAACGCTCCCCTCCGGGAAGTGGCGTTATCTGACCCCGGAGGAGCAAAAATGCATCTGATTGCATTTGCTCTTGCAAAATGCGCCGGTTTTTGATAGTATAGTACCGACAATTTTTCACCCTTCCGGGAAGTGAGGATAGAATATGAGCCGGGATTTTTTATCTATTCTTCAGGAAAAAACCCCCGAATTTTCCAAAGGGCAGCGCAGAATCGCCCAATATATCACCGAAGCCTATGACAAAGCGGCTTTTATGACCGCCAGCCGTCTGGGCAAAACCGTGGGTGTTTCGGAATCCACCGTGGTCCGTTTTGCCGTGGATCTGGGATTCGACGGCTACCCCTCCATGCAGAAAGCCATGCAGGAAATGGTGCTCAACCGCCTGACCTCCGTGCAGCGAATCGAGGTGGCCAATGACCGCCTGGGCGATCAGGATGTGATCTCCATGGTGATCCGTTCGGATATCGAGAAGCTCCGCCAGACGGAGGAGACCGTCAGCCGGACGGAATTCCACAACGCCGTCAACGCCATCCTGAAGGCAAAGCGCGTTTATATTCTGGGCGTGCGCTCCGTTGCGCCGCTGGCCAATTTCCTGGGCTACTATCTCAATTACATGTTCAACAATGTCCACGTTGTCTCCGGCATGAGCGCCGGGGAGATGTTCGAAAAAATCGTCGGCGTCAATTCCGAGGACGTGGTCATTGCCTTCAGCTTCCCCAGATATTCCGCTTCCACCACCAAGGGCGCCCGGTATTGCCGTTCTGCCGGCGCCACCGTCATCGGCATCACCGACAGTAAGCTCTCTCCTCTGGGAGAGTGCTGCGACCATGTTTTGATCGCCAAGAGCGATATGGTCTCCCTGGTGGACAGTCTGGCAGCGCCGCTGAGCCTGATCAACGCACTCATCGTTGCCATTGCGGCAAAGCGGGAAAAGGAGCTTTCCAGAACCTTTGAAAACCTGGAACGCATCTGGGACGAATATGATGTATATGAAAAGCAGGTAAAACGCAATGATGTATGACGGCATTGTCATCGGCGGCGGCCCTGCCGGTATGTTCGCCGCCATCACCGCCGCTTCCAGGGGCGAAAAGGTTCTGCTGCTGGAAAAAATGGACCGTCCGGGCAAGAAGCTCCTGATTACAGGCAAAGGCCGCTGCAACGTCACCAATCGCTGCAGCGCCCAGGAGGTTTTGCAGAATACCCCCAGAAACGGCCGGTTTCTCTACAGCGCCATGACCGCGTTCCCGCCGGAGAAGACCATTTCCTTTTTTGAAGAGCATGGCTGCCCCCTGAAAACCGAGCGGGGAAACCGGGTTTTTCCGGTGACGGATCGTTCCCAGTCCATTCTGGACTGCCTGCAAAGGGAACTGCGCCGTCAGAAGGTGACGGTGATCCAGGAGGCCGTTTCGCAGATTCTTGTAAAGGATGGGAAGGTCTGCGGCGTACAGACCACCAAAGCGGTCTATGATGCTCGGTGGGTGATCCTTGCCACCGGCGGCGTTTCCTATCCGGCAACCGGCTCCACGGGGGACGGGTATGCCATGGCCAAAGGACTGGGACATACCGTTGTCGCCCAGGAGGGGAATCTGGTTCCGCTTGAGGTTGTCGGCCCCGACTGCAAGCAGATGCAGGGCCTTTCCCTGAGAAACGTGGGGGTAAAGCTGCTGAACGCAAAAGGGAAGGTGCTCTATAAGGATTTCGGAGAGCTGCTGTTTACCCATTTCGGCATTTCCGGCCCCACGGTGCTCAGCGCCAGCTGCCACCTGAAGGGGGATGGCTGTAAGATTCTCATCGATCTGAAGCCAGCATTGGAGGAAACCAAACTGGATGACCGGATCCTGCGGGATCTGGAGCTGTACCAGAACCGCTCCATGGAAAATGCGCTGACCGATCTTCTGCCGCGCTCCATGATCCCCGTGGTGCTTCGCCGTCTGGAGATCGACCCCGAAATGCAGGCCAATTCTCTGACGCGTCAGAAGCGCCGGGTCATGGTGGAGCTGCTGAAGGCTTTCCCGTTGGAAATTGCCGGAAAACGGCCTGTTTCCGAGGCAATCATCACCTCCGGAGGCATAAAAGTGTCGGAAATCGATCCCAAAACCATGGAATCCAGGCTGGTTCCCGGGCTCTATTTTGCCGGAGAGATCATCGACTGCGACGCCTACACCGGCGGCTTCAATCTGCAGATCGCCTGGGCCACCGCCTATGCTTCCGGCAGCAGCGCGGCGGATAAGAACCCTGCAACGCCCTGAGTTTTTTGTGTTCACAAAAACAAGAGTTGACAAAACCTCTGTCCTGTACTAGAATAGTACGGAAATGTTTGAGCAGAATATTGGAGGGACATAACCATGTACGAAAAGCTTGTTAACTATGCTGCCAAACAGCTGGAGATCGACGCTTCCGAAATCCGGCCCGAAAGCACCTTCGAAAGCCTCGGCATCGATTCTCTGGACATCGTGGAAATGATCATGGATCTGGAGGGCGAGCTGGGCGTGGAACTGGATATGGAAGATCAGAAGATCGCCACCTTCCAGGAGCTGGCCGATTTCATCGAGTCCAAGCTGAATTAAAATCGAATATTTTCTTGTTTAAGCTGACCGGCTTATAACAAGGTCGCACTAGTCGGGGAGTTAGCGGTGCCCTGCACCTGCAATCCGCTACAGCAGGGATGAATTCCCACACCCGGACAGGTATGTGTGCCATCCGAACCCTTGTAAGAGGTGTTGACAGATCGGTCTCGCGCAATGGGATCCCGTGAACCATGTCAGGTGGGGAACCAAGCAGCATTAAGCGGACCTTCCCGTGTGCCGCGGGAATGCCGATTTTGAGCTTTCTGCACGGATTCTGGGCAAACTGCCTGTACAAATGTGGGTGTGCGATCTTGTTATGAGCCGGTTGCGTTTATTCCGTCCGGGAAAGGGGAGAGAGTATGGCCGCCTATCAGGCGTTGTATCGAAAATATCGTCCGCAGACCTTCGACGATGTCTCGGGTCAGATGGCTGTCACCCAGACGCTGAAGACCCAGCTCATGAGCGGGAAAATGAGCCATGCCTATCTTTTCACCGGCTCCCGCGGCACGGGCAAAACCACCTGTGCCAAAATCCTTGCAAAGGCCGTCAACTGCCTGAACCTGGATAACGGCAACCCCTGCAACTGCTGCGCCGCCTGCAAAGCCATTGATTCCGGCTCCTGCATGGATGTGCTGGAAATCGACGCCGCCTCCAACAACGGCGTGGATAACATCCGTGACCTCCGGGATGACGCCGTTTACACCCCTTCCCAGGTTCGCAAGCGGGTCTATATCATCGACGAGGTGCACATGCTCTCGCTTTCGGCCTTCAATGCGCTGCTGAAAATCGTGGAGGAGCCGCCGGAGCACCTGCTGTTCATTCTGGCCACCACGGAACTGCACAAGGTTCCGGCCACCATTCTCTCCCGCTGCCAGCGGTTTTCCTTCCGCAGAATCAGCCAGGAGGACATCGCCGCCAGACTGCAGTATGTTGCCTATCAGGAAAACATCGATCTGGACGAATCCGCCGCCAGAGTCCTGGCCCGTCTTGCCGACGGCGCCATGCGTGACGGACTGAGCCTTTTGGATCAGTGCGCCTCCGCTTCCACCGGGGAAATCACCGCTGAGACGGTGTATACCTGCCTTGGCGTGGCCGGAGAGCGCAAATGCGGCGAAATGCTTTCCTATATCGCTGCTCATCAGACAAAGAAGGCCCTTGCCCTTTTCAACCGGCTCTACACCGAGGGAAAGGATCTGGGCGCCATGCTGGACGAAATGGCCTGCATGATCCGGGACATTCTGATCTGCAAAACCGCGCCGGATTCCGGCATCACCATGCTGTCGGGGGTGGCTTCCGATCAGGAGGTGGCAGCCCTTGGCAAAGTGCTTTCCAGCGGAGAACTGGTTCGCATGATGAATGTGATCCAGCAGACCCTGGCGGGCTTCAGCCACAGTGCAAACCGCCGGATGGATGCGGAGCTGGCCATTCTGGAGCTCTGCCAGCCGGAGCTGAGTCTGGATGCCAAATCCATCAATGCCCGCCTGACCCGTCTGGAGGATCAGATCAAAAGCGGCAGCATCGTGGTTTCCGCCAAGCAGGTTCAGGAAGAAACCGCACCGCCTCCCGGCGAAGAGGACATCCCGCCGCTGACGGATGACGATGCTCCCCCGGAGCCGGAGAACACTACGCAGGAAGCCCCCATCGGCTTCTGGCCGGAGCTGGTGAGTGCCATCCGGCAGGAGCTGAAGCCCCCCATTTCCGGTTTCTTTGTGGTTGGGGAGAATGCCCCCATGCAGGGCGTTCTGAAAAACAATGTGCTGGAGCTGCAGTGCAAAAATTCCTTCACAGCCCAGATGATCGGCAGGGCAGAGGTGCTGGAGGTGGTCTCCAGAAAGATCTCCGCGCAGCTGGGCCGTCCGACCAAGGCAATTGCCGTGGATCTGTCCGCCCATCCGGCGGGAAATCCCCGGATGGACCGCCTGATTGAATTCGGAAAATCACACAGCGACATCATTCATTTGAAATAAACAGTGACATCATTCATATGAAATATTTTTAATAGAACAGGAGATATTTGTTATGGCCAAAGGTGGATTTCGCGGCATGCCCGGCGGCATGAACCAGAGTGCAATGCTGAAGCAGGCCCAGAAAATGCAGCAGGAGATGCTCCGCATGCAGCAGGAGCAGGAGAACAAGACCTTCACCGCAAAGGCAGGCGGTGGCATGGTGACGGCAACGGTCAACGGCAAGCATGAGCTGACGGAGCTTACCATCAATCCCGAGGCAGTGGATCCCGAGGATGTGGAAATGCTCCAGGACACCATCATGGCAGCCGTCAACGAGGCCATGCGGACCGCGGACAGCGAGGCGGCCAACAACATGTCCCGTCTCACCGGCGGGCTGAACCTGGGCGGTCTGTTCTGAGGGAGGCAGTATGCAGTTTTTTCCGGCTGCGCTGCAGAACCTTGCAGACCAGTTTGCCCGACTCCCCGGCATCGGCGGCAAAACTGCCCAGAGACTGGCGTTTCACGTTCTGGAGCTGCCGCTGGCGGATGCCCAGGCCTTTGCGGATGCCATTGTGAAAGCAAAGCAGGAGGTGCATACCTGCCCCTGCTGTCAGAACCTGACCGATCGGGAAATCTGCGCCATCTGCGACGATCCCACCCGGGATAAGGATGTGATCTGCGTGGTTGCCGAACCCAGGGATGTTATCGCCATGGAGCGCTCCCGGGAATTCCGGGGGGTGTATCATGTCCTTCACGGCGTCATTTCCCCGCTGAACCATGTGACCCAGGAGGATATCCGCATCCGGGAGCTGCTGCTTCGCGTTGGCTCCGGCAACGTCCGGGAGGTCATTATGGCCACCAACCCCGATACCGAGGGTGAGGCCACAGCCATGTACATATCGAGACTCCTGCGGCCCATGGAGGTCAAGGTGACCCGCCTTGCCTACGGCGTCCCCGTGGGAAGCCAGCTGGAATACGCGGACGAGGTGACCCTCTCCCGGGCGCTGGAAGGCCGTCAGGAAATGTAATGCCTTTTGTGTCATTCCATAGCCGGCTGTTATTTGATTCTTTGGGCAGCACCGCATAATGGGGCAAGGAGATTCGGCGAGAGATTTTGGCACAAGCGAAAGTACGAAAAATGCGGGAATACTGGATGTATTTCCCATTTTTCGTACTGCGCGCTTGGGGCAAAAGATCCGCCGAAGCCCGCAGTCCCCATTGTGCGGTGTTGCCTTTGTCCTTTTTGAAGCAATTTACAGAAATTTTTCCGAAAAAGAAGTTGACAAAAGGAAATCAGTACATTAAAATGATTGGAAACACGCAGAACGGGAGGAGCAGCTTCCGAGGCCATGTCAGAGAGTGTGCGGCTGGTGAAAGCACATGGATGGCAGATGCTGCAGGTCGCCCGGGAGTGGATTCTCTGAAAAAGCAGTAGGAGAATACGGATTTCGCCCGTTAGCGCGCAAGAGTGCCCGAAACATTTCGGGAATTCAGGTGGTACCGCGGAAATTTTTCGCCCTGAGTCAGTTTTGACTCGGGGCGTTTCTTTTTTGAAAGGAGAACAATATGGCAAGAGAATTACCCAAGGTGTATGAGCCTCAGGCCGTGGAATCCAGAATCTACGACATGTGGCAGCAGGGCGGCTACTTCCACGCCGAGAAGGATGAGAGCAAAAAGCCCTTTACCATCGTCATGCCCCCTCCCAACGTTACCGGCCAGCTGCATATGGGCCACGCGATGGACGCAACCCTGCAGGACACCCTGATCCGCTTCAAGAGAATGCAGGGCTACAACGCCCTGTGGATTCCCGGCGTTGACCACGCCGGCATCGCCACCCAGATCAAGGTGGAAGAGGAGCTGCGCAAGGAGGGTCTGACCCGCTATGACCTGGGCCGGGAAAAGTTCCTGGAGCGGGTGTGGGCCTGGAAGCACCAGTACGGCAACCGCATTGTGGAGCAGCAGAAGAAGCTGGGCGCCAGCTGCGACTGGGATCGGGCACGGTTCACCATGGACGAGGGCTGCTCCAAGGCTGTCCGGGA
>CALYTP010000042.1:0-14321 GCA_945486915.1 uncultured Clostridia bacterium | reverse complement strand
AGATTGAAAAACGGAGCTTTGAGATCATAACAGAGCTTCTGGGAGAAAAGCGGTTTGACCCGGAAAACGAACCTGTCATTAAGCGGGCCATTCATACCACCGCGGACTTTGATTATGCGGACAATCTGGTATTTTCTCCCCACGCGGTGCAAAAGGGTATGGAAGCCCTGCGCGGTGGATGTGACATCGTCACGGATACCCAGATGGCCAAGGCCGGAATCAACAAAACCATTCTCGGCAAATTGGGCGGCGAGGTTCACTGCTTCATGTCCGACCCGGAGGTTGCCCGGGAGGCAAAAGAGCGAGGGGTGACCCGGGCCATTGTGTCCATGGAGCGGGCGGCGAGACTTCCCAAACCCTGTATTTTCGCCATCGGCAACGCCCCCACGGCGCTGATCTGCCTCCGGGAGCTGATCGATGCCGGAAAACTGAACCCTGCGCTGATCGTGGGCGTTCCCGTGGGCTTTGTCAATGTTGTGGAGAGCAAGGAGCTGATTCTGAAGCTGGATACGCCCCACATTGTGGCCCGTGGCCGAAAAGGCGGCAGCAATGTGGCCGCCGCCATCTGCAATGCCATGCTTTATCAGATTATGCGGTGAGAAACATGGAAGAATACCTGATAAAAGACGGGAAAATGCTGCGCATGGGCTACACCACCGGCTCCTGTGCCGCCGCGGCAGCCAAGGCAGCAGCCTGGATGCTGCTCACCGGGCAGCGGAAAGAGCGGATTCAGCTGAACACACCAAAAGGGATTACGCTGGATTTGCAGGTTTGTGATATTCGGATGGAGCCGGATCGGGTCTCCTGTGCCATCGAAAAGGACAGCGGAGACGACCCGGATGTAACCAAAGGAATGCACATTACGGCAGCCGTATCCCGAACGGAGGAAAGCGGCATCCGAATTGACGGCGGAGAAGGCGTGGGACGGGTGACGAAGCCCGGACTGGATCAGCCGGTGGGAAATGCCGCCATCAACTCCGTCCCCCGGCAGATGATCCGGGAGAATCTGGAGCAGGTTATCCGAACGGCTGACTACCACGGCGGCCTGGAGGTTCTGATCTCCGCACCCGGCGGTGAAGAAATTGCGCAAAAGACTTTCAACCCCCGGCTGGGCATTGTGGGCGGAATCTCCATCCTGGGCACCTCAGGGATCGTGGAGCCCATGAGTGAGGAGGCCCTTGTGGGAAGCATCCGGGTGGAAATGCGGCAGAAGATGGCATCCGGGGAAACCTATCTGCTGGTCACCCCCGGCAACTACGGCGAGACCTTCCTGCGGGAGCACATGACCCTCCCCTTTTCGGAAAGCGTCAAATGCAGCAATTTCGTGGGGCAGACCATTGATATGGCTCTGGAGCTGGGGATAAAAGGGATCCTGTTTGTTGCCCACATCGGCAAGTTTGTGAAGGTGGCTGCCGGGATCATGAACACCCACTCCCGATGGGCCGACGGCCGGGGGGAGATCCTGGCCGCCAATGCCCTCCGGGCCGGGCTCTCCCGGGAGGCTGCACTGGAGATCCTGGAAGCGGCCACCACGGAGGAGGCTCTTTCGGTGGTCATCCGGGAGGGGCTGCTGGATGCTGTTATGGAGCAGCTCACCACCCGGATTCACGACCACCTGAACCGCCGCGGGGGTGGGCAAATGCTGCTGGGTGCGGTGCTCTACTCCAATCAGTGGGGCTATCTGGGACAAACGGAAAGCGCGGAGGAACTGATTCGCCTTCTGAACCGTCAATATAAAGGAAACGAGGAATACGAAAAATGAGCGGAATCCTTTACGGCGTGGGTGTGGGCCCCGGAGATCCGGAGCTTCTAACCCTGAAAGCATTGAGAATCCTGCGGGAAAGCGACGTGGTCGCCATTCCCGCGGAATCAAAAGAAGCCTGTGTTGCCTACCAGATTGCTCTTAGAGCCTGTCCCGAGCTGGAAGGGAAAGCATTGCTTCCGGTGCCTATGCCCATGACCAAGGACCCTACTGCCCTGGAGCGCAGCCACGAAGCTGCCGCAATCGCCATCGCGGAGCAGCTGGAGCAGGGCCGCCAGGTAGCGTTTGTGACCCTGGGCGATCCCACGGTCTATTCTACTTACCTTTATGTCCACAGGAAAATCGCCGGAAGGGGCTATGAAACCGCCATCGTCAGCGGGATCCCCTCCTTCTGCGCGGCGGCTGCCAGGCTCAATCAGGGACTGGCGGAACAGGCCCAGCCCCTGCACATTCTGCCCGGCACCTATCAACATGGAAACGATGATGAAATCACTTCCCTTCGGGGTACCAGGGTGCTGATGAAAACAGGCAAAAACATGGCTTCCGTCCGCAGACGCATTCTGGAGAGCGGACAGGAAGCGGTCCTTGTGGAAAACTGCGGCATGCCGGGGGAGGCTGTCTACCACGGCGCTGCCAGCTTTCCGGATAATCCCAGCTACTATTCTCTGATCATTGTGAAGGAGTGAAAGGCTATGGTACATTTTGTCGGAGCGGGAAGCGGCGCGGCGGATCTGATCACAGTGAGAGGCGCAAAGCTGCTGGCGGAAGCGGACGTGGTGATTTACGCGGGGTCTTTGGTCAACCCGGAGGTTCTGCGCTACACCGGCGAGGGCTGCCATATCTATAACAGCGCGGAAATGACCCTGGAGCAGGTGCTGGACGTAATCAAGAACACTGAGGCCCAGGGAAAAACCACCGTCCGTCTCCATACCGGCGATTCCAGCATCTACGGCGCCGTGCGGGAGCAGTTTGATGCGTTGGAGCGACTGGGGATTGCCTACGATGTCTGCCCCGGCGTCAGCGCCTTCTGCGGGGCGGCGTCCTCCCTGCGGGCGGAGTATACCCTGCCGGAGGTGAGCCAAACCGTCATCATCACCCGGGCGGCGGGCAGAACGCCGGTGCCGGAGGGACAGTCCATCCGGGAATTGGCATCCCACCGGGCAACCATGGTGCTGTTTTTGAGCACAGGATTGACGGAAACCCTGCAGCGGGAGCTGCAGGAAGGCGGCTACCCCGGCAGCACGCCCGTGGCCGTAGTCTACAAAGCAACCTGGCCGGAGGAAAAGATTCTGCGCTGCACCGTGGAAACCCTGCACCGGACGGTGACGGAAAACCGACTTTCCAAAACGGCACTCATTATCGTGGGGGACTGCCTGGGTGACCGTTATGAACGCAGCCGTCTTTACGCCCCGGACTTCTCCACGGAATTCCGGGAGGCAGCCAAATGAAAATCGCCCTGTTTGCTTACAGCCGTCAGGGCTGCAGGACGGCCCGCAGGATTCTGGACTTTTTCAAGGACTGTGAAACTCAGGCCTTCACCATGGAACGGTTTGAAGAGGAAGGCTTTGCTCCGATTCAGAGGCCCTCTCCCCCATTTTATGGACCTCTCTTTGCATGGGCGGATGCCATGGTGTTCGTTGGCTCCTGCGGGATCGCCGTTCGGGAAATTGCGCCCCATGTAAAAAGCAAGCTCACCGATCCTGCGGTGATTGCCGTGGACGAGCTGGCAAGATTCGCCATTCCCCTGCTCTCCGGTCACATCGGCGGCGGAAATGCACTGGCGCTCCGCTTGGCCGGTTTCCTGGGGGCAACCCCGGTGATCACCACCGCCACGGACATCAACCGGAAATTCTCCGTGGATGCCTGGGCTGCGGAACAGGGCCTTTATATCACGGATTTGACCGCCGCAAAGCACATCTCCGCCCGGATTCTGGAAGCAACCGTGCCGATCTGCTCGGACTTTCCAATAGCAACCCCTTTGCCCAGCGGCACGGTGGAAGGAACCTCCGGGGACATTGGCATCTGCATTTCCCATAAAAAACAGCAGCCTTTCCGGGAAACCCTGCTGCTGGTGCCGCCGTTGCTGCATCTGGGAATCGGCTGCCGGCGGGGGATAACCGCCGAAGCCGTTGAAACTGCGGTGAACCGGGTCTGCCGGGACAACGGCATTCACCCCAAGGCCATCAAGCAGGCGGCTTCCATTGATCTGAAAGCGAATGAAGCTGGGCTGCTGGCCTTTTGCGAAAAATGGAGCCTGCCCGCTGCATTCTACTCAGCCCGGGAGCTCCGCGCAGTTCCCGGGGAATTTACCGCCTCGGAACGGGTGCTGCAGGTAACCGGTGTGGACAATGTGTGCGAACGGGCGGCCATGGTGGGCGCGGAGAAACTGCTGATAAAGAAAACCGCAATGGACGGCGTCACCGTTGCCATTGCGCAGGAACATTGGGAGGTACGCTTTGAGTAAAGTTACGGTTGTGGGCATCGGACCCGGTGATTATGACAATATGACGGTGGGAGCCGACCGGGCCCTAAAGAGCTGTGATGTAATTATTGGCTACCATGTGTATGTGGATCTGGTGAAGGAGCGGTATCCGAGCAAGGAATTTTTCACCACCCCCATGACCCAGGAGGTCAAGCGCTGCCAGATGGCGCTGGACATTGCCCGGGAGGGAAAGGATGTGGCCATGGTCTGCTCCGGAGACAGCGGAATCTATGGCATGGCTGCGCTGATTTATGAACTGCGGGGGGAAAGTCCTGACCCGGAAATCCGGGTCATCCCCGGTCTGACCGCAGCCTGCAGCGGCGCGGCACTGCTGGGAGCGCCGCTGACCCACGATTTTGCGGTCATCAGTCTCAGTGATCGGCTGACCCCTTGGGAGAAGATTGAAAAACGGCTGGAAAACGCCGCCACGGCGGATCTGTCCATCGTAATCTACAACCCCGCCAGCCGGGGGCGGCCGGATCACCTCCGCCGCGCCTGCAGCATTCTGCTGCGGCATCTGCCCGGTGATCGGGTGTGCGGCATCGCCAGCCAGATCGGGCGTGACGGCGAAAGCGGCCGGGTGCTGACCCTGGAGGAGCTGCGCACTGCTCCCGTGGATATGTTCTGCACCGTGTTCATCGGCAACAGCATGACAAAATCCATCGGCGACAAAATGGTAACACCGAGAGGATACCGGGATGTATAAGATCTGTGTCTTTGCCGGAACCACGGAGGGGCGGGAGCTGATCGAGTTTCTAAGCACCCAGGATGTTTCCGTTACGGCCTGTGTGGCAACAGAGTATGGAGAAACCCTGCTGCCCTCAGCGGAAAACCTGACCATCTCCGCAAAGAGGCTCCCCATCCATGAAATTATCACAATGCTGCAGGAAAATAGATTTGATCTGGTGATCGATGCTACCCACCCCTATGCCACATCCATTACGGGGAGCATCTCCGGTGCCTGCGCGCAAACGGGAACGGAGTATCTGCGGCTGCTCAGGGGCGCTTCCCCGATTTCGGAGGATGCGGTATATGTTTCGGATGTTCCTTCCGCTGTGGACTATTTGAATACAACGGATGGGAATATTCTGCTGACCACGGGAAGCAAGGAACTGGCGGCTTTCACAGCTTTGGCTGGTTTCGGGGAGCGGGTCTACGCCCGGGTGCTTCCCATGGAAAGCTCCCTGGAAAGCTGCCGAAGCGCGGGGCTGAAGCCCGCCAACATCATCGCCATGCAGGGGCCTTTTTCTCAGGAGATGAATGCGGCAATTCTTCGTTTTGCCAACGCAAAATGGCTGGTCACCAAGGACGGTGGGGATGCGGGGGGCTTTGAAGCCAAAGCCGCCGCTGCCCGCAAAGCCGGGGCCCGACTGGTGGTCATTGGCCGTCCACCCCAGCTGGATGGGGTTGATTACGCGCAAGTGATCGAGATGTTATGTAAACGATTTGGCTGTGTCTGGACGCCCTGTGTCAGCATTGTCAGCCTGGGGCCCGGAAGCCGGAGCACTATGACCATGGATGCGGAAGCGGCGATTCGAAGTGCCGATTGCCTGATCGGTGCCCAGCGGATGCTGGACGCGGTGGCGACACCCGGACAGGCCCAATACAGTGCCATTGCCCCCCAGACGATTGCAGACTTCATCACTGCCCACCGGGAATACCGGCGGTTTGCCGTGGTGATGTCCGGGGACGCGGGATTTTTCAGCGGCGCGAAAAAGCTGCTGCCGCTGCTGAAGGACTGCCGGACAGAGGTGATCCCGGGGTTGAGTTCTCTTGTGACCCTGTGCGCCAGACTGCAGACTTCCTATGAGAATGTGTTCGTCGTGAGTCTTCACGGCAGGGATCACAACATTGTCCCCGATGTGCGCGCCCATCGCCGGGTGTTTGCGCTGGTGGGCGGCGAAAACGGAATTGGGCAGATGTGTTCCGCACTGGTACAGGCTGGCTTGGGTCATGTGACGGTGCATGTGGGACAGCGGCTGAGCTACCCGGATGAGCGGATCGTCAGCGGCACCGCCGAGGAGCTGGTCCAGGGCTGTTACGACAGCCTGAGCGTGGCGCTGATTGAAAACGACGCGCCCAATGCCGTGGTGACCCATGGCCTGCCGGATACCGCCTTCCTCCGGGAGGAAAAGATACCCATGACAAAAAGCGAGGTCCGCGCCGTGGCCCTTTCCAAGCTTCGGCTGACGGAAAACGCGGTCTGCTGGGATGTGGGTGCGGGAACCGGCTCCGTGGCCATCGAAATGGCCCTTCAGGCAAAAAACGGATGGGTATATGCCATTGAGCAGAAAGATGCCGCACTGCAGCTGCTGGAAGAAAACAAAAACGCATTCTGTGCGGAAAATCTGACGGTGGTGCCCGGCACTGCACCGGAGGTCTGCCAGGCGCTGCCTGCCCCCACCCATGTCTTTATCGGCGGCAGCGGCGGCAATATGCGAAAGATTCTTGACCTGGTTTTGCGGAAGAACCCCCACGCCCGCATTGTGGCTACGGCAATTTCTTTGGAATCCATCGCAGAGCTGACGGAATGCAGGAAGACGTTCCCCTTTACCGAGACGGAGGTGGTCAGCATGACGGTTGCCCGGGATCGGAAGGTGGGAGCATACCACCTGATGACGGGACAGAACCCCATTTCTATTTTCACCATGCACGCTGGAGGTTGCGGGGAATGAAATTGTCTTTTCTTGCGTTGGTCATAGGATTTTGCATCGATCTGCTGATTGGAGATCCCCACAGCATCCCTCACCCTGTCGTGGGGATCGGAAAGCTGATTTCCGCCCTGGAAAAGAGACTGCGGCGGCTGTTCCCCAAAACCGGCAGGGGCGAAATCGCTGCCGGCGGGGTTCTTTGGGTGCTGGTGGTGGTTATCTGCACAGCCATTCCTGCCGGAATTCTGTACCTTTGCCACAGGCTCAGCCCCTGGCTTCGGCTGACGGTGGAAAGTATCATGTGCTGGCAGATATTGGCCACCAAATCCCTGAAGGACGAATCCATGAACGTCTACAAGGCACTGGAAAGCGGAGATCTGGAAAGATCCCGTCATGCGGTTTCCATGATCGTGGGAAGAGATACCGCCCGGCTGGATGACGCCGGGGTGACCCGGGCCGCTGTGGAGACCGTGGCGGAAAACACCTCCGACGGGGTAGTTGCCCCCATGCTCTTTCTGGCTCTGGGCGGCGCACCCCTGGGTTTTTTCTACAAAGCCATCAATACCATGGATTCCATGCTGGGCTATGTGGAGATGCCCTACAAGAATATCGGTCTGGTTCCTGCCAAAATGGACGACCTGGCCAATTACCTCCCCTCCCGCCTGTCGGCGCTGCTGATGCTCGCGGCAGGCTTCCTGCTGGGGTTCGATGCCAAAAACGGCTGGCGGATATTCCGGCGGGACCGCTTCAACCACGCCAGCCCCAACTCCGCCCAGACGGAATCGGTTTGCGCGGGTCTGCTGGGGGTGCGGCTGGCCGGGGATGCCTGGTATCACGGCGTGCTGCACAGGAAGAAATACATCGGGGATGACACCAGAGAAATTGCCCACCGGGATATTCTTCTCGCCTGCCGCCTGCTGTATCTGACCGCGTTCCTAACGCTGCTGCTTTGCGTGTTGGGAAAAGGAATCATCATCCTATGAGGAACTGCTATGCTGTATCACACCACAAATCCCCACGGGGGAGATGTTTATGACGGAGAAATCCGGCTGGATTTCTCCGCCAATACCAATCCTTACGGCACACCCCGGGGTGTTCTGGACGCCATGTCCGCCGTTCTGACCCGGGTGCATCAATATCCTGATCCCTATTGCCGGGAACTGGTGGACGCCATCTCGGAATTTGAAGGCGTGCCCAAGGACTGGATCCTCTGCGGCAGCGGTGCGGCGGAGCTGATCTATTCCTATTGTGAAGCGCTGCGGCCTGAAACAGCCATGGAGCTGGCCCCCACGTTTTCGGAATACTCCCTGGCGCTGGAACGGGTGGGCTGCCGGGTAGAGCGGTATTCCCTGAAAAAGGAGAATCATTTTTCTCTGACAGAGGAGTTTCTCCCGGTGTTGGCGCGCATCCGCCCGGATGTGCTGTTTCTCTGCAATCCCAACAACCCCACCGGTCAGGTGATCGGTCTGCCGCTGCTGGAGAAAATTCTGAATCTGTGTCACCGGCAGGGAACCGCGCTGTTTGTGGATGAATGCTTTCTGGATTTGTCCGATGACGGCGTGAGTCTGAAAGCCCGGCTGGGGGAGCATCCGAAGCTTTTCCTTTTGAAGGCGTTTACCAAGAGCTACGGGATGGCGGGGGTGCGGCTGGGGTACTGCCTTTGCTCCGACCCGGCGCTGCTTGAGAAAATGTCCCACACCGTTCCGCCCTGGAATGTGTCCACCCTTGCCCAGGCGGCGGGGGTGGCGGCGCTTCAGGAGCGTGCTTTTTTACAGAAAACCAGGGCGCTGATCCCCGTTGAGCGGCAATGGCTGAAAGGTCAGCTGGAAGCATTGGGTTTCTGGGTCTGCCCCTCCAGAGCCAATTACCTGCTGTTTCAGGGAAGACCGGATTTGCGGGAGCAGCTTCGAAAACAGGGCATCGCCATTCGCGGCTGCGGCAACTATCACGGCCTGGAGCAGGGGTGGTACCGCATTGCGGTGCGGCTTCATGAGGAAAATGAACGTCTGATTCAGGCGATGAAAGAGGTGTGAACATGGCAAAGAACATCATGATCCAGGGCACCATGTCCAACGCGGGAAAGAGCCTGCTGTGCGCCGGACTTTGCCGCATTCTCAAACAGGAGGGCTACCGGGTCGCGCCCTTCAAGAGCCAGAACATGGCCCTGAATTCCTTCATCACCAAGGACGGCGGCGAGATGGGCCGTGCCCAGGTGGTTCAGGCGGAAGCCGCCGGAATTGAACCGGATGTGCGGATGAATCCCATCCTTCTGAAGCCCACCACCGATGTGGGCAGCCAGGTGATTGTTGCCGGACAGGTTCAGGGGAATATGCGGGCCATGGAGTATTACCGCAGGAAGCGGGACTACATTCCCGCCATTCTGGAGGCCTACAACAGCCTGGCCTCCGAATACGACATCATCGTCATCGAGGGCGCGGGAAGCCCGGCGGAAATCAACCTGAAGCAGGAAGACATTGTCAATATGGGTCTTGCCAAGCTGGTGGATGCCCCGGTGCTGCTGGTGGGGGATATTGACCGGGGCGGCGTTTTTGCCCAGCTGTACGGAACCGTGGCCCTGCTGGAAAAAGACGAGCGTGCCAGAATCAAGGGAACCATCGTCAACAAGTTCCGGGGAGACCGCGCCATTCTGGAGCCGGGAATCCGGATTCTGGAGGAGCTCTGCGGCGTTCCGGTGGCGGGGGTTATCCCCTATACCCATGTGGACATTGACGATGAGGACAGTCTCACCGAGCGGTTTTCCCAAACCACGGAGCGTAAACTCCTGGATATTGCGGTGATCCGTCTTCCAAGGATTTCCAACTTCACGGATTTTGCCCCCTTTGAGCGGTACGGCAATGTATCGCTGCGCTATGTGGAGCGGGTCGCGGACCTGCACGGCCCGGATATGATCCTGATCCCCGGCACGAAAAGCACCATCGCCGACCTGAAATGGCTGCGCCAGTCCGGCATGGAGGCCGCGGTTCTGAAAGCGGCCTCTGCGGGCACGCCGGTATTCGGTATCTGCGGCGGCTATCAGATGCTGGGCCGCAGTGTCTGCGACCCGGATCAGGTGGAGGCAGCAGAAACCACCAGGATTCAGGGCCTGGGACTGCTGGATATGGACACGGTCTTCCGGGGAGAAAAGGTGCAGACCCAGGTGTCCGGCACCTTTGCCGGCGTGACCGGGCTGCTGTCCGGCTTAAACGGGATGGAATATACCGGCTACGAGATCCATATGGGCCGCAGTCAGGAGAAGCTGCTCCCTCTGCAGGGCACAGGTAATGTCTATGGCAGCTACATCCACGGCATCTTTGACGCCCCCGGCGTAAGCGATGAGATCCTCCGTGCCATTTGCGCAAAAAAGGGTCTGGACTATGCCGCATTGGGAACCTTTGACCTGCGGGAATATAAAGAGCGGCAATATGATATGCTGGCCGATGCCGTCCGGAGCGGACTGGACATGGAGCTTGTCCACCGCATCATCAACCGGGAAATCTGAATCGGCAGGAGCGGAAGCCTCCGATAAGCAAAAAGCAAATCACGGACTGTACCAATCGTCTGATTCCCCATAGCCCCGGAGAGTGCCATTGAGGGCGTCAGCCAAGCAGTCCCGAAAGCGTTCCATCGGGATCACAAGCGAAAAAGGAGGATACAGCTTGGCTGACGCCAAGCAAATCGGGCAACGCAGTTTTACACAAATCAGACCGGAAAGATTGTGAGGTTTTAATCGAAAAATAGTACAAATTCGAAGAAAGCGAGATGAACCGCAGACGGAAGCCCAACGCCCAAACGGAATAACCCTCGACGGTTGCAGCTTGTGATATGCTCCCCATAGAGTAGACACTCGAAATAACAAAAATTTCGAGACTACACTATGGGGAGTATTATTATGCCTAAAGTATGTCCCGTGTTGGTAGATGTATTGACAATGGTCCGATGGAGGGCTTCTGGGGTATCCTGAAGTGTGAGATGTACCACCTCAACCATTTCGAAACCTATGAGGAGCTTGCGACAGCAATTGAGCAATTTGTCCATTACTACAACTACCAGCGGCGTCAGCACAAGTTGAACTGTTTGCCGCCGGCTACTTACCGCAGCTTGCTGGAAGCTGCATGATAGAAAACCAGGACTCCATTTCTGGAATCCTGGAAAAAAGATTTTTGTTTTTTCACCTGTCTTCTTGACAGGGAGCGGTTCATTGTGAGACAGCCGTTTTTGTTTTTGCTTCAGAGAACCATGATGAGGGTTCCGGCGGTGATGAGCAAGGCGCCCACACCGGATTTCCAGGTGAATTTTTCGTGGAGGAACACAAAGGCCAGCACCAGCGTGATGACCACGCTGAGCTTGTCAATGGGCACCACCTTGCTGGCCTGACCGATTTGCAGCGCCCGGTAATAGCACAGCCAGGACGCGCCGGTGGCAAGGCCGGACAGGATCAGAAAGATCCAGCTCTTCCGGCTGATGGAGCCGATGCCGCCCTGACTGCCGGTGAGGAATACCATGCCCCAGGCCATGGCAAGAACCACCATGGTCCGCAGCGCCGTGGCCAGGTTGGAATTGACGCCGTCAATACCGATTTTGGCAAGAATGGAAGTGAGTGCCGCGAATACGGCGGACAAAAGCGCGAACAGAAACCACATGTTACAGTTACCTCTTTTCAGGTTTATGATCAGAGTCCCTCTGTCATATCAGAGTCTACCACGTTCCCGGACATTTCTCAACATTTTTTTCCAATATTCGCCCCATTCCATCACAATCCGGTCTTCCTCATAATCTGGGGGCCACGGCAGCGGAAAATCCCCCGGATTTCAGCGGTTACCTTATGCAAATTACCTATTGCAAACTCCCCCGCGATTCGCTATAATGAGTCCAAGGAAACACAGAGAGGAGCAATCCTATGACAATCGACGATTTGAAAATCGGCCAGTCCGGCATCATCGCCCAGGTGGGCGGAGAAGGCGCACTTCGGCTGCGGTTTCTGGACATGGGCCTGATTCCCGGAACCAGAGTGACATTGCGAAAGGTGGCGCCCATGGGCGACCCCATTCAGATCCAGGTGCGGGGCTATGAGCTGACCATCCGCCGGGAGGACGCCGCGAAGATCACACTTCGGGAGGACAGACTATGATTTTTGCATTGGCCGGAAATCAGAACTGCGGAAAGACCACCCTGTTCAACGCCCTGACCGGCGCCAACCAGCATGTGGGCAACTTCCCCGGCGTCACCGTGGATCAGAAAAGCGGCACCATCAAAAATACTGAGCATACCGTGGTGGATCTTCCGGGCATTTACTCCATCCGCCCCTACACCCAGGAGGAAATCGTCACCCGGGATTTCATCCTGAAGTCAAAGCCTGACGCCATCATCAACATCGTGGATGCCACCAACATCGAGCGAAACCTCTATCTCACCCTCCAGCTGCTGGCGCTGAAGATCCCCACCGTCATCGCCCTGAACATGATGGATGAGCTCACCGGCAACGGCGGCAGCATCGACGTCAAGAAGATGAGCCAGGAGCTGGGCGTACCCGTGGTGCCCATCAGCGCCGCGAAGAACCAGGGCATCTCCGAGCTTGTGGACATCCTGCTGGACACCGCCCAGCGCGGGGTCACGCCCAAGGTGCTGGACTTCTGTCCCGACGGCCCTGTCCACCGGTGCATCCATGCCGTGTGCCACATCATCGAAGACCACGCCCAGCGGGCTGGCATCTCCCGCCGCTTCGCCGCCACCAAGCTCATTGAGGGCGAGGAGGACTTCTTTGAGCTGATGCAGCTGAGCCAGAACGAAAAGGAGCTCATCGAGCACTCCATCATCGAAATGGAGGCCGACACCGGATTGGACCGCAACGCCGCCCTTGCCGATATGCGCTACAACTTCATCGAGTCCGTCTGCGCCTCCTGCGTCAAAAAGGCCTCCGAAAGCCGGGAGCACCGCCGCAGTGTGGAAATCGACAAGGTGCTCACCAACCGCTATCTGGCGCTGCCGCTGTTCGTGGCCATCATGGGGCTGGTGTTCTTCCTGACCTTCAACGTGGTGGGCGCGTTCCTCTCCGATGTGATGGAGTATGCCGTGGACGGTCTGACCATTCTGGCGGACAAGGCCCTCACCGCATACGGCATCAACCCGGTGGTACACAGCCTCATCATCGACGGCATCTTTGCGGGCGTGGGCAGTGTGCTGAGCTTCCTGCCCGTCATCGTGACGCTGTTCTTCTTCCTGTCCATTCTGGAGGACTCCGGCTATATGGCCCGGGTGGCCTTCGTCATGGACAAGCTTCTGCGGAAAATCGGTCTTTCCGGCCGGAGCTTCGTGCCCATGCTCATCGGCTTCGGCTGCTCCGTCCCCGCCATCATGGCCACCCGCACCCTCTCGTCCAACCGGGACCGGAAAATGACCATTCTGCTGACGCCCTTCATGAGCTGCTCGGCAAAAATCCCCATCTACACCCTCTTTGCCGCCGCCTTCTTCCCGGGAAGGGAGCTGCCTGTGATGATCCTGCTGTATTTCGGCGGTAAGGTGGTGGGCGTTCTCATGGCACTGCTGCTGAAGACGACTCTGTTCCGAGGCAACCCCGTGCCCTTCGTCATGGAGCTGCCCAACTACCGCTTCCCCTCGGCAAAGAGCGTTCTGCTGCTGATGTGGGAAAAGGCCCAGGACTTCATCACCCGGGCCTTCACCGTGATCTTCCTGGCAACGGTCATCATCTGGTTCCTGCAGACCTTTGACCTGCGGCTGAACGTGGTGGCCGACAGCACCGGGAGCATTCTGGCCCAGCTGGGGCAGCTGATCGCGCCGGTTTTTGCGCCCCTGGGCTTCGGCGACTGGAGAATGGTCACCGCCCTGGTTTCCGGCTTCACCGCCAAGGAGGCCGTGGTCAGTACCTTCGGCGTGATTCTGGGTGTCAGCGCCGAGCAGCTGCAGCTGGCGCTGCACAGTCTCTTCACCCCCCGGTCCGCCGCCAGCTTCCTGACCTTCTGCCTGCTGTATACCCCCTGCGTCGCCGCCGTGGCAACCATCAACCGGGAGCTGGGCTCCAGAGCCAAGACTGTTGCCGTGGTCTTCGCCCAGTGCGTCGTGGCCTGGCTGGCCGCCTTCCTGGTCTATCAGATCGGAGGGATTTTCCTGTGAGCATGGCAGATTGGATTCTCGTGGCCCTGATCGCCGGTTACTGCCTGTGGCTTCTGCTGCGGCCAAAGAAAAAATGCAGCGGAAACTGCTGCGGCTGCTCCGGCTGCAAAAAATAAGCATTTTCTCCATACCATTCTTATCCCGCAGCTGCCCCGTGACGGCTGCGGGATTATAATATATAATGTGCATATCGGTTTGACTCAGCATTGTGGCAAATTGTAATTTGTCGCACTGGCGCGGTAGTGCCCTTGGCTCTCCCTTTGGGAGAGCTGTCAGCCGAACAGGCTGACTGAGAGGG
>CALYTP010000041.1:0-14374 GCA_945486915.1 uncultured Clostridia bacterium | reverse complement strand
GGGGCAGCCAGCTCTCCCAAAGGGAGAGCCAAGGTCGCTTCGCTCCGAAGAAACGACACCGCCAAATTGCAATTTGGCAAGCAAATGTCTTAAGACGGTATGCGCGTCGGGCAATGCGTTCCGGCTGCGGGAGATTTGCCGGGGCAGGAACAAACATTTGCCACATCGTCTTCGGCGTGGTATAATGGAGCCACGCAATCGGAAAGGCGGGGATCATTATGTATGAAGAAATCACGGGCCAGGCCCACGCCGTGGTCATGGACCTGCTGGAGCAGGCAAAGCTGAAGCCCGGGGCGCTGCTGGTCATCGGCTGTTCCTCCAGCGAAATGGTGGGAAGCCGCATTGGCAAGGGCTCCTCCATGGAGGCGGCCCAAGCGGCTTTTCAGGGGATTTACCCTGTTCTGCAGGAGCGGGGCATCGAGCTGGCGGTGCAGTGCTGCGAGCACCTGAACCGGGCATTGATCCTGGAACGAACCGCAGCGGAAAAGCGGGGCTATGAGATCGTCAATGTCATGCCCCAGCCCAAGGCGGGCGGCTCCTTTGCCGTCACCGCCTGGAATGCCTTCTCGGACCCCGTGGCGGTGGAACAGATCGCGGCAGACGCGGGAATCGACATCGGCGGCACCCTCATCGGCATGCACCTGCGCCGGGTGGCGGTGCCGGTGCGCACCGGACAAAAGCAGATCGGGCAGGCCATGGTCATCTGCGCCCGCACCCGACCCAAATACATCGGCGGTCCCAGAGCCATCTATCAGGAGCTTTGAACGAAAAACAAGAAGCACGATGCCGTTGCAGGTATCGTGCTTTTCAGCGTGTCGCTGTCTTCTTTTTTCGGGCTTCCGTTAAAAACAAGAATGTTCATATTCCGATATGCCTCCTGATGATGGCATTCCGTTTGCGAAGATGGATTTTGTATTGGCCCGGTAGGTCTGCTTTTGCAGGTGGATGGCCAATTCCTCCAAAGAGGCCGCCGCCGCAACGGCAGTCACCGCCCAGCAATAGCCCTCGGCCCAGGGGGTGACCATCAGGAACGGGACCAGAAAGACGGCCAGACCCGTCAGCTTGTTCAGATACGTGTGCAGGGCGGCAAACCGGTGGTATTTTGCCGCGGCAGTCAGATATGCCAGAATGCGCACCCCCACGATAACGGCCACCAGATACCAGATGCTCTTCGGCAGCAGATACCACAGGGCGGGGAAGACGCGAAGCAGCATCACCGCGTAAAACAGCAGGTCCGCCGCGCTGTCCAGCTTTGCGCCAAAGTCGCTGGCGGTGTGGGTTGCCCGGGCGATCCAGCCGTCCAGCACATCCGTCAGCCCCGTCAGCGCGTAGACGAAGAAGAACGCCGGGGAGAGCGGACGGAGGAACGCCAGCGCTGCCGTCCCTGCCATCCGCGCTGTTGTGAGGCAATCGGCGATGGTAAGATGGTGTTTGATTGTGTGGTTCATTTGTCTGCGCCTCTTTATGCGTTGCGTGTGTTATGGGATTGCCGCACCCGATCGCAGTGGGGAACTCTAAAAATTGTAATTTGGCGGGACAAATTACCCCCAGCCAATGTAGGGGAGGATATCATCCTCCCGCGCAGTGTAAGCCCTCAAAAGGCAATCACGTTGGGCGAATTCGTATTGATGTCCAACATTTTCCCATTCAACCGAACACTCGGAAACCGAAACCTGGCGGGAGGCTAATAGCCTCCCCTACAGTGGCCTGAGCAAAAATCTGCCCGCAAAATTACAATTTTACGGTGTGACGCCCTGCTGCAATGTCTGGGCAAACGTCCAAAACGTTTGCCCGGCAGATGCGGTTACTCTTGGGGGGCCTGCAGGGAATTTTTCTGCTCCAGCTCAGCGCCGTAGCGGAAGATCACAGAGGTCAGGATCAGCACCAGACCGGTGGTCAGGCTGTTGAGGTTGCCCCAGTCGCGGACGGCGTTCTGGGGAACGCCCATCAGCTGGCAGATCACGGCGCACACAATGGCGGCCACCAGCGGCAATACGATGGTGCGGATGCCCAGGTGCAGCACCTGATCCGCGCCCCGCAGGGTGAAGGGGGTGCCGTCTGCCTGCTCCGCTTTGAAATAGCGCAGGGCAAAGGCCAGCAGGGTGCCGTCGGTGAGGGCCAGGATCATATCCACCAGCAGAACGCCGATCATTTCGGTCAGGCTTCCGGTGACGGTCATGCGATAGATCAGCTCCTGATCGGCACCAAACACAGTGCCGCCGTTCAGCCAGACCATGGCACACAGCAGACCCAGCGCAGCCATTCCAGCCCAGATAAAGGAGAGGATCATGGCGATTTTGGAAAGAATTTGGAAAACACGGAAGGTTTTCTGGATGGTTTGCAGAGATTTCATGGTTGTTTCCTCCTGATTTACTTTATGGCCATATTCTACCATATTGCATCCGGAGTCGATAGATGATTTCTTCGGCGGAATGTGTCATATTTATAGAATGTACTTCATCTTCAATTACAGGAGAGAGTGAAGATAGAAGCGTGGAGATAACGTGAATCTTCACTCTCCAATCTTCACGCCTTATTTCCTCCCTTCGAAAATCACCAGGCACAGTAAAAAAACCCACCGCTTTTACGCGGGTGGTCGTAAAACAGTTAAATTGGGGATAGCCGCAAAGCGGCGCAAGGGGTGCAGACTCTTGTACGGAATGAAGTGACGCAAAGCAGCCCGGATGTTTGAGTGTCCGGGCTGCCAGTCCCGCAAAGAGCACTTCTATACAGGGTTTACCCCTGTATAGAAGTGCGCCCTTTGTTTTAAAGGGATATTTGTGATACTTCTTTAATCAGTTTCAGCTTGTATTTTATCAATTCCTAAAACCTCTTTGCAATATGCGATTTCTTTGTCAGTAAATAATGGCGCATATTCGGCTTTACAGACAGAATCCTCCATGGATAAATCTAATCGCCCACATAAAAAGAGCGTGGAGAATCCCTCTGATGTATTACCCGTTTTTCGTGCATTTGAAATGAGTCGCTTTGCTGTTTCAACGCCGCCGTAAGTTGCCAGCATTTGATTGAAGCGAGTTGGATTGTATTTGCACTCCTTTTTAGCCCGGAGCATTTTCAGTTTCAATTCTTCTTCAAACTTTTTTGCTAATATTTCCATAAAGTATTACCACCTGGATTTAAGCTTTTTCTCAAACACTTTCCCGCAATCTTGGCATATAAATTTCGTTTTGCCATACTTTCCGTTAATGCCGCTTGCTGCGCCAATAACTGTTCCAAGGGGGTGAACAGGCTGCCAACTGTACCGTCAATCACAGCTTTTCTAAGTGAGAATTTCGTTTTGGTTGAAACTGGAACAACATCTGTGCTTTTACACAAAATATTAGGACAGCATATTCTTTTTGCCATTTTCACCCTCCACGCTTTTAGTACTTATTATTAAATAGCAAGTTATACCAAAATCCTATAAACACATAAAGTAAGAAACGAATCATATCAATCTCCTATATTCTGAGGTGAGTATCAATTCTCCTCTGCCATTCTCCGCTATTCCAGCCCACTCCAAAATCGCAGCCATGACAAAAACAGGGTCAAATACAGAATCCCCAACTTTGCGTCCTCGGCTTTTTGCGATTGCACCTACAACGGTGTTTTCTTCGCAACCAGCCTCACCGAGTTTATAATTTCTGCCGTTCCCTTTTCGCGCGCGTCCGCCTTGCTTCAGAAGGAGGTCAACGATGACATTAAATACATCGTATTCATAAGGAGGGCTAATCGGCAATTTGTCACTCGTAAATGTTTTTCCGTCCGATTCAGCGTATATTTCGCAAGGAAGTCCTCTTGCGGTATATACGGTAACATGACCACCATGTTCCTTCAGCTTTGCTTTGATGATTTCCGATGCCAGCCTACTGGAATAGTCAACCTCCAAACTACTTATATCAATTTCCGTTCGTTCCTCTCTATGGGATGCGTCACTCAGGTTCAGCGCAGTCAGCAATTCATCCAGTTTCTTTTTTGCGGTGGGGTATGAGATATTCAAATCAGATTGCACCTCCTTTAGATTTCCTCTGTTTTTCAAAAAAGAGATAAGCAGTGCATTTTGTTCAGAATTCAGTTGGTCAAATGGACTCAGATCAAAATTGTTTTTTAATTCCATCCCACAGCAAGAACATTGCAGCGTAGAGATTATCAGAGCGCCCTTGCAACCGGGGCATTTTGAAATCAGTTTTGCCATACAATCACCTCTACCCATAATATAATATTAGATTTCCAGATTGTCAATATAGAGTTTAATATAATTAAGCTCTATATTGAATCAGGAATCGCACTAATATCCATTAAGCACAGGCAAAAAAAGCGATGCTCAGTTAGTAAACCAAGCATCGCTCATTATGTTGTTGCCAACCCCGTCTGACAGATTCCATAAAAAGCTAAGCGGTTCCTTAACTGTCATATGAGCACCTGCCTTTTGTACGGTGGGCTTTGGATTCAGTCGGCTGCGTTGATCTGAAAGGAGATATTTCCCTGGGCCTGTTTCCCGGTGACGGACAGCAGATAGCCGCCATCCTCGGGGACGGTCACCCGGAAGCTGCCCAGCTGGGGATTCCTGCCTTCGTAGATGGGTTCCCGGTGCTCCTGCCCGATGGTGATTTCCAGTTCCCCGGAAACCCGGGCTACGCTGACGTCAATGGTATCGCCCTTTTGCAGGGTGAAGGGCTCCGCGATGGTGCAGTTGAGCGGCTCCATCCCCAGGGAAAAGAAGTCCTCCTCCACCCGGCGGGTGTACCTGGATTCCTGGGTCGGCAGGAGCCAGGGCAGCAGCATGGCGGTAAGGAGCACCACCAGTACCGCGCAGAGAATCCATGACAGATTCCGCTTTTGCGTCATATCGGTTCCCCCAGACTGTCAGCAAGCCGGTTCTCTGGGAATCAGCACCGCTGCGATGATGTACGCCAGAAAACCGCTGCCGCCCAGGGCGCAGAACAGCACCCAGCCAAGACGGATCAGGGTGGGATCGATGCCGAAATAGGCGCCGATGCCGCCGCAGACACCGTCTACCATTTTGTTGTCATTGGATTTATAAAGCTTCTTCGTCATTGTTTGCAGCCTCCTCGTTGTTCTGTTTGCTTTCCGCCAGTCGGAAATTGTACGCGGCAATGAAAATGCAGAATGCAGCGGCGCCCATAACGCCGCCGATGGCCAGTCTGCCGCAGCAGGCCATCAGGATGCCGGAATTTGCCATCAGGGCCCCGGCCAGGGTCAGCATCCGGGAGGAATGGTGGATGTCAGCATTCATGGTTGCGCCTCCTGTGTTTTGGATGCCCTTATTATACAGAGAATGCCCCGGTACCGATAGGCATATTTTGCAGCCGAATGTGTCTGTTTTATAGCTGCCGAAGGAGAAAAATCTGAGATTGTCATTGACCGCCGATGAAAATATCATTATAATGACAGATAAGAAACGGCGAAAAAAACAAAGGAGGCAATGCCCATGTATTCTGATAACAAAATCTGGATCGGCCTGTCCGGAGATGAGAAAATTTGCATCCTGCCACAAATGGCCAACCGCCATGGTCTGATCGCCGGCGCCACCGGCACCGGCAAGACCATCACATTGAAGGTGCTGGCGGAATCCTTCAGCGATGCCGGCGTCCCTGTTTTCATGGCGGATGTGAAGGGCGACCTGTCCGGCATGTGCCGCCCCGGTGCCGATTCCGAGGATATGCGCTCGCGGATTGCCCGGTTTGGACTGGCCGACTGCGGCTTTGCATACAAGTCCTATCCCGCCACCTTCTGGGATGTCTACGGCGAAATGGGTATTCCCCTGCGAACCACCATTTCCGAGATGGGCCCGCTGCTGCTGTCCAGGCTGCTGGACCTGAACCCCACCCAGAGCGATATCATGACCGTGGTGTTCAAGATCGCCGATGACGAGGGACTGCTGCTCATCGATACCAAGGACCTCAAGTCCATGCTCCAGTATGTGGCGGAGAACAACGCCCGCTACTCCGCGGAGTACGGCAACATCGCCAAAAACAGCATCAACGCCATCCTCCGGGGCGTGGTGGCGCTGGAAGCCAAGGGCGCCGACCGGTTCTTCGGGGAGCCTGCGCTGAACATCGGCGACTGGTTCCTCACCGAGGGCGGCAAGGGCATGATGAACATTCTGGACTGCCGTCAGCTGATGAACGATGCCTCCCTGTACACCACCTTCCTGCTGTGGATGCTTTCCGAGCTGTTCGAGGTGCTGCCGGAGGTGGGCGATCTGGACAAGCCCAGAATGGTGTTCTTCTTCGACGAAGCCCATCTGCTGTTCAAGGGTGTCTCCAAGGCGCTGCTGGAGAAGATCGAGCAGGTGGTGAAGCTGATCCGCTCCAAGGGCGTCAGTATTTTCTTCATCACCCAGAACCCCAAGGACATCCCCGACGGCGTTCTGAGCCAGCTGGGCAACAAGATTCAGCACGCTCTGCGGGCCTATACCCCTGCGGACGAGAAGGCGGTGAATGCCGCGGCCCGTTCCTTCCGGGTCAACCCCGAATTCGATACCAAGCAGGCGCTGCTGAACCTGGGTACCGGCGAGGCGCTGATCTCCGTGCTGGATGAGCAGGGAATTCCCACCATCGTCAAGCAGTGCAAGATCCTGCCGCCCCAGAGCCTGATGGGCCCCATCGGCGATGAGGAGAAGAAGCAGGCTGTGCTGACAAGCAACCTCTACCTGCGCTACCAGAATATGTTCGACCGGGACTCCGCCTATGAGTTCCTGACCCGCAGAAGCGAGCAGATCGCCGCCGAGCTGAAGGAAGCCCAGCGGATCGCGCTGGAGGAAAAGGAAGCCGAAAAGCAGCGCGTGGCCGAGGAAAAGGCCGCAGCCAAGAGGGCGGAGCAGGAGGCCAAGGCCGCCGAGCGGGAGAAGCAGAAGCAGGAAAAGGCCATCCGCTCCAGCATCAAGAGCGTGGGCAACAGCGTGGTGGGCACCGTGGGCCGTCAGGTGGGCAAGGCCCTGGGCGGAACCCTGGGCGGCAGCTTCGGCAAGACCCTGGGCGGCAACCTGGGAGCGTCCCTGGGCAGAAGCATCCTGGGCACCTTCCTGAAGGGCTGATGCATTAGGGAACCTCTGAATCAATCGTCTGCGGCTGGGCGGCGAATCTTTTGCCCCATCCGTGCAGTTCTGAAAATGGGAAATACATACAGTATTCCTCCATTTTCAGAACTTTCGGCTGAGCCAAAATCTTCTGCCGCCAGCTCTTGCCGATTTCATCAGAGCTTCCTCAGAAAATCCGATCCCGGGTGGGATCCCGGCAATTCGCATTGAAAAGGAGTGTCTTGTATGAGAATTATCACAGTGAGCAGAGAGCTGGGCAGCGGCGGCCGTGAGGTCGGCAAGCGTCTGGCGGATGCGCTGCACATGGCGTATTATGACAAGGAAATTCTGACAAAGCTGGCAGAGGAAACCGATCTGGACGAGGGCTATGTTGCCCATATGCTGGAACGGGCCTCCGCGGTGCAGAGTCTGCCGCTGACCTTCTCCAGAACCCTGAACCAGCCCGGCAATATGTTCCAGTCCGCCCAGCTTCTGGGTCGGGAGCACAGGATCATCCGGGAGCTGGCACAGCAGGGTGACTGCGTCATCGTTGGCAGAAGCGCCGATGCCATTCTGGAGGATATGAAGCCCTTCAAGCTCTTCGTCTATGCGGATATGGAAGCCAAAATCGCCCGCTGCCGGGCAAGAGCCGCCTCCGGCGAGGATCTGACCGACAGGGAATACGAGAAACGCATGCGCCAGGTGGATAAGGCCCGCGCCGCCAACCACGATTTCTCCGCCAGCTACCCCTGGGGCGATAAGGCGCACTATAACCTGTGCCTGAACACCACCGGACTGGAGATCAAGGCCATTGTCCCCCAGCTTGCCGGGATCATCGAGAACTGGTTCCGGAAAAACGCCGAATAAGATATTTTCCATAAAAAATGCTGCCCTCACCGGCAGCATTTTTTTATCGGCATTACGTGGCAGGAGGAAGAATTGTAATCTGGAGAAATCATTTTCCCAGCCATTGTAGGGGAGGATATCATCCTCCCGCCACGTGAGTTGCCTGCGTGTTTGGTTGAATGGTTCATTGTCCAGCATTGTACGAATTCGCCCAACAAAGTACTTACTTGGGAAGCCCCACTGCGCGGGAGGATACTATCCTCCCCTTGTAGCTGGGCAATTTCGTTACACGGTCCCATTCAACCAGCCCGTCAAATTACAATTTCCCGTGGTTTATTTCTGCAAAAACCCGATATATTCGTCAAAGAGATTAAACAGCATATCCCCGGAGCAGACGGGGAGGACGGCATCGGTGCTTCCAATGGGTGTGTGGGTATACAGGTCGGCGGCCCGGGTCAGCACCAGGGCGGGGATCACATCGTAGCCGGGGCCGAAGAGAACCTCCAGAAATTCCACATATTTGGCACTCTGCAGAACCTCCTCCGCTTCGATGGTGTCCTTCATTTTGAATTCCAGGGAAAATACCCGATTTTCCGTGATGACCAGCACATCGGCATAGATCCGGATGTACCGGGCCCGCCGGATGCGCAGCTCAAAGGCGATCTCCCAGTCCGGGCGGCAGACCCCGTCCAGATCCGCAAACAGCTGCACCATGGTTTTTCGGCAGTCCCGGAAGGAGTGGAACAGACCCCGGGTATCGTTGAGATTTCTTCCGATGTTCCGGCAGCCAGACAGCAGGCTGTCAAACCAGGCGTCCTCGGAAAGCAGCAGGAAGTCCTCCAGGGAGCTGTAATACCCGCAGAAATCCCCCAGCCCGGCGTGGGGACGCTCCTGCCGGATCAGCCCGTGCCACCGAAAATCCCGATCCTGCCAGCACAGTTCCTTCAAAAAGGGGGCACAATACAGGTATTGGTTGATGCGGCGCTTGTCCGCCGGAACCGCCTTTTCGATCTGCCGGGCCTTGATCCCGTCGTGGCGGCAGATCTCGGAGTAAATGGCCCGCTCGAGCATGTCGGTTTTGTGTAAAATAGCTTCCGTTTCCATTGGAGACACCCCCTTTTTTGACCATGATAGCATATTTTTCCCCGGGGTGCAATGCCGGGGGCGGGAAGGGTTGACAAACGCCGGGTGTTGTTGTAAAATTCGATTTTGGGGAACCGCGTCTGTTTTTGCCGAACAGAGTTGGATTTCCGCCGTTTTTGAAGAAAAATTCATGCCCCGCCCAGGGCGGAGGTATAACAAACAGGAGGATATATTATGGAGAAGCTGCAGCAGCTGTACGAGGGCAAGGCCAAAAAGGTCTTCGCCACCGAGGACCCCGAGAAGCTCATCGTTTCCTACAAGGATGACGCCACCGCATTCAACGGCCTGAAGAAGGGCACCATCCACGGAAAGGGCGTCATCAACAACCAGATGTCCAACCGCCTGATGGCTTACCTGGAGAAGCAGGGTGTTCCCACCCATTTCGTTGAGGAGATCAACGAGCGCGAGACCATCGTCAAGAAGGTCTCCATCGTCCCTCTGGAGGTCATTGTCCGTAATATCTCCGCCGGCTCCTTCGCCAAGCACTACGGCGTGGAGGAGGGCATTGTCTTCGATCAGCCCACCATCGAGTTCTCCTACAAGAACGACGAACTGGGCGACCCCCTGCTGAACCGTTATCACGCCCTGGCCCTGAAGCTGGCCACTGCCGAGGAGATCGACACCATCGAGCGCTATGCCTTCAAGGTCAACGAAGTGCTGAAGGCCTTCTGGCTGTCCGCAGGCGTCACCCTGGTGGACTTCAAGCTGGAGTTCGGCCGCCTCAGCGACGGCACCATCGTCTTGGCTGACGAGATCAGCCCCGACACCAGCCGCCTGTGGGATGTGAAGACCCACGAAAAGCTGGATAAGGATCGCTTCCGCCGTGACATGGGCGGCGTGGAGGAAGCCTACGCCGAGATCATGAAGCGTATGGAAGAAACTTTGGGTTAATGGTGACGATATGGGAAATTGTGCAATCGTAGGCATCAACTGGGGTGACGAAGGCAAAGGCCGCATGGTGGACCTGCTGACCCAGGACTATGACGTTGTCGTCCGCTATCAGGGCGGCGGCAATGCCGGTCACACCGTCATCAACGAGTATGGCAAATTCGCGCTGCACCTGCTGCCCTCCGGCATTTTCCGTCAGGGTGTTGTGAACATTCTGGGCAACGGCGTTGCGCTGGACCCGGAGAACCTGTGGAAGGAAATGCAGGAGGTTCAGGCCCAGGGCGTTGCCCTGACCCCCGAAAACCTGAAGATCAGCGACCGGGCCTCTCTGCTGATGCCCTGGCACCGGGATCTGGACGGCCTGGAGGAAGCCCGGCTGGCCGATAAGAAGTTCGGCTCCACCAAGCAGGGCATTGCCCCCTTCTATGCCGACAAGTTCTCCAAGAAGACCGTGCTGGCAGGCGAGCTGCTGTATCCCGAGCACCTGAAGGCCCACCTGCAGGATCTGCTGGAGTGGAAGAACCTGACCCTGACCCGGGTCTACGGCGCGGAGCCCGTGACCATGGAAGACCTGGAAGCCTGGCTGAACGACTACTGCGAGAAGATCAAGCCCTATATCTGCGACACCGGCGTGTTCCTGCGCGATGCCCAGGCCCAGGGCAAGAAGATCCTGTTCGAGGCCCAGCTGGGCGCTCTGCGGGATCTGGACTACGGCATCCACCCCTACACCACCTCCTCCAACCCCATCGCTGCCTATGCCCCCGTTGGCTCCGGTATGCCCAATGTGAAGATCGATGAGGTGGTGGGCGTCGTCAAGGCCTATTCCAGCTGCGTCGGCGAAGGCCCCTTCACCTGCGAGATGTTCGGGCAGGAAGCCGATGCCCTCCGGGAAGCCGGCTTTGAGTACGGCGCCAAGACCGGCCGTCCCCGCCGCGTCGGCCCCATCGATATCGTTGCCACCCGCTACGGCGTAAGATGCCAGGGCGCCACCAACATCGCCCTGACCAAAATGGACGTCATGGGCTATATGGATAAGATTCCCGTCTGCGTCCAGTACGAGGTAAACGGCGAAAAAACCGATGAATTCCCCTTCCCCTGCCTGCTCAGCGAAGCAAAGCCCGTCATCGAGTATCTGGATGGCTGGAAGTGCGATATCTCCGGCATCCGCACCTGGGACGAGCTGCCCGAGGCCGCGAAGCGGTATGTGGAGTATGTGGAAGAGAAGATCGGCTGCCACATTGGCTATGTTTCTGTCGGCCCCGAGCGCGACAGCATCATTCTGCGCTGAGGAGGAGACTGCATGACGGACCGTTACGAATCCCCGCTGTCCTCCCGCTATGCTTCCAAGTATATGCTGAATCTGTTCTCCGCCGAGACCAGAATCCAGACCTGGCGGAGACTGTGGGTCAGCCTTGCCAAAGCAGAGCACGCTCTGGGTCTGCCTGTTTCCCGGGAGCAGGTGGAGGAGCTGGAAGCCCACATCACCGACATTGATTTTGAAGCCGCCGCCGCCCGGGAGAAGGAAGTGCGCCATGATGTCATGGCCCACGTCTATGCCTATGGCCTGGTGGCCCCCAAGGCCGCCGGCATCATCCACCTGGGCGCCACCAGCTGCTACGTCACCGACAATGCCGACATCGTCCTGTACCGGGACGGCCTGAAGTATCTGCGCGGCGAGCTGCTGAAGGTGGTTGCCAACCTTGCCGAGTTTGCCGATCAGTATAAGGCCATGCCCACCCTGGGCTACACCCACTATCAGCCTGCCCAGCTAGTCACCGTGGGCAAGCGTGCCACCCTCTGGATGCAGGATCTGATGAGCGATCTGGAGGAGCTGGATTTCGTCATCGACAACATGAAGTTCCTGGGCTGCCGGGGCACCACCGGCACCGAGGCCAGCTTTATGGACCTTTTCAACGGCGATACCGCCAAAATCGACGAGATGAACCGCATGATCAGTGCGGACTTCGGCTTTGCCAGATGCTTCTCCGTCTGCGGCCAGACCTACCCCCGGAAGCTGGACAGCCGGATCCTGAATGTGCTGTCCTCCATCGGCCAGAGCTGCTACCGGATGGCAAACGATATCCGTCTTCTGCAGCATGACCGCCAGGTGGAAGAGCCCTTCGAGAAGAACCAGATTGGTTCCTCCGCCATGGCCTACAAGCGCAACCCCATGCGCTGCGAGCGGATCTGCTCCCTGTCCCGCTACCTGATGGCCGATGCCCTGAATGCCCCCATGACCGCTGCCACCCAGTGGCTGGAGCGCACCCTGGATGACTCCGCCAACCGCCGGATCTCCCTGCCGGAGGGCTTCCTCTGCGCCGACGCTGTGCTGCGTCTGGCCCAGAACGTCACCGACGGCCTGCACGTCAACGAGAAGATCGTGGAGCGCACCGTCCGGGAGTACCTGCCCTTCATGACCACCGAGAACCTGATGATGGAGGCCGTCAAGCGCGGCGGCAACCGTCAGGAGCTGCATGAGATCATCCGCTCCTGCTCCATGGAGGCCACCGCCAAAATGAAGAACGGCGAGGACTGCGACCTGCTGGAGCGCCTGTCCAAGGCGCCGGAGTTCGGCATGACCCTGGAGGAGATGCAGACCCTGCTGAACCCCGGCGACTACATCGGCCGCTGCAGGGAGCAGGTGGAATCCTACCTGACCGAGGTCAAGCCCGCTCTGTCCGGCATCGAAAGAGATACTGCCGAGATCAATCTGTAATCATTTTAGGGAATACAGGGTGCTGTATTCCCTAAAGTTCTATCCGAAAGAGGGAAACTGAATGGAAAAAATCCTTGTTCTGGACTTTGGCGGCCAGTATAACCAGCTGATCGCCCGCCGGGTTCGCGATCTGCATGTCTATGCGGAGATCAAACCCTATGACGGCATCACCCCCGGGCAGATCAAAGCTGCAGGCTACTGCGGCATCATCTTCACCGGCGGCCCCAACAGCGTCTATGATATGTCCTCTCCCCACTATGACCCCAGGGTTCTGGAGCTGGGCATCCCGATTCTCGGCATCTGCTACGGCGCGCAGCTCACCGCCTGGATGGGCGGCGGCTCCGTCATCACCGCAGAGACCAGCGAATACGGCAAAATCCACCTGCTGCTGGATGTGCCCCAGTCGAAGCTGATGGAGGGCGTCCCCGCCGAGAGCGTGGTGTGGATGAGCCATACCGACCGGATCGAAAAGGTGCCCGCAGGCTTTACTATTACGGCCCATACCGATGTGTGCCCCGTGGCGGCCATGGAAAATGCGGAAAAGAAGCTCTATGCCGTCCAGTTCCACCCCGAGGTCACCCACAGCGAGTACGGAAATCAGATCCTGCGCAATTTCCTGTACAATGTCTGCTGCTGCGAGGGCACCTGGAAAATGGATTCCTTCATTGAGGACACCATCCTGGCTCTGCGGGAGAAGATCGGCGACAAGAAGGTGATTCTGGGTCTGTCCGGCGGTGTGGATTCCTCCGTGGCGGCGGGCCTCATCTCCCGGGCCGTGGGCGATCAGCTGACCTGCGTGTTCGTGGATCAGGGCCTGATGCGCAAGGACGAGGGCGACTTCGTGGAGCAGACGTTCACAAAGCTCTTTGATATGAAATTCGTCCGGGTCAACTGCCAGGAGCACTTCCTTGCCTGCCTGAAGGGCGTGACGGACCCCGAGGAGAAGCGGAAGATCATCGGCACCGAATTCTACAAGGTCTTCTGGGATGAGATCCGCCGTCAGGGCGGCAGCGAGGGCTATTTCGCCCAGGGCACCATCTATCCTGACTGCATCGAGTCCGGCAAGGGCGATGCGGACAAGATCAAGACCCACCACAACAAGGTCAAAATGCCCGAGGATGTGCAGTTTTTGGACATCATCGAGCCGCTGGCCAGCCTGTTCAAGGATGAGGTCCGCCGGGTGGGCGAGCAGCTGGGTATCCCGAAGGAGCTTGTCTGGCGGCAGCCCTTCCCCGGTCCCGGCCTGGGCGTGCGCATCATCGGCGAAATTACAGCCGAGAAGGTTAAAATCCTCCAGGAGGCCGACTGGGTCCTCCGGGATGAGATGGCAAAGAACGGCTATGAAAAGAACATGGCCCAGTTCTTCTGCGTCCTGCCCGGCGTCAGCACCGTGGGCGTCATGGGCGACCACCGCACCTATGACCATCTGCTGGCCATCCGCGCCGTCACCACCGACGACTTCATGACCGCCGACTGGGCCAGAATCCCCTATGACCTGCTGGCAAAGGTCTCCAACCGGATCACCAACGAAGTCCGCCACATCAACCGCGTGGTCTATGACGTCACCTCCAAACCCCCCGCAACGGTGGAGTGGGAGTGATCCCACAGGTCGAAAAAGCCCAGTCATCACCGGACTTTTTAAGGATTTGAGCCATTTGTGGCAACGAAATGGCAACAAAACTTCATTTAGGTTATCGGCTTTAGTAAGCATACCACAAGATATAGATTACCCCACGATA
>CALYTP010000040.1:0-14675 GCA_945486915.1 uncultured Clostridia bacterium | reverse complement strand
AGGTCGCTTCGCTCCGTACCATGTCCAACAAAATACCATTCATCGGAACACGCAGGTGACCAACGTGGCGGGAGGATGATATCCTCCCCTACAGTGGCCCACCAAAAATCTGCCCTGCAAATCACAGTTTACATATCTGTTTTCCCGGGGGGAAATTGTCCAGCGCAATTATTCCGCAGTGTCCCCGGGTTCGCCTTTTTCTTCAAAGCCGTCGGTGAGGGCGGTGGCGGAGGCAGCGCCAATCTCCCGGCCTTCCATCAGGTCTTCAAACTGGGCTCCGGTGATGGTTTCATGGGCCAGCAGGTAGTCGGCCACGGCGTTGAGCTTTTCGCTGTTCTGCGTGAGAATCTGGCGGCAGTGGTCATAGGCCTTGTCGATGAGCTTTTTCACTTCCTCGTCAATAGCGCCTGCCACCTGCTCGGAATAGCTCTTGGTGGTCTGGTAATCTCTGCCGATGAAGACCTCGCCGTCATCCAGATAGGACACCGTGCCCAGCCGCTCGCACATGCCGTAGCGGGCCACCATATCCTTGGCCAGCTTGGTGGCCCTGTCGATGTCGTTGGAGGCGCCCACGGAGATATCTCCCAGGAACAGCGCCTCCGCCACCCGTCCTCCCAGGAGCCCGACGATCTGCTCGTACATTTCGTTTCTCGTCAGGTTGGACGAATCGTCCTTGGGCAGATACCAGGTGGCGCCCAGGCTTCTTCCTCTGGGCACAATGGAGATCTGCCGCACGGGATCGTGGGTGGGCAGGCGGTACATGGCCACGGCGTGACCGGCCTCATGGATGGCGGTGGTCTTCAGATCCCGGCGGGATGCCACATGGCTCTTCTTGGCGGGGCCTGCCACGATCTTCATCATGGCCTCGTTCACGTCCTCCATGGTCAGGGCAGGACGGTTTTCCCTGGCTGCCAGGATGGCGGCCTCGTTCAGCAGGTTGCTCAGGTCAGCCCCGGTGAAGCCGGAGGTGGAGCGGGCCACGGTCTTCAGATCCACGGACTCATCCAGGCGCTTGCCCTTGGCATGAACCTTCAGAATCTCCTCCCGGCCCTTCACATCGGGACGGTTCACCTGGATCTGGCGGTCAAAGCGGCCCGGGCGCAGCAGGGCTGGGTCGAGAATATCCGGTCGGTTGGTGGCAGCCAGGACGATGATGCCCTCGGTGCGGCCGAAGCCGTCCATTTCCACCAGCAGCTGGTTCAGGGTCTGTTCCTTTTCGTCGTGACCGCCGCCCAGACCGCTGCCGCGCTTTCTTCCCACGGCATCGATCTCATCGATGAAGATGATGGCTGGAGCCACCTTCTTGGCCTGGTCGAAGAGGTCACGGACACGGCTGGCGCCAACGCCCACGTACATCTCCACAAAGTCAGAGCCGGAGATGGACAAAAACTGCACCCCGGCCTCGCCTGCGGTGGCTCTGGCCAGCAGCGTCTTGCCGGTGCCCGGAGGGCCCACCAGCAGCAGTCCGTGGGGGATGCGGGCGCCGATCTGGGTATACTTGTCGGGATTGCGGAGGAAATCAACCACCTCCTGCAGCTCCTGCTTTTCCTCGTCGGCGCCTGCCACATCGTCGAAGGTGACCTTCTTGTTGTCCGGCACACCCAGCACCGTTCTGGCCTTGCCGAACTGGTTCATGGGGTTGCTGCCGTTCATGCGGCTCATGATCATGGTCCAGGCCAGCAGCAGCACACCCCCCACCACCAGCAGCGGAATGATATAGTCATAGGGGGTATAGGTGCGCGCCGGGACAAAGTCGTAGCTTTGCAGCACCCCGGAGGCCGTCTGCTCGTCAAACAGCGGCTGCAGCTCCTGCCGGAACAGCTCCGGATCGGCCAGGCCGCTGGAGACGGTGGTCTTGCCGGCATAGGGCTGCCTCAGCTTCAGGGTGATGGTATCCCCCTCCACGATGAAGGCTTCCACCTGCTCCGTCCGGAAGAGTGTGCGCAGGTCGCTGTAGGGAATGGTGTTGCTCTTCTGGCCGAACGCCCCGTTGGCCCAGCCCAGCACCAGTGTCAGAACCAGGGCATATACAATCAGAGGAATGAATCGAGTGCGGTTTTTCAATGGTAAAACTCCTTATTTTTCGTAAACCTCAGGCTTGAGGATGCCCACATAGGGCAGATTGCGGTAGTGCTCATTGTAGTCCAAACCATAGCCCACCACAAAGGCATTGGGAACGGTGAAGCCCACATAGTCCGGCTTCAGGGTGATACCGGGCTTGCGCCGCTCCGGCTTATCCAGCAGGGTGCAGATCTTCAGCGACGCAGGCTCCTTGGCCAGCAGGTGCCGGTATGTAAAGTCCAGGGAATTGCCGGTGTCGTAGATATCCTCCAGGATCAGCACATGGCGGCCCTTCACCTCGCCTGCTACATCCCGCTTGACCACCATCTGACCGGTGGAATCGGTTCCCTGATAGGAGGAGATCCACATGAAATCCATCTGGCAGGGCACCTTGATCTGGCGGATCATATCGGCATAGAACACCACCACGCCCTTGAGAACGCCGACGATGATGGGGTCCTTGCCTGCGTAATCCCGGGTGAGCTCCTCGCCAAGCTCCGCAATCCGGCTGCGGAGCTGTTCTTCACTGATAAGAATCTCCTGAATATCCTTTTCCATTGTATTTCCTCCTGTATCTTTTTGGTAGGAATACCAATTATTTACATGTGACAGAAAAACAGCCCAACCACTGTAGGAGAGGATAGCATCCTCCCGCCAGCGAATGATTTCTGCGTGTTCCGTTGAATGGGACCAAGTCCGACATGGTACGAATGCGCCTGGCAGGATGCAAAAATGGACAGATGATACCGCGCGGGAGGATAATATCCTCCCCTACAGTAGCTGGGTGATTATATATCAACAATTGTGAGGTAGAACTGTGGATTCTGCTCCTCCCGGTCCCGGTGGAAACCAAAGGGCGCGGCGTAGAGGACGCCATGCCCGTCCGCCAGAATGGGCAAATAGGGACGGTCCTGGGCGGGTATTTTCCGGTCAATGAAGAGCTTTTTCAGCAGTTTCGTGCCCCCCGAAAGGCGGATGGCATCCCCGCTCCGGCGGGTGCGGACGGTGAGATCGCCGAAAACTCGCACGCCGAAGCCCCCGGGCGTTTCGCTGCAAATGACCCGGATGCCCCACATGGGGCAGTCCGTGACACCGGGGCAGGCAATTTCCACAGGTTCGGGAACAGAGTCCCTGCGGCGAACCTGGAGGGTATCGTAATTTCTCGTAATGACCACGCCACCGGGAAAATTCGCTCTGGCGGAGGGCTTTTCGGAGAACACCAGCTCCTCCGCCACACGCAGGTGGGTCTGCTCCGGTTCCGGGATACCGCTTTCCTTCAGGAAGCGCTCCAGATACCGGATTCGGAGAGCACGGTGCATGGTGCGCAGCTCCGCAACCGGCGGCAGGCCGGGCTGCAGCAGCTTTTGCAGGCAGTCCTCATCCTGACGAAGTCTTCCCGCCATGGCGGAGACGCTGTGGGAAAAGCTGGGGTTTTCACTGCGCAGAAGGGGCATCACCTCATGGCGGATGCGGTTGCGCAGGAACTGGTCGGAGCTGTTGGAGCTGTCCTCCCGGTGGGGAAGCCAGTATTCGTCCAGAAAGTCCTCCACCTCCTGCCGGGTGATGTCCAGCATGGGACGGATGACATTGCCATGGACGGGTGTGATACCGCCAAGACCCTTCAGTCCGGTACCCCGGAGCAGGTGCATCAGGACGGTTTCGGCATTGTCGTCGGCGGTGTGGGCCGTGGCGATTTTGCCGGGGAGGGACCGCAGGAAGGCGTAGCGCTTCTCCCGGGCAGCGGCCTCCAAACCCTTATCGCCGGGCTTCACCTCCGCCCCGCCAACAAGCAGAGGAATGTCATAACGGGCGCAGAATTCCCGGACGAAGGCTTCGTCCGCGTCGGATTCCTCGCCCCGGAGGTGATGGTTGAAATGGGCGGCGGACAGGGTAAGTCCCAGCTTGTCCTTCAGCAGATACGCGCCGAAGAGCAGCGCCACGGAGTCCGCGCCCCCCGAGACCGCGCAGGTGAGCCGCTCGCCGGGGCAGGTCATCTCCCGGAGGGCGGCGGAAAGCTTATTCAGCATGCTTCCACTCCCGGTCGGCAAACAGCTGGAACTGGCCCAGCCACTGCAGCTTCACCGTGCCGGTCTCACCGTGGCGGTTCTTACCCACGATGCACTCGGCAAGGCCCTTGTCCTCGGTGTTGGCATTGTAGTATTCATCCCGGTACAGGAACATCACCGCATCCGCGTCCTGCTCGATGGCGCCGGATTCCCGGAGGTCAGAGAGGATGGGACGCTTGTCTGTGCGGCTTTCCACCGCACGGGACAGCTGACTCAGGCAGATAACGGGAACATTCAGCTCCTTGGCCATGATTTTCAGGGAGCGGGAGATTTCGCCCACCACGGTGACGCGGTTTTCGCTGTTCTTGCCATAGCCGGAGCCCTGCATCAGCTGCAGGTAGTCAATGATGACCAGGCCCAGATTGTCCAGCCTGCGGCACTTGGCATTGATGTCCGCCACCGTGACGGAGGGGTTGTCGTCAATGCGGATATCCGTCTGGCTCAGAGCGGCAGAGGCGATGCAGAGCTTGGTCCACTCCTCCTCGCTGAGCTTGCCGGTGGTGAGCTTCTGCAGCTCCACCGAGCTTTCGCTGGCCAGAAGGCGCATCGCCAGCTGCTCCCGGGACATTTCCAGATTGAAAATGGCCACGGTTTTCTTGTATTTCTTGGCGACGTTCACGCCCATGTTCAGGGCAAAGGCGGATTTGCCCATGGCAGGACGGGCTGCCACCAGAAGCAGGTCGGATTTGTTGAGGCCATTGATTTTGGTATCCAGATCCCGCAGGCCGGTGGAAAGGCCGGGAATGGCGGAATCGGACATGCTCAGCTCGGTCAGGTGGTCAAAGACCTTGTGCAGCGTGGTGCCGATATGCTCCAGGCTGTCGCCCCGCTCGCCCTTGCGCAGGGCGTAAATCTTCTTTTCGGCGGATTCCAGGATCTCGGAGGATGTACCAATCTGCTCCGAAACCATTTCGGAGATCTCACCGGCAGCCTGCCCCAGTCCCCGGAGCATGGCTTTTTCCTGGACGATTCTGGCATACCGGGCCGCATTGGCCGCCGTGGGGGTGATCTCCATGAGCTGCAGGATATAATCCCGGGAATTGTCATGGTAGCAGCCCAGCTCCTTCATCTTGTTCAGGACGGTGACCGGGTCGATGGTCTGGGAGAAATTGAACATGGTGTAGATGGTCTCAAAAATCTCCCGGTTCTGCTCCAGATAGAAATCCTCGGGCCTCACCACGCCCACCACATCGGTGATGCAGCGGCTGTCAATGAGAATGGAACCCAGAACCGCCTGTTCCGCTTCCAGCGATTGGGGCACCTGTCGGCCTGTCAGTTCTTCATCCACGGCGGTTCCTCCTTTGTCTTTTTTTCGTGGGGAAAACTTTTATGCTTCCTCGATCTTCACGGTCAGAGGGGCGCTGATCTCGTAGCCCAGCTTGCAGGTCACGGTGTAGGTGCCCACATTCTTGATGGGATCGCTGAGGACGATCTTGCGCTTATCCAGGCTGATGCCGGTCTGGGTCTTCAGGGAATCGGCAATTTCCTGGTTGGTGACAGAGCCGAACAGACGGCCTGCTCCGCCGCCCTTGGCCTTCACCACCACGGTCAGCTCCCGGAGCTTTCTGGCGGTGTCCATGGCCTCGGCCTTCTCCCGGGCGATGCGCTCCTGGGTGGCCTTATCGTTCATACGCATGGTGTTGACGGCGTCCGGGGTGGCCTCGATGGCCATCTTCCGGGGCAGCATGAAGTTGCGGGCGTAGCCGTCGGAAACCTCCAGCAGCTGGCCCTTCTTGCCCTTGCCCTTCACATCCTGCAAAAGAATCACTTTCATCGTTATCTCTCCTTAACCTTCATAAAATTGATCGATGGATTCCACCAGACGGTTCAGCGCGTCCTTGACGGTGGTGTCTTTCAGCTGTGCGCCTGCCACGGCTGCGTTTCCGCCGCCGCCCAGGGGCTCCAGAATCATCTGCACATTGGCATCGCCGATGCTCCTTGCGGAGATAATCACCTGATTTTCGTCCTGAAACAGCACAAACGAAGCGGTGATGCCGGAGATATTCAGCATATCGTCCGCCGCCTGGGCAGCCAGAATCCGGTTGGTCTTCTGCTCCAGCGCCGCAATGGCCAGCTCACCCCGGTACATCCTGGCGGATTTGATGATCTGGTATTTGGCCAGGGTATCCTGGAAGTCGTTCTGCAGCAGCAGCTTGACCTCCGTGGTGTCCGCGCCCATCCGGCGCAGGACGGCTGCGGCCTCAAAGGTACGCTCACCTGCGCGGACGTTGAAGAATTTGGTATCCAGACAGATGCCCGCCATCAGGCTCTTGGCCTCGATGGGCAGCACATCGCTGCTCTCCACGCTGTAGGTCAGCAGCTCCGTCACCAGCTCGGAAGCCGACGAAGCGTAGGGCTCGTGGAGGTTCACCACCACGGGATTGATATAATCGGCGGCTCTGCGGTGGTGATCCACCACGCAGACCTTGGGAATGGCATCCAGCAGCGGCTTCCACTCCACCTGATCGGGGCGGTTGGTATCCACCACCACCAGGGTGCTGCGGTTGTCGCAGGTCACGATGGCCTCCATGCCGGAGATGAACACATCCCGGTATTCCGGTACCGCCCGGATCTCCTCCAGCAATCGCCCGCCGGAATTCTTGTCCGGGTCAATGACGATGTGGGCCTGCTTCCCCTGCTTGCGGCACATACAGGCGATGCCCATGGCGGAGCCGATGCAGTCCAGGTCCGCGTTCTTGTGGCCCATGATAAACACCCGGCTGCTCTGGCCGATGAGCTCCATCAGGGAGCTGGCGGTGACCCGGGAGCGCACCTTGCTGGTGTAGTCCGCCTCGGCGTTTCTGCCGCCGAAGAAGCTGAAATTGATCCGATCCTTGATGACCGCCTGGTCGCCGCCGCGGCTGAGCGCCATTTCCAGCGCCAAAGAGGAAAACTCATAGCTCTCCTCGAAGCTGCTGCCGTCCACGCCCACGCCGATGGACAGCGACACCGCCAGGCCCGAGGGGTTGGCGATCTCATGGACGTCCTCCAGCAGAGAAAACTTGCCGCTGACAGCGGTCTCCAGATCCCGCTTTTCAAAAATGAACAGGAAGCGGTTTTTCTCCAGCTTGCGCAGCAGGCCCTGATACCCTTCCGTCCACTGGGTGATGGCGTCGTTGATCCTGGCGTTCAGGGTGGAGATGGCGCCCTCGGTGAGGTTTTTGGTCAGCTCATCGTAGTTGTCCACCATGATGATGGACACCACAGGCCGGGAGCGGATATATTCGTCCCGGACCTGGTACAGCTCCGTCAGATCGTTCAGATAGAGAACACCCACCAGCGGGGGGCCTTCCTTCTCCCGGACGGCGGTGCCGTATACCCGGTAGCGGCGGCCGTTGAGGCTCAACTGGCGGGGGCACTCGGTCTTCCCGGATGCCAGCCAGTCCGTGCCCACGCCAGGCAGCAAGTCGTCCAGCTGACGGTTTGCCGAGGACACATCCACGCCGCTGATGGCGGAAAACTGGGGATTGCACCAGACGACACACTCGTCCCCCAGCTGCACCAGAACCGCTGGGAAGGGACTGGCGCCCTGGCCGGTGCTCTCCAGCGTATCTCCGGCCCGCTGCAGATATCTGCGGATGCGCCGGTCACTGGCACGCTTGTTGGACAGGTGAATGCCGAAGGCCACCGCGATGGCCACCGCCTCGGCCGCAGCCAGCAGATACTGGCGCACCATCAGCGAACCGATGCAGAACGCCGCCATCAGGCAGAAATAAAAGCCGCTGGTCGGCCGGAACAGCCTTTTCACTTGCTTATCCACCGCTTATGCCCCCCTGTAAAAAACTGCATACAGACCGAATATACATAATCTACCCTATTATAGCAAATCCGTTTCAATAAATCAAATACTATATTCCGTTTTCCGCGGCTTCCCGGAAATTTGCGATCCGCCGTCGTTCCGTCCCCGGTTGGGTGCTGCGCGGAATTGAAATTTGTCGCACTGGCGCTTCGCTCCGTAACATACCTGCTCCGTGCACCATTGCCCGCCAAACTACAATTTTTCGATGTGACGCGGGGCTGCAGCGTCTGGCAAAAAAGGTTTACAAAAAAACAGTATACTTTTTGTGGAAAGTGTGTTATACTTCATTTATCCGGCGCGGGTGGGCAGACCCGGCCTTCCGGTGGGGAGCGGTTTCTCCCTGATTACAAAGAGATATCATGCAGGCGTTTTTCGGAAAAAGGCGATTCAGGGCTGTATTTCCGAAGTCGGCTGCCTGCTTTTTGTGTTCATTTCTTTGATACTTACAATTTTTGAAAGGAGTTTTTACTCAAATTGGCTGAAAAACTGAAAATTATCCCTCTGGGCGGTCTGGATGAAATCGGAAAGAATATGACCGTCCTGGAATACGGCAAGGACATGATTATCGTGGACTGCGGCGTGGGCTTCCCCGACGAGGACATGTACGGCGTGGATCTGGTGATCCCCGATTTCTCCTATGTCATCGCCAATTCCAAAAAGCTGCGTGGTATGTTCGTCACCCACGGCCATGAGGACCACATCGGCTCCATCCCCTACTTCATGAAGGAGGTCATCTGTCCCGTCCACAGTACTGCCATGACCAACGGCCTCATCAAGCTGAAGCTGGAGGAGCACAAGCTGGACGACAAGGTGAAGCTCATCACCCACAAGCCCGGCGACGTGGTGAAGGCCGGCTGCTTCAGCGTGGAATTCATCCATGTGAACCACTCCATTGCCGATGCCGTGGCCTTTGCCATCCGCACCCCCGTGGGCACCGTGGTGATGACCGGTGACTTCAAGATCGACCCCACCGCCTCAGACGGCATGATGGACCTGGCCCGCCTGGGTCAGCTGGGCAATGAGGGCGTCCTGGCCCTGCTGGCGGACTCCACCAACGTGGAGCGCCAGGGCTACACCCCCAGCGAAAATGTGGTGGCCGAAAGCCTGGACCGGCAGTTCAAGGGCTGCGACCAGCGGATCATCGTCACCACCTTTGCCTCCAATATGCACAGAATTCAGGCCGTGGTGTCCACAGCTCAGCGCTACGGCCGCAAGGTGGCCGTGACGGGCCGGAGCATGGAGAATATGCTGAAGGTTGCCCAGGAGCTGGGGTATCTCAACGTGAAGCCCGGCACCATCGTGGACATCTCCGCCACCAAGAGTCTGTCCAAGAACAAGGTGGTCATCGTCTCCACCGGCTCCCAGGGCGAGAATATGTCCGCCCTCTACCGCATGGCCTTCGGTGCCCACAAGCAGGTGGACATCACCGCAGGCGACCGCATCATCATCTCCGCCTCCGCCATCCCCGGCAACGAAAAGGCGGTTTCCCGGATCATCAACGAGCTCTACCGCAAGGGCGCGGATGTGGTCTACGAAAAGAGCGAAGGACTCCACGTCTCCGGCCATGCCTGCCAGGAGGAGCTGAAGATCGTCCACGCTCTGGTCAAGCCCCGTTTCTTCCTGCCCGTCCACGGCGAGCAGCGTCATCTGCAGATCCACAGCAAGCTGGCCCAGTCCATGGGCATGAACCCCCGGAACATCCACATCGGCGAGCTGGGCACCGTATTTGAATTCAGCGGCAAAACCTGCAAGGAGGCTCCCTCCGTCACCGCCGGCAAGGTCTTTGTGGACGGCACCGGTGTGGGCGACGTGGGCAGCGTGGTGCTCCGGGACCGGAAGCATCTGGCCCAGGACGGCATGATCGTGGTCTGCGTCAACCTCTCCAGTCAGAACGGCGAGCTGATCTCCGGTCCCGACATCATCACCCGGGGCTTCATCTATGTGAAGGAGTCCGACGAGATGATGGAGGAGCTGCGCCAGGTGGCCATCGAGGCCATTGAGCGCTGCCAGCGCAAGCGGGTCCGGGACTGGAGCGCCATCAAGTCCGCCATCAAGAACGACCTGAGCGGCTACCTCTACAAGACCACCAAGCGCAATCCCATGATTCTGCCCGTCATCATGGAAATCTGACCCATGAACGTCTATTTTGCCCCCCTGGAGGGGCTCACCGACAGCATTTACCGGCGGCTGCACCACGCGTATTTTCCGGGTGTTGACCGCTACTACACCCCCTTCTTCTCCCCCACGGTGCACCGGTTTCTGACGCCCCGGGAGGAGCGGGAGCTGCCCCAGGCATCCAGCCTGGGTTTCCCCGTGGTTCCCCAGCTGCTGACCAAAAAACCCGAGGATTTCCTCTGGATGGCCCAGGTCTGCCGGGACCGGGGGTATGACGAAGTGAATCTCAATCTGGGCTGCCCATCCGGCACGGTGGTGGCCAAGGGCAAGGGCAGCGGCATGCTGTCCGATCCCGACAGCCTTGATGCCTTCCTGGATGATATCTTCTCCCGGACGCCCATCGCCGTTTCCGTCAAAACGAGAGTGGGTGTGAATGGTGAAGAGGAATTTCCCCGACTGATGGAGATTTTCAACCGCTACCCCATCCGGGAGCTGACGGTTCACCCCCGAATCCGCAAGGATTTCTACGACACGAAGATCCGCTGGCAGGCCCTGGAATACGCCCTGGAAACCAGCAAAAATCCCATCTGTTTCAATGGAAATCTCTGTTCCATCGGGGATATCCAGGCCTTTTCCCGGAAATATCCCCAGGTGGATTCCGTCATGATCGGACGGGGCCTCATCGGCGATCCGGGTATGCTCTGCCAGGGCGGCACCGATGTTCGGAAGCTGGAGGATTTCTACAATGCCCTGCTGGAAGAATACCTGACAGCCTTCGGTGGCTCCCGGAACGCCATGTTCCGTCTGAAGGAAAACTGGCGCTACCTGCTGTGCCGCTTTGAAAACAGCGAAAAGCTGGGCAAGCGGCTGCGGAAAACCACTGACCTGAACGAGTATAAAAGCATCACCGCCCAGATTTTCCATACCCTACCCATGAAGCCCGGGCTGGAACCGGACTGGTAAAAAACAGCGCTTATCAGCTTGATGCATCACGACGGTAAATTGTAATTTTACAGTTAGATTGGAGAGTGAAGAGTGGGGAGTGGAGATAACGTGAATCCACGGTTTCCGTGTTTATTATGCAGTATTCTGCGGATAAATATATGAAATGGATCTATTTCATTATCTTCACTCTACACTCTTCACTCTCCACTCTCTCCTGCAAATTACAATTTGACTAAAAGCTGAACAAAGCCGTTATACAAAAACACTCCCCTCCGAAACGGAGGGGAGATTCTTGTTTTTAGGTCAGCTCGGCGTTGGCCAGGAGGATGGCGTCATACTTGACGGTCAGGGGGCTTGCCGCAACAATTTCATTGGCCGTTTCATTGGCCTTGGTTCTGGCAAAGTCCTCTTTTGCGTACTCCTCCCACAGCAGGTGGCTGCCGCAGAAGTACATAACATGGTAGCCATACTCCGTCCTGACGATGCCGGTGTCGCCTTCCTTGCGCTCTGCGTCGAAGCACCAGTCGTTAAAAGCGGCAACCATCTGGCCCTCGGTGACGCCCTCATACAGACCGCCGTTGGTGTTGGAGCCGGGGTCCTGGGAGAACTCATTGGCCAGGGCTGCAAAGCTCTCGGCGGTGGCATCGCCCTCCAGCCACTGGTTCAGGATGTCCTGTGCGGCAGCCTCACCGGCGGCCCAGGCCTCCTCGGACAGCTCCTCGGTGCTGGCGGCAGTCTCGGCGCCCTCGGGGTACACCAGAATGTGGCGCACATCCACGGACTTGCTCTCCTTGGTGATGCCGGACTGGGCGTATTCGTCGGCGTGCTCTTCAAAGAACGCCTCCAGCTCTTCCGCGGTGGGCTCCACGGAATCCATCAGCTCATAGAAGTAGCCGTTGGCCTTGTAGTAGGTCTCCATGAAGTAGCGGTACTCGTCGAAACCGGCGGCGTTGCCCAGGCTGGCCTTGATCATGGCCTCGCCGGATTCAAAGCCGTTGGCAACCGCCGTGGAATTCACATCCTCCTCCACATTGTCCAGAACTGCCTGCTGATTCTCCGGCAGAACGAAGCCGTTGACCTCAGCCTCGGCAGCCAAGGTGGCGTAATTGGCCCAGGCGTTCAGGGCGGAAGCCAGGAAGTACTGCTGCCAGGTCATGGAAGTGTCCGTCAGCTGGCACATCTGGGTATCCAGGCTCTGCTGGATATCCAGGCCGAAGTAGGCGGCATAGGCGCCGTACTGGGTCATGAAGTTGCGCACCTGCATCCAGTAGAAAACCTGCAGCTGGCCCAGGGTCAGCTCATGATCGCCTGCGGTGGCAACCACGGTATCTCTGGCGGCGATGACGGCTTCATCATCGGCGGTGTAGGTGCCCTTGCAGGTGGCGTCGTCGGGGTTTCCGTCGGCGGGGACGGTGGGCGGCTCCGTCTCGGTGACTTCCGTAACGGCCTCGGTGACGGCGGGCTCGGACTCCGCCGCGCTCAGTCTGCCGTTCATCACGACGGCTGCCACCAGTACCACCACAACCGCGATCAAAGCCAACACAAAAATAGTCTTGCCCGCAGACAGCTTCTTTTCGGCAGGCTTTTCGGCAGCTTCAGGTTCGGCAGGCACAGGTTCGGCAGCAGGGGCTGCTTCGGCGGCAGGCACTTCCTCCGTCACCGCAGCTGCGGGAGCTTCGGCGTTATCCTTGCCGCACTTGGGGCAGACGGAGCTGTTTTCTTCCAGTTCCGCTTCACAGAATTTACATTTTTCCATTGGTCATTCCCTTTCCGTAAAAAGTGTTCCTAGTTTACCATGTTTTCCGCCCAAATGCAAGGGAGGATTGTGAACATAGCATGAGAAAAAAATGAACGGCACAGTTTTCTGCTGCGTTTTTCCACCCAATCCATCCGGATTTTGCCAATGCCGCCCGGCAGCTGCATCTTTTCACTGCGGCTTTCGCATTTTCTCCTTGAAAAAAAGGCGAACAAATGTTATAAATTAAGGTTGAGAGACTATCATTTCAGGAGAGACACCATGAATACAAAAACCACTGTGATTACCCGGGAGGAGCTGGACAGCCAGTTCGCCTATTGTGATAAAATCGCCGCCCTCTGGGCCCAGTCCGGCATAACCCCCACCGCCTATGTGGAGACCTACGGCTGCCAGCAGAACGAGGCGGACTCCGAAAAGCTGCGGGGCTACCTGGCCCAGAGCGGCTACGCCATTGTGCAGGAGGCCGAGGGCGCCGATGTGGTCATTATGAACACCTGCGCCATCCGGGAGCACGCCGAGCAGCGGGTCTTCGGCAATCTGGGCGCCCTGACCCACACCAAGCGCCGCCACCCGGGGCAGAAAATCTTCCTGTGCGGCTGCATGGCCGGCGAGAAGAAGGTCAGCGACCGGATCAAAGCCAGCTATCCCCATGTGGACGGTGTGTTCTCCACCCATCATCTGTGGCAGTTCCCGGAGATTCTCTACGCCGTCCTGACCCAGAAAAAACGGAAATTCTACATTGAGGACGAGCCCGGCTCCATCGCCGAGGGCATTCCCCAGGTGCGCGACTCCCAGCTCAAGGCCTGGGTTTCCATCATGTACGGCTGCAACAATTTCTGCACCTACTGCATCGTCCCCTACGTCCGGGGTCGGGAGCGCAGCCGCCAGCCGGAATGCATTCTGGCTGAGTGCCGCCAGCTCATTGAAAACGGAGCCAGGGAGATCACCCTTTTGGGACAGAATGTCAATTCCTACGGCAAGGATCTGGACTCCGGCATGGATTTTGCGGATCTGCTGGCCCAGATTGCCCAGATTCCCGGAGACTTCCTAATCCGCTTCATGACCAGCCATCCCCGGGATGCCTCCGAAAAGCTCTTCGACACCATGGCAAAATATCCCAAGATCGCCAAGCAGCTGCACCTGCCCTTCCAGTCCGGCTCCAGCCGGGTGCTGAAGGCCATGAACCGTCATTATGACCGGGAGACCTATCTGAAAAAGGTGGCCTACGCCAAATCCGTCATGCCGGAGCTGGTGCTGACCAGCGATGTCATCGTGGGCTTCCCCGGCGAGACCGAGGAGGAATTCGAGGAGACCGTGTCCCTCATCACCCAGGTGCACTACGACAGCCTGTTCACCTTCATCTTCTCCCCCCGGGCCGGCACCCCCGCCGCCGCCATGGAGGATCCCACGCCGAAGGAGGAAAAAAACCGCCGCTTTGACCGCCTGTGCGCCGTCCAGAACGCCATCTCCGAGGAAACCCACAGAGCCTATATCGGAAAGAAAATGCGCTGCCTGGTGGACGGCAAGGACAAGGACCTGCTCACCGCCCGCACCGAAGGAGGCCGACTGGTTCGGTTTGCCGGAAGCGAAGACCTGATCGGCTCTTACCAGAACATCACCATCACCGGTGCCACCACCTGGAGCCTGACCGGGCAGCTCGTCTGACACCGCCCCGCACCGATCCGCCTGGCAAATTGCACCCAACCGGCGAGTTGAACAGTATCAGGGTTCGATGATTGCCATGCCATTGTAGGGGAGGATATCATCCTCCCGCGCAGTGGGGCTTCCCGATCATGTACTTTGTTGGACGAATTCGTACAATGCTGGACAAAGTACCATTCAACCAAACACGCAGTTATCCCACGTGGCGGGAGGATGATATCCTCCCCTTGTATAATAAAGTCAGTAGCAAAAGTGTGGTAAAATAGTTCAG
>CALYTP010000039.1:0-14789 GCA_945486915.1 uncultured Clostridia bacterium | reverse complement strand
ACCTGAACATCAATGTCCAGCCGGACAATCTCGCCGACCTTGGCTCTGACGCACTTCTGGCCGCCGGAGGTCACATGAATGACGCTCTGCACACCGCCGCGCTCCAGGATGTTGGTTTCGGGGTGAATCTGGCCGTCCTCACCGTAGACATAGTTGGTGGAGGGCAGCGGTTCCACACCCCGCTCGACCCAGTCGGATAGATCCAGCAGAGCCTGGCGAAGGGCACCCATGTAATTGACCACCATGTGATTTGCCAGAGCATCCACATCGCCGTGCATGCAGCGCTCCATATAGTAAACACGGTGCATCTTCAAGTCGCCCTTGACGGACTGAATTTTCTTTTTGTACCAGTCTGCGCACCAGGGGCAGGTGGATTCATCCATCAGTGCCTGAATGTTGATGATGGGGCACTGGATATTGCCGTCCTGGGGCATCCCCGTGCCGGTGAAGCCGGGGCCCATGACGAAGGAACGCTGGGGGATCGCGGGGGTTCCATCCGGTTTGCGGAACTGATCCCAGGCGTGGAAATCCGGATCCGGCGGGCACTGGTGGCGGTAGTAGGACTGGATGGCGATATAGTCGGAATTATCCAGGCAAACGGTATCGCCGGGCTGCAGAGCGCTCAGCACACCCGCCAGATCGTCCATGCCATAGCACATGCCGATGGTCAGATAGCCGCCCTTGGTGCCGGGCTTGGGCACGATATTTTTCAGCAGCAGCACCTTTCCGGCAGCGGAGCCGGTGGTGGGGGTGATGTTCACACCCTCCAGATACAGGTTTTCCCCCTGGGGAATTTCCTCCAGCTCGATCCAGGCGCCGTTGCCGTCTGCCAGCTGCTTTTTCCAGGCATCGTCCACACCGTTCTGACCGATGCCGTTATCCTCCCTGGGCGCGCCGGGCAGCCGGACAGAGACTACCTTGCCGGTGAATTGCAGCCGGTCACGGCAGGCGGTGGATTCGGGATCGGCACCCATATAGCCGGGAACGGTCCAGAAATCGGAGAAATAGCTGGGGTCTGCCTGCTTGACACCGGGGGTCAGCACGGGCAGGCTGCCGGGGTCAACATTGCCCATGGCTTCCAGATACCAGGTAATGGGTGGGAAGCCCATCCTGGTCAGCTCCCGCAGCATCTGAGCTTCATCAGGATTCAGACCTTCGTAAGGGTTCCCACTGCCCCCGGCATCCAGGGCGTCCACAATTTTCCCGAAGGCATTGCGCAGCACCCGCTGGCCCTGGACGTGCATGGTGATGGTATTGGGCAGACTGTAGGGCGAGCCGATGACGTAGGGGGCCGCACCGTCCCATGCCCTGGTATTCTCCACGCAGGACATGGTCTTGTAGCCGCCGCCGGAGCCGCCGTACACATAGCCGTAGGGACGGGAGCAGCCGTATAGCTCCGCCGCTTTGACGCGGGAATATTCCGCCACCGCGGCGCTTGCCTTCCAGCACAGGGTGGAATCCCGCTGGCCGCCGAACGCGGCAGTGGAACCCATATTGCTTTCCACAGAATAAGCGCCATGGGCCAGGCAGAAGCCGATGCGGTCGTTGATGCCCATTCGGCCGTAGGAGGCAACCTCCTCATCCGGGCCGGGGAAGGGGGACAGATACTGATAGAATCTGCCGGTATATTTCTCCGCCTCCGGGAAGCAGAACAGGAATTTTACACCGGTGCCTTCAAAACCTCCGTGGACATAGCGGAAGGGGATCATGCTGCCATCCGGCATGGCACGCTCCCGCCATTCGTCCACATCAACGAAGGGTTTTTCAAATCGGGGGTCGGTTTTCGGATCGTAAATTACGGTTCCCATGGGTTTGCCTCCTTAAAATTGAATCAGTCTTCCTCCTGCCTCCGCTCCGAGGCGGTAAAGACGTGAACGCAGGTTTTTGAAAAATACCAGATGACCAACGCCGGGATCACCGCCACCACCAGAGGGATGAGATTCACAAAATAGCTGTAGGTCAGAATCCCCAGAACGATAAATGCAATGGTCAGCAGATTCTTGGGGAAATAGAGCAGGGTGTAGATTATGGCATTCCTTAGAACGGCCTTGACCGCCAGCGCATAGCGGGCGATGATGGCAAAGGAATACAGCGCCATGGAGCTGAGCAGGATTGCCAGCAGCACAATTCCTGCCCGGGCCACCCGGACAACGGTGGTGCTCTCCATCTTCATCACCTGGTACCAGTCAAAGCCCAGCAGGGCAAAGATCAGCGCAAAAATCAGCAGCAGCAGGGTTCCCTGGCGGAAGTTTGCCTTGAAGGCTTTCCAGAAGGGCTTCCAGACAGCAGGGGCCTCTCCCCGGGCAATCTTCATCCCCACCGTCATCGCCGCAGCGGCAGCGGCTCCCATGGGGAGCACCGGGATGGAAAAGAGCATGAACAGCAGTCCCAGCTTCACATAATCCAGCATTGTGGAGGTGATCTGCATGAACTTGCCGTCCGGATCAAACAGGGACATTCGGATTTCTCCTTTCGGACTGAGGTTCAAGGGAACAGGGAAGAGGAAACATGGGCATATTTCTTCTTCCGTGCTTCCTTTGCGGGAACCGCCGCGGTTACGGCGCGGCGGTTCCGCTTCAGGGAGGGACAGCTCAGAGCATCAGCCCTTGACGCCGCCTGCGATGACACCCTTTTCCAGCTTATCCTGGAAGAAGGGGAAGAGAATGATGATGGGCAGGGAGGCCGCGATGACCACGGCAAACTTGATGAGGTAACGGCTGTAGTCGGGGTTGGAGGTGTTCAGGAAGTCAGCGTTGTCCGCGGTGATCTGCTTGACCCACAGCTGCAGGGGCCACAGATTCTTCTTGTTGGGAACGTAAATGGATGCCTGCAGCCAGCTGTTCCACTGACCCACCACGGAGTTCAGCAGGATAACGGAGCCCAGGTTCATGGCCTGGGGCAGCATGATCTGGGTCATGGTGCGCAGATGGCCTGCACCATCCATTCTGGCAGCCTCGTAGATTTCATTGGGAACAGAATTGAAGGCGTTCATCATCATGATGCAGAACATGGCATTGGTACAGCCGGGAATAATCAGTGCCCAGCGGGTACCGACCCAGCCCAGTGCCTTGACGACCATATAGGTGGGCACCATACCGCCGCTGAAGAGCATGGTGAACATGATCAGTGCGGAGACGATGGGCTTCACCTTGGTATCCCGGCTCAGTGCGTAGCCGGTGGTGGATGCCAGAACGAAGCCCAGGGCGGTGGCGGACACCGTATAGATGATGGCGTTCAGATAGCCGCTGACAATGCCTGCATTCCGGAAGATATGCTGAAAGCCCTTGAAGTTGATCTCACCGATGGGCAGCAGCACCAGACCCTTGTGGGCCAGCAGCTGCTTGCCGTCGGAGATGGAGGACATCAGCACATGCCACATGGGAATGACGGAACAGAAAGCAACCAGTGCGCAGATCGCAATGACGATCACATCCACGACCCGGTCCGCAGCGGTGGGGGTTTCCACCATGTGGGAAACGGCATCGCTGTTGATTTTCTTCTTAGCCATAATATGTCCTCCTTTCCTCAGAACAGAGATGTTTCGCTGAACTTCCGGCTCAGCGCATTGGAGCCCACCAGCAGGACAGTTCCCACGATGCTCTGGAACAGGCCGGAGGCAGCGGACAGGGCATAGTTGGAAGCACCGCCGCCGAAGGCCATACGGTAGGTATAGGTATAGACGGTATCTGCCACATTGTAGGTGGAGGGCATATACAGCAGCAGGATGTTGTCAAAGCCGGTGGAGAAGCTCAGGCCGATATTGAGCACCATCATCATAATAATCATGGGCTTGATGCAGGGCAGGGTGATCAGGAACATCCGCTGCAGTCTGCTGGCACCGTCCAGGGCGGCTGCCTCCTGCAGGTCGCCGGAAACCGTGGCAATGGATGCAACATACATGATGGAGCCCCAGCCCAGGCCCTGCCAGATGCCCATGAACAGGTAGATCACCCAGAACACGGGAACCCGGTTATCTGCCAGCCAGTTTTTGTTCTCTGCGCCGAAGATGCTTGAAATCAGCATGGTCAGGGGGCCGTCCTTGCCCAGGAACTCAATCAGCAGGGAGGCCACAACCACGGATGCCACGAAGTTGGGCAGGTAGGACATGGTCTGCACAACTCTCTTGTATCGCTTGCTGCGCAGCAGGCTCAGCACCACAGCGAAGGCCACGGGAGCGATGAAGCCGATGGTGCCCTTCAGAATGGCGATGATGATGGTGTTGCGCAGAGCCACAGGGAACTGCTCGCCGGTGAACAGCTCCACAAAATTGCCGAAGCCGACCCAGGGGCTGCCAAAATAGCCCTTGGAAACGCTGTAGTCCTCAAAAGCCATGAGGATGCCGAACATAGGAAGATAGTGCAGGATAATTTCATACAGGACGATGGGAATAAACATCACATAGACCTGCCAGTTTTTGTAAAGATCCAGGCTCCAGCTTCCTTTTTTTCGCAGCCGCGGAGCGGCCTCATTCTTTACCATGGTCACATCTCCTTTGATGATGGATTGCAATGTATCGCTCCTGCGCCGCTCCCGCAGCGCAGGAGCGCGGAAAGGTTAGACGAAGGGGAACTCGTCCACGTAGGGCTGGTAGAGGGCATTGACCTTCTCGTAGCCGTACTTTTTCAGAGTCTTGCACCAGGTGGCCCAGTCGGAGTCGGAGTGAATGTCCTTCTTGCCCTTGATGAAGTCAACGGCATTGTTGGTCATGTACTCCAGCAGCTTGGTCTGGACATTGGCGGCAGCGTTGATGACCTCGGGGGGCATATTGTCAGTGGTGATGGAGCCCTGGAAGAAAGCGGTGTTGGGGTAGAGCACCCAGTTGTCCAGAGAGTGCTGGAAGGTGGCATCGAAGCCCAGATCCACATCCTTCACCATCTTCAGGCCGGGAGCCTTGATGAAGGCGCAGGCATCATCCAGGTTGCCGCCATCGTTGACCAGAACATTGGACTTGACATAGGTGCCTGCGTCCATGGTATAGGCACCGTCCTGCAGGCCGTAGCGGCTGTAGAAGTCGTCCTTGGTGGCCTTTTCGTAGGAAGCCACCTGCTCAGCGCTCAGACCCAGGGTCTTGATGATGGCACCCTCGGGAGCATAGAACTGATCCAGATAAGCGCAGAGGGTATCCAGATCCTTATCCTTGGCGGACCGGCTGATGAGAACGCCGCCCTTGACCAGGTCGCCGCCCATGACACAGTTGGGGTCAACAAACTTGCACGAATCGGGGCCATAGACATCGTTGATGGGATAGGGAGCACCGGCTACAAAAATGCCCTCGGTGTAGCCGCCGTCATGGGCATCGATACGGCCGCCCAGCTCGGACTGAGAACCGTCCCACACAGCAACCTTGCCCTGACGGACAGAGGTGGAGTCGATGGAGTAGAAGGCATCGGAGGTGCGCTCGTTGAAGGCCTTGTCCAGCCAGCCCTTTTCATACCAGCTGTTCATGCACTCCAGATAAGTGCGCATATGGTCGGTGTCGCCGCCGAATTCCACCTGCCCCTCGGGGGTCTGGTACCAGGTGTTGGTGCCGCCGCCGAAGCAGGAGATGAGGCCGCCGCTCCAGGTGAAGCCGGGATAGTACAGGCTCATGACATAGCTGTCCTCAATGCCCAGCTCAGCCTGTGCTCTTGCGAAGATTTCGAACATCCACTCCCAGTCGCTGATGTAGATGGGGTCGGTGCCGCCGGAGGGGAACACCACATCATCTTCCCAGCTGTCGGGGTTGGCAGGGTCAGTAAAGCCGCCGGTAAAGGCAGCGCCGGTGGCAGGGTTGGTGCCGTACTTCACGATCCAGTCGCGGCGGTACATGAAGCCCTGGAACACGGATTCGGGGGCATCCATGATGGTACGCAGGGAGAAATAGTGCTCCTCGCCGTCCACCATGGTAATGCAGTTTTTCTTGTATGTATCGTTGGAGTGAACCAGAGCCACATAGTTGGGCATATTGCGCTCCACGTACTCGGTGATATCCAGAATGTAGCCCTCGTCATACATGCTTTTGGGGGGATCGCAGATCACAGCATCGATGATGTCCGCCAGATCGCCGGAGGCAATCATGGTGGAGTAGTTATCCGCAGAGGTGCCGGCAGGAGGCGTCCAGAACTCAAAAGCGACGCTCTTGTTGTTGGGGCCGTACTGCTTCTGCTGGGTATAGCGGATCGCGGGATTTTCGGAGTAATCCATGTAGTAGGAAGAATCGGCACCGGAGTAGATCCACCAGGAGAAGGTGGTGTCGTCTCCGGCTTTGCCCGCGCCGCTGCCGCCGCAGGCGGTCAGGATGGACATGGTCATGAGAAGTGCCAGAACCAGGCACAGGAGCTTGGTGAACTTTTTCATAATTGCCTCCTTGTTTTATTCAAAGGATCCTGCAGAGCAGGGGCAGGCTTCCGTTGCTGCAACAGGGGCATGCCCTTGCTCTGCCCGGGGAAGTGTGCGGCTGGCGGAATGCCAGCCGCACAGGAAAATCATCCGATCACGACACCGCAGGTAACCGTCAGCTCTGCGTTGCCGATGGCTTCAACAGCGGGGTTGGTGTAGGTAACCTGAACGCCGGTGTCGCCGCCGAACTCGGAGACGATCTCGCCTGCACCGGCAAAGCTGAAGGTGAAGATGGCGGGCTCGGCAAAGGTGTAGGTGCCGGCATCAATGGCCAGCTCCATGCCGAAGGCAGCAACGGTGGCGGTGCAGGTGCCGTCATCCAGAGCGGCAATCACCAGGTCGGCATCCACGCCGTTGAAGGGGAAGGTGCCTTTGAAGGTGTAGGCAACGGCAGCTTCCTTGACCTGGTTCACAACCAGCTCATCGCCGGAGGTGGAGACATACTTCCAGGTGCCGTCCTCCTGCTCGGTAACGGTTGCGCCGTCATCCATCTCGGAAGCGGGGGTCAGAACGATTGCACCGCTTTCATCCTTTGCCCAGGTGCCTTCCACAAACATAACCATCAGATCCTCGTAGGTGCCGTTGGTGTTCAGCTGCAGGGTGCAGGACGCATCTTCGGGAGCCACAAAGTTCATGTAAGCGATGCCCAGTTCCCCTTCAAAGGTGTCGGCGTAGGCTTCCAGAGCAGCGTCGTCAGCCTTGCTCAGCACATAGTTGCCGCCGCCGGTCATGGGGCTGCAGTTTGTGTTCACAGCGATGTTGTAGACATGCTCGCCGTCGTAAGCCAGCTTGTCCAGCTCCTGGCCGTCCCAGCCGGTCAGGGTGATGGTATAGGGAGCAGTGCCGGTAACCGGGGCAACCTCATCGCCGCGCTCGGGCAGAGCCTCGTAATCGCAGGGCTCCTCAGTCACGGCCCAGGTGCCGGAGAAGGTGATCTGGTTCCAGGCGTAGCCGGCGTAGAACACAGCGCCGATGCCCAGATCATCGGGATAGAAATGGTAGAACTGAACCATGTCGCCCAGGCCTTCCACAGCGTAGCCGAAGTACCAGCGGGTATCTGCCAGGTCGGCAGCGGGGTCCGCCTCTGCCGCGAAGGCAGCAGTGGTCAGGCTCATGCACAGCACAGCGGCCAGCACGATTGCAAGGATTTTTTTCATGATGTTTTCCTCCTCAAATTTTTCTTTTGGGATGGTATCATTCTATAATTTTTCTGCGCAAAAATATCCAAGAAATCCGATGGAAAACCCCAATAATCCGATTTCTGCGATTGCTTTGTTTGAAAAACTGCACAAAAAGTCTCTGTATTTTCTGTGCAAGAAATACAAAGTACGGTTCTGTACCTGTGTGTATCTCAGGGGTGCGGCCGAAATCAATCAAATTTCCGCTTTCACTGTGTCCATGCCTTCGGCGGTAACTGTCAGGAGAATGGGGCTGCTCTGGGGCAGGAGCACGGCCTGGCTGCGGCCGTAATAGGTTGTATAGTTGCCGGATTCAAAGCGTTCTGTGGTCTTGGGATTGGCACTGCCGAAGCCAAGCAGCTCAGCACCCTCCACCGTCACGGTCAGCGTTTTGTCCATATTGCACTCGACAATTCCGTTTTCACCCACAAGGTCGATGTCCACATACAGCGGCTGTCCGGCAATGGCAGCTCCTTCCGGAACCGCCCGGATGGAAACCGCACCGCAGGCGGAAACGAGGCTGCTTTCGCTGACCCGCTCCCCTGATGCGTCATAGGCAATGGCCGTCAGCGTGCCGGGGACATAGGGCACCGTGAACCGGGCGCAGAAATCATCTGCGACCTTGGCTCTGCCCTGGGAAATGCCGTTCAGCAGCAGCTCAATTTCGGCTTCATCGGAATAGACCTCCACATCGGCGGGTTTCCCCTGGCAGCCGCGCCAGGACCAGCTGGGCAGCGCATTGGAACCGCGCCAGATGGACATGAACAGCTCCTCCCGGTTCCGGTTTACCGGGCGGGTGCTGATATAGGGTGTTTTCCTGGCACCCCAGATCACCGAAGCCATGCCGGCCTCGGCGGTGTCGCTGCCCAGAATGTCAAAGGCACCGGTATCCGCCAGAAGCCAGGGGCAGGGCTTACCAAAGCTCCGGTCATCCTCGCCATAGTACCAGGCGCCGATGCCCACCTCCCCCAGGTAGTCCCAGGCTGTCCACATAAAGTCGCCGTACAGATAGGGCAGCTTCTGAACCAGGGCCCAGTTGATGGGCAGATCCTGGGGGAAGGTCTCACTGCCCACCATCAATCTGCCGGGATGGCGAACCGCATCCACCTCATAGCAGGAGGTGGCGTAGTTGTAGCCCGCAATGTCCAGCTCATCCAGGCAGGGGGAGGCGGCCTCGTCCACCTCAGGGCGGGAAGCACCCTCGGTCATGCGCCTGCCCATTTCGGAAACCATTTTGTTGAACTCTGTGGAGGTAACATGGGATTCCTTTTCTTCCTTCTCCGGCTCCACCTGGCCGTCCATCCGCAGCTTCATCTTCCGCATCATAATCAGTGCGGGATTGATTCCGGCAGTGGCGGGGCGGGAAGCATCCAGAGCATGGAATGCTTCCACCAATTTGTGCGTCAGCTCCACGCCCCTGTCATCAATGGGTTCCGTGACCTCATTGCCGATGGAATACATCACGACGGAAGGGTGGCTGTAATCCTTGGCAACCAAGGCTTCCACATCTTCCCGCCAGTGGGCCTCAAAGCGGCTGGAATAATCGAACTCCGTTTTGGCGCTGTACCACATATCCCAGGTCTCGTCCATGACGTACAGACCCAGCTCGTCGCAGGCATCCAGCAGGCTGCGGCACATGGGGTGGTGGGCAGAGCGGACGGCATTGAAGCCGAAGGACTTCATTTTAGACATCCGGCGGTATTCGCTGGCAGCATAGCTCCGGGCACCGAGGATGCCGTTATCGTGGTGGATGCAGCCGCCGCGGAACTTGACGGGCTTCCCGTTGACAAAGAAACCGTCGCAATTCCATTGCAGTGTGCGGATGCCGAAACGAACCTCCGCGCTGTCGCCGCCCAGACTGGCACGGCAGGTGTAGAGATTGGGGTGCTGGTCATCCCAGAGCTTTGCATCCGGAATTTCCATGGTCACATCGTCGCCCTGAGCGGAAGCCACCACAGCCTCTCCATCCAAAATGGAAATGCTGACATTTCCACCGGTATGAGCAGTCTGCACCCGGATCACGGCAGGGTCGTGGGACAGGGTGCTGACCCGGATGCCCTCCGGGAGAATGTGGGTTTCGTCACCGGTGAACAGCCACACCGGGCGGTAGATGCCTGCACCGGAGTACCAGCGGGAATTGGGCGTTTTCCTATTGTCCACGGTCACATGGACGGTATGGGCTCTGCCGTCTGCCAGATGGGAGCAATCCACAAAGCAGTCGCCGTAGCCATAGTGGGCAAAGGCGGCTTTCTGACCGTCCAGAAGGATTTCGCCCGTGGGATAGATGCCCTCAAACAGCAGCACAGCGCTGCCGCACTCCGGGAGCGTGAATTCCTTTTCGTATTCATAGCATCCGCTTCCGAAGTAGGCCGAACCGGAGCCGCTGGCGTTTTCCTGCTTCCGCTGCTCCAGCAGCATGGCATCGTGGGGCACGGAAACGGCCTTCAGCTGCTCTCCGGTGCGTCCAAAACGCCAGGATTTGGTGAAATCTGTTTTTTTCATGGTAAACCTCCTGTATCAATATGTTTCCCTTCAAAAGTCGGTGGTGACAATTTTGCTGTCATTGTACCAATCCATCCCGGGGCAAACTACCGCAAAACCGAGGGAAACTACCGCATTCCCGATTTCACTTGACAAAACAGTTTCTTTTTCCTGCCGGATGCGGTATACTGGGGACAGTTCTGCAGTGACAATAGTCTTTTGGAAATTCAGTTTGCATAAGGAGGAAACCAAATGAAAATCACCCCGGAAATTGCCAGGGAAATGAAGCAGCAGGCTGTGCGGAATCAGGATATGCTGCGCCGTTCCTATGACGATCTGAACAAAATCGCCCAAAAGGGGCAGATTCTCTTCACAGGCTCCTCCCTGATGGAGCAGTTCCCTGTGAATGAGATTGCCATGAGCATGGGCATCACCAAAACCATCTATAACCGGGGCATCGGCGGCACCACCACGGATGACTTTCTGGCCCACATCGGCACCGTGCTGCTGGATCTGGAGCCCAGCAAGGTTTTCATCAACATCGGCACCAACGACATTCACCAGCGGGAGGATGGGGAGCCCTGGCAGGCGCATCTGCTGAAAAACTACCGTCGGATTCTGGAAATTCTGAAGGAAAAGCTGCCCCAAACAGAGGTTTACATGATGGCCTACTACCCCATCAACGCCGACCTGCCCGACACCCCCGAATGGACAAAAGCAGCCTTCCGCACCCGCTCCAACGAGGCTCTGAACGACACCAACGGAAAGCTTGCCGCACTGGCGAAGGAAATGGGCTGCCGGTTCATCGACTGCAACGACGGAATCAAGGACGAACTCGGTCGGCAGAAGGCCGAATACTCCAAGGAAGGAATGCACATGTACCCCGCTGCCTACATCCAGGTATTCAAGGCACTGCGGCAGTATCTGTAATATGGAAATGGTTCAAACAATCGCCTGGCAGGTGCTCACCATGCTGGTGCTGGCAATGGTGGGCTGCCTGATGTTCCGGGCCGGGAAAATCACCCAGGAGGGCAGTAAAGCCCTGGGAAACATTCTGATTTATCTGTCACTGCCCTGTGTCATTATCAACAGCTTCCTGGTGGAGCGCACGCCCGAAAAGCTCTGCGGTTTTCTGATCAGTGCTGCCCTGGCTGCCGTGCTGCTGGGTCTTTCCATACTGATTGCCCGCCTGATTCTTGGACGGCATGCCATTGATAATTTTGCGGGTTCCTTCTCCAATCCCGGTTTTTTTGGCATTCCCCTCATCGTGGCCTCTTTGGGAGAGGATAGCGTGTTTTACATTGCTGCATTTGTCGCATTCCTGAACCTGGGACAGTGGACCTACGGCGTTTCCCTGCTGCAGGGCAGTGACGAAAACGGGCTTCTGACGAAGAAGCCGAAACGTGCTGCCTCACCGATTCATCAGATTGCAGCATTGGCAAAGCGGCTGATTCAGGCTCCCTTCATGATCGCTATTCTGGTTGGTCTGTTCTTCTTCCTCACCGGGATTCCCATGCCGGATATCCCTGCCAGGTGCATTGGCTACGTTGCGGGACTGAATACGCCCATTGCGATGTTTACCATCGGCATCTATATGGCCCGGGTGGACATTGGGAAGATGCTCCGCAAGCCAAGGCTGTATCTGGTTGCTGCCGTCCGGATGCTGATTATCCCCGCGGCTGCCTTGGCGGTATTGCTCCTGCTGCCCGGAGCCCGGAACGATCTGAAGATGGCCCTGCTGATTGCCGCTGCCTGCCCGGTGGGAAGCAATGTGGCGGTATATGCGCAGCTCCACAACAAGGACTATCCATACGCCGTGGAAACCGTGATTATTTCCACGCTCTTTTCCATTGTCACAATGCCGGTTATTGTCGGCATCGCGAATGCCCTGCTGCAATACAGCTGATACTATTCTTCGATTAAAACTTCTCAATCTTTCCGGTCTAATTTGTGCAAAACTGCGTTGTCGTCTTTGCTGGGCGTCAGCCCAGCTGCATCCTCCGCCTTGTTTTGCGCAAATTATCCTCGGAAATCTTCGAGAACTTTTAATCAAAGCCTAGTATGACACGAAAAATTCCCATGCGTCACGGACACACCATAAAAAGGGAAGTCCGGGCGCATGGGAATTTGTACATCTATCGTTTTTTATGCTTATTGGGTTTCCCTAGCTGTTCCTGAAGAAACGCAGAAAATTGGGAATCCGGGAAGAAATCGCCTGCGGCTGAACAGCTTTTATTTCAGAGAAAACCGATGCGTTCCGCCGGAGACGGCTTTCCGCGTTCCATCTGGCAGGTGCAGCACGGCGGGAAGACCATCCGGGAGGGTGACGGTGTATACGCCGCCTTCGTACCGGAATGCAGCCGCACCACCCGGAATGCAGACACTGCCGGAATAATCACTCAGATAACCGGGAACCGGGGCAATCACCACCTGACCAGCCTCCATGCGGATGCCGCCAAAGACGCGGAGAAACTCATAGATGGGCAGGGCACTCCACGCATGGCATTCACTGCGGGAATCTCCCGGAACCTCCGGGCAGGTGGTATTGCCCATGACGGGCAGGGCTGCCCAGTCTCGCATATATTTTTCGGTTTCTTCGTACATTCCGGCCTGCTCCAGTGCCCGGAACCACTCATAGGAGGTGGAGAACCCACATTTCAGCACATCCCCGTCGTCCATTGCGCGGCGCAGCGCGGTTTTTGCCTGCTGCCCTTCCAGCATTCCTGTCAGTACAGCCCAGCTCTGGGCATGCTGGGTGAACTGGGGGAAATTGGGGCCTTCCCGAACCATTTCCCGATCTGCGTCCCAGCACAGGGAATAGACCCGCTCCAAAATGGCAGCCTTCCGTTCCCGGTATTCCTCTGCCAGTCCCTTTCGTCCGGCAGCCTCCCACAGAACGGCGGATTTTTCCAGCGCCAGGGCATACATCAGGTTGATAATGGCAGAAGGGCCATGGAGCAGGGCCTCGGGAATACCGCCGCAGAAGCTCCACCGGGGCTGCCAGTCCACAAACTCCCACCATCCCAGGCGGCCCACCAGGCCGTCTTTTTCGATGCGGCTGTCATAGTAGCCCAGAATCCGATCCAGATCCGGCAGGAAACGCTTTAGGGCAGCAATATCGCCGGACTGCTGGTAGGTTTCCTCCAGCATGAAAATGTAGTGCAGAGAGAAGGTGGAAATGATCTGCTGATAGCTGGCGGGGTACCGCCCGTGTACCAGGCCATCGGGGGTGATCGAGCAGTGGAAATCCTCCAGCGCCTTATCGGTCAGACGCAGATCTCCGCTGACGGCACTGCAAAAAAGAGCCTGCAGCCGGGTATCCATGGGGAACTGGTTCTGCTCATAGAAGGGGCAGTCCATATAGGTGTCCATCATGCAGTTTTTCAGGGTGCGGACGCACAGCTCGTAGACCTCCTTCACCCAGCCTTCGGAGGAGGTAATGTCGGAGCTCACTGCCATGGGGTAGCCGGTTTCGCGGTATTCCGGCGGATCAATCACCGTTTCTTCCCCGGCCTCCACAGTGATGGAGACAAACCGGAAGGTCTTGTACCAGAAGGGCTCGTGGCAAACCGGTTCGCCGTTCAGGTGCAGCACATCCGTGATGCCCTCAATTTTTCCTCTGGGGTCTGCCTTGTGTTTGGTGCCGGTGAATTTTTCAAACCAGGTAATGGACACGGTGCTGCCCCTGCCTCCGCAGAAGGTAAAACGGGGGAATCCGTTCACCTCCACCCCGGCATCCAGCAGGAAGGTCCGGGTCTGCCCCGGGGGGACGGTGACTGCGGTGCGCAATGCGCCGGGGTTGGCAAAGCGGCTCTCGCATTCATAGAGCATGGGAATGGGCCGTTCCTTGATGGGATAACGCTGTACCAGGCCCACGGTGCGCATATCGTCGTTGACGATGACGGTTTCCAGCTTCCGGGGACATTCCCAGCTGCTGCTGTCAAAATCCGGCTGCTTCCAGCTGTGGGGCATGGCCGAAAAATCAATCTCTTCACAGGTGGCGCCCATATAGATGGTGGGCTGTTGGTTGGTCACCCGGCGGCTGGCATCCAGGAAGCAGCGCCAGTCCGCAAAGCCCGTGGTCAGGTCAACCGTTGTGCCGTCGGGATTCAAAGCAGCTCCCTCCACGGCCAACCGGTGCGTTCCGCCGGGCGCATACACAGAGGAAATGGGAGAATTTTGATCCTCCTGATGGATGGTGGCATCGTGGTCAACGAAAAGCACCTGGACGGCAAATACATTCTTCCCGGCGGTCAGGTATTTCGTCAGCTCCACCGTATCATAGTACCATCGGTGCAGGTCGCCCTTGCAGGGGCCGGAGCACACCGGTTTCCCATTGACCCACAGGCGATAGCGGCTGCCGGCGGTGATGTTCAGCGTCAGTTCTGCTCCGGCCATCAGAGGAACGGCGCAGCGGTAGTAGGCAAAGCGGTTGTTCAGTTCTCCGTGGAGAATGTGCTTTTCCTCAATTTCCCGGGCGGGAAGGCCCAGCCACCATGCTTTTTGAAACATATTTTTCCTCCTGTCGGGAAGCCATCATACTATTTCTCGATAAAATGGTTAATACCATTTTATCCTGCGCTTATCGCGCAGACCGCCAGTGGCGGTGAGAAATGTATGGACTACGTTTTTTAGCGGCGATGCCGCTGACCGCAAGACTGCGGTCTCATAAAACGGTATTTAACCGTTTTATGAAAAACTAGAGCGTATCTGAAAACTAATAAACTTTAGGAAAGTTGCACAAGAAACCAA
>CALYTP010000038.1:0-14794 GCA_945486915.1 uncultured Clostridia bacterium | reverse complement strand
ACATATGCCCGGTTGCGCGGGATGGTTCTGTGACGAATCCAGGATTCCAGGCCGGTAGGACTGACTTCTGCCAAGTCCAGCGGGAACAGCTCCCGGCAGGATTCGTTCATGGACAGAATCTGAATATCCGGTTCCGCACCGCTCCGGGCAGAAAAGGAAATCAGCGGCGTATCAAAATGTTTTAAAATGTAATTCATACTGATTCCTTTCCGGCTGGTAGCCCATGATAAAATTGCTTTCGATGAAGTTATTATACACCAGAATTGCGAGATGGGAAAGAGAGATTTGACATTTCTATCCGTATATTTTGCCTATGAATCTCTGTAAGGGCGGCGTGAAACACGCCGCCCTTGATGGCTTTGTGAGGTATCCGCCGCTTTCCAATAGACGAAATTGTGCATCTGAAAGAAAGGAAACCATTGCCCTTGAGTAATGCAAGAGAAGTACAGGCTATGCAGCTGCCGATTCAAAAGCTGCGCCCCTTTGAAAACCACCCCTTCCAGGTGAAGGACGATGATGAAATGAATCAGCTGGTGTGGAGCGTCCTGACACAGGGCGTTCTGACCCCGCTGGTTGTTCGTCCTCTGGAAAATGATGAATATGAAGTGATCTCCGGGCATCGGAGACTGCACGCGTGCCAAAAGGCAGGAATCGAAACGGTTCCTGCCTTAATTTATGCCCTCGACCGGGATGCCGCCGCCATTGCGCTGGTGGACAGCAACCTCCACCGGGAGAAGATTCTGCCCAGCGAAAAAGCATTCGCCTACAAGATGAAAATGGATGCCCTGAGCAGACAGGGACAGCGGACGGACTTAACTTCCCGACAAGTTGTCGGAAAGTTGGAGACGGCGGATTTGATTGCTGAAAACGAAAACGGCAGACAGGTACAGCGACACATCCGCCTGACAGAATTGATTCCCCAAATTCTCAGCATGGTGGATGCCGGAAAAATCGCCCTGACCCCAGCGGTGGAACTGTCCTATCTGACCCAGCAGGAACAGCAGGATTTGCTGGACACCATGGAAAGTGAGGACTGAACCCCGTCTCTGTCTCAGGCCATCCAGATGAAAAAACTGAGCCAGTCCGGGGAGTTGACTATGGACAAAATCTTCGACATTCTCCGGGAATCCAAGGCCAACCAGCAGGAGAATATCAGCTTCCGGGTGGATGATTTGCGGAAATTCTTCCCAAAGAGTTACAGCGCCGCCCGGATTCAGGAAACCATTTTGAAGCTGCTGGAAGCAGACTGCCGCAAGCGGCAGCGCAGTCAGGAACGGTGAGGTGCGGCATGATGAAAAAGAATACGCATAGGGTGTTACGAGGTGAGCGGGCATGAATGAGGTACAGCAGGAGATTTTGTGCGTCCTATTGCAGACGCTTTTGGATAAGGGACTGATTTCCCGGGACATTCACGACAAATCCCGGAACAAAATCCTCGGCACATTGGACTTGCCGGACTTTTTCCGGGATAATGAGGCACGAAAGGAGGATGCACATGGATGTGAGAAGAATCCGTGCTGAGCTGCGGGCGGGGAGGTCGATTTACGACCTGCCCCTCCGGGTAACCTTCTATGCCCGGGTTTCCACAGATCAGGACGAACAGATTAACAGTCTGGAAAATCAGGTGCAGTATTACACGGAGCTGATTCAGAGCAAGCCCAACTGGCGCTTTGTGCCGGGGTACATCGACGAAGGCATTTCCGGCGGCACCACGAAAAAGCGGGATGATTTCAACCGCATGATTCGGGACGCAAAAGCCGGGATGTTTGACTTCATCATCACCAAAGAAATCTCCCGGTTTTCCCGCTCCACGCTGGACAGCATCAAATACACCCAGGAGTTGCTGGAAAACAATGTGGGGGTACTGTTCCAGAATGACAATATCAACACCCTGGACACGGACAGCGAGTTCCGGCTGGTTATCATGGCAGGTGTTGCCCAGGATGAAATCCGCAAGCTCTCCGAGCGGCTGAAATTTGGCTTCCGGCAGGCCATCAAAAACGGCCATGTGCTGGGCAATGATAAGCTCTATGGCTACGACAAAAAGGACTGCGTTCTGACCATCAACGAGGAGGAAGCGGAGATTATCCGCATTATCTTCGACCTCTACGCCAACCAGAAGCTGGGTACACGGAGTATCTCCAAGAGGCTGACGGAGATGGGCTACACCAGCCGGGAGGGGAATGCCTTTAATACCCTGACCATTCGCCATATTTTGGAGAATCCCAAATACAAGGGCTGGTACTGCGGCAACAAGACCTCCAGCCTTGACTACCGCACCAAAAAGAAAGCCTTTCTGGATGAAAGTGAGTGGGTCATGTACCCCGACCCGTCCATTCCCGCCATCGTCCCAGAAGAACTATGGGATCGTGCAAATGCCCTGCATAAGAAAAGGAGAGAAGAAACCATGAGTCACAGCAGCGGCGTCAGCTTCCAAAATCGGTATCCCTACAGCGCAAAAATCGTCTGTGAGGAGCACGGTACTACCTTCCACCGGCAGGTACTGGAAAACAAAAGAGGAAAACAGGAGGTCTGGCAGTGCAAGGTGTACCGCAGCCACGGTCGCTCCGGCTGTTCTGCCCCTCAGATTCGCAGCAGTGAGGTGGACGCAATTCTCACGGAAATCTTCAAGGAACTGATGAAGGATAAGCAGGCCATCATCGATTCCCTGGTGAAGGTGATTACCAGCGTTCCTAAGGAAGTTGATTACGACAGGCTCCGCAGCCGGGTGCAGGAGGAAATGGACGAGATTGAGAAAAAGAAGGATCGTCTGCTGGATTTGAGCATTGCCGGGGCGCTGGATGCACCCGAGTTCAAAAAGAGAAATGATGCCCTGAATGTCCGGCTGCGGGAGTGCGAAAGCCAACTGGATGCCATCCAGAAGGAAGAAGAGCGCGCCGGTGACGGCAAGCTGAATGAAGCCGAAATCCGGCGGATTCTGGAGCGGGAATTGAGTTTCGAGGGTGAGCCAAACTCGGCACTTCTTACGACGATTTTAGAGAAAATTGTTGTAAAAAAGGAGAGTACTAAGGAGAAAATCCATCTGGATGTATACCTTAAGTTGGGGCAGCAATATGAGGCGATCTACTCGCCTCATAACCCACCCGCGAGCATCAACCGTCTAAGAAATACTACTCCCAGACCTCTGACCAGGAGGACCTGATCTCCATCGGCACCATCGGCCTGATCAAAGGCATCTCCACCTTCGATGCCTCCAAAGGCGCAAGGCTCGCCACCTACGCCGCCCGATGCGTGGAAAATGAAATCCTGATGCATTTCCGGGCGGGGCGGAAGAGTGCGCAGGATGTCTCCCTTTCTGATTTTTTGGATACCGGCTCCGACGGGGCCCCCTTGGCGCTGATGGATGTGATCAGTGAGGATGTGGATCTCGTGGAGCAGGTGGGTAATCGGGAGACCATCCAACAGCTTCGCGCTGCCGTGGATTCCTGCCTGACAGAGCAGGAACGAACGGTCATCCGTCTGCGATATGGGCTGGATAACGATACGCCTCTGCGCCAGAGGGAGGTGGCAGACCGCACCGGCCTGAGCCGCAGCTACATCTCCCGCATCGAAAAACGCGCCCTGGGGAAATTGAAGGTAGCCCTGGAATGATCCGAACCAATGGGGGGATGTGGACAGTGTGGAGGCCTTGGACAACACATTCCATGGAACCGCGGAAATCGGAATACCGCAATTGCAATTGTGCCGATTTTATTCTATGGACCTGTTTTACAGTTCCTGAACCAGTACCGAGCCTTTCTGGCTGCGCAGCATTTCAATGACCCGATCGGGAGGGCAGCGACGGTTGGTACGGATCACAAACAGGGCATCGGAGGTATCCGTATCGCTGTGGCCGTTGCGGGTGATTTCGATGTCCAGAAGCTTCAGGTTGTTCTCCCGGAGGAATGACAGCACATTGGCCAGGCATTCGTTGCCGTTGTACTCCATAAAGACATTCATTTCCTGGGTCTTGTCCAGCATCCGGTACTCAACCTTGCAGATCACCACTTCCGCAAAGAGGATCAGTGCCGCGACGATGATGCTGCCTTCAAAGAAACCGGCGCCCAGGGCCAGACCCATGATGGCCACCACCCATAGCCCTGCGGCGGTGGTCAAACCCTTTACCCGCTGGCGGCGGGTGACGATGATGGTACCGGCGCCAATGAAGCCGACACCGGACACCACCTGAGCGCCCAGGCGGGCCATATCCGTATAGCAGCCCAGCTCCAACAGCAGATACTGGCTGGTCAGCGTGGTGATGGCTGCGCCCAGACAGATCAGAATGTGGGTCCGGAAGCCTGCGGGACGGCGCTTGTATTCCCGTTCCATTCCCACAAGACCTCCCAGGATCACGGCGAGGAGCATGCGTACGGAGATCGACAGAAGGGTAAGCTCTCTGAGAGGATTCAATATTTCAAGCATTGTCTGTCCTCCTATACTTCGTCAATCTTGGTGACGCAGGTCAGTGCGGCAATTGCGGTGAGGAGCTTCTCGTGCTCGTGACTTTTGCGCAGCCGGATGGAAAGAAGCGCATTGGGCTGCTGACCGGGGATCTCCTTGCCGCGGCCGATTTCCACCTCGTAGATCCGGACATTCTGTGACTTGATCTGGTTGAGGATCTGTCCCACATCGTCGATGGAACGAAATTCGATGTAGATGTTCATGTTCAGGGAACGTTCTACGATAATGGCTTCCAGCCAGGGAAGAGTCTGAATGCTGATGACGATGTACAGGAAGCCCAGCATCACGCATTCATAAAACCCGGCACCGATGGCAAGACCCATGCAGGCGGAAGCCCAGAGTCCGGCAGCGGTGGTCAGGCCTTTGACCTCCTGGCGGCTGGTGACCAGGATCGTTCCGGCACCCAGAAAACCGATGCCGCTGATCACCTGGGCGCCGATCCGGGAGACATCCGTTCTGGCCTGAAGGGCGTCTGCGCTTTCGGCCCAGGGGCCTGCCAACATACAGGTATAGTAATGGCTCAGCAGCATGGTGAGGGCGGAGCCCAGACACACGAACATATAAGTACGGAAACCGGCGGCTCGCCCCTTCTTGGCACGGTTGAAGCCAAGGATGCCTCCGAAAATCATGGCAAGCATCAGGCGCAGGACCACGGATTCCATGGTTAGCTGACGCAATGGATCCAATGCGTGGATCATGCAGAATCCCCCTTTCCTGGGTGGATGTTATAGGTGTGGCGGCTCGTTTCTGCGGGAAGTGAACAGCTTGACCTCCTGGAAAACACGCAGGGCGGGAGCGCGTTTCTTGTAAATGGTTTTGCCTGTCTTCTCCTGAAGGAAGCGGCGGAAAGGCCTTTCCGATTCCTTCAGAGAATCCTTCGGGATCATATAGCCGCCGAACTTATCCCGGAAGATATAGATGTAATGGAAATCTTCCGCCATGCGGAAGAAATCGGGGTAGGCAAGGGAAGTCACTTCCCCGGCATCCTCAGGCAGAGGCAGGATGTCCATCCGGTCATCGTAGAAGCAGAACCGGGAGGCGGGGAAGGGAACATTGGCTTTTTCCAGCTGGGCCGTCAGCTTATGGGCGGTGTGGTTGGCGGAAGCGTAGCGGGTGTTTAACAGATATGCACCGTAGACCGCCAGCAGAATGCCCCACCAGACTTTCAGATTGTTGACGCCGATCAGCAGAAAAGCGAAGCTGAGAACCATTCTGACCACCAGATTGGATTTGCAGAACAGGTCATACTGCATATGTGCCAGATCCTCAAAGGACTTGGGGGTGTGGTGCATTTCAAAGGAAAATTCCATGGGTGTCTCCTAAAAAAGAAAGCCCGGGAGGCACTGGGGCCTCCCAGGTCTTTGTAAAAGAATTAACCGTAGATCAGGTTGGGCACGAAGGTCACCAGAGCGGGGAAGAAGGTGATGAGAAGCAACACGATAAACAGGCAAAGGATGAACGGCCAGACTTCTTTCAAGAAGTCGGAGATCTGACACTTTGTAATGCCGCAGGTGGTGAACATCATGGAGCCGAAGGGAGGTGTCAGACCGCCGATCATGATGTTGGCGATGGCCACCAGACCGAAGTGGATGACATCCACGCCAAGCTGCTTGGCAACGGGCAGCAGCAGGGGAGTGACGATCATCAGGGCAGCGCCGCCTTCCAGGAACATGCCCATGACCAGCAGGATCACGTTGCAGATCATCAGGAACACCCACTTGTTGGTGGTGACATTCAGCACGGCGTTGGCAACCACCTTGGGCAGATTGATCCAGGTCATGTAGTAGCCGAAGACATTGGCGGCCACCATGATCAGAACCACGGAAGAGGTGCCGGCCACGGAGTCCATCAGGATGGGGATCAGATCCCGCTTGAAGGACAGCTTCTTGTAGAAGAACTTGCCGACGATCAGACAGTACACAACGGAGAATGCACCGCCCTCAGAGGGGGTGAACAGGCCAAAGCGCATACCGAGGATGATGCCGAAGGGGAAGAACAGACCCCAGAAGGAGATGAATGCCTGACGCAGCACTTCTTTCATCGGGGGGAACTTGTCCCGGGTGGTGGGGTAGTTGCGCTTCTTGGCGATGATGGCGACCACGATCATCATGGAAATGGACATCATGATACCAGGTACGTAGCCGGCGGCAAAGACGCGGGCCAGGGAGCACTGGGCGATGACGGCGTAGACGATCAGGTTGACTCCGGGGGGGATGACGGGGGTAGCGGCCGAGGAAGCTGCGGTGATGGCAGCGGAGAAGGCTTTGGAGTAGCCGCGCTTCTCCATTTCGGGAACCAGCATCTTGGACTGCATGGCGCAGTCGGCGTTGGCGGAGCCGGAGCAGCCACCCATCATCATGGAAAGGACCACGTTGACCTGGGCCAGACCGCCGCGCATGTGGCCGGTGATGACCTCGGCAAAGTCCATGAGCTTATCGGCGATGCCGCCGTAGTTCATGATGGAGCCGGACATGACGAAGAAGGGGATGGCAAGCAGCGAGTAGGACGCCGTGGAATTCATGACCTTCATCATGACCATGTAAGGCATGGTGGTGGTATCGATGAACAGGAAATAAAAGAAAGAGGCACCGAACAGAGAATACACAATGGGAAGACCGGCAAAGTAGAGGACGAAGACCAAAAGCACCGGTACGAGATCAATCAGGTCCAATGTCATTTCGTTTCTTCCTCCTTTCCGGTGGACTTGCCCATCAGGCGCTGGATAAAGAAGATGATTGCGTAAAGCAGGGACCAGCCGAAGCCGATGGGCACGGCAATGGAGAAGTACCACCGGGGCATCATCAGGACATCGGTGACGCGGTTCCAGGAATTCTTCACGTATTGTGCGCTGACATAGGTCAGCATGGCCAGAACGGCGATCTCAATGATACTGACGATAAACTGGGTGACTTTTTTGGCTTTACCGGGCAGCATTTTGACCAGGATATCAACGCCCAGGTGCGAATGGTTGCGATATGCGTATGCACTGCCGACAAACACGGTCCAGATGAACAGGGAGGTGGCGACCTCTTCTGCCCAGTAAATGGGTGTGTTGAACAGATACCGTGAGAAGATGTTTGCGTTGACCAGTATGGTACACAGGCTCAGGGTTACGCAGGTAATAATCGCATCCAGATTCAGCAAGATGGACTTCAAAGTAATTTTTTTCTTCATAGTTACCTCGAATCAACTGAATATGGGAAGACATTGCACGGACTGGCCCATGTGGGGAGTCCGTGCAACGCATTCATGGTTTATTGCCGGAGAATAGGGATGGGATTAACCGTTGTTGGCGCGATATTCCTGAACCAGAGCCACCAGCTTGCCGCGCAGCTCGGGATCAGCACCGTACTTCTCAACGATCCATTCGTAGACAGGCTCGCAGGCTTCGGTGAAGGCGTCCAGGTCAACGTCGTTGTAGGAGGTGCCGTGCTCTTCCAGGAAAGCGATCATCTCAGCTTCGGAATCGGCAACAGCGTTCTGCTCCCAAATGCCGCACTCCAGAGCGCACTCTTCGATGATGGTCTGGTACTCTGCGGGGATCTTCTGCCAGACATTCTCGGAGATGAACAGCCAACGGGTGGCAATCAGGTGGTTGGTCAGAGCGACGTTGTGGATGAACTCATAAACGCCGGTATCCTTGTGGGTGGAGACGGAGCCTTCATAGCCCTGCACAACGCCGTTGGACATGGCGGAGATGGCCTCGGTGAAGCCCATGGCCTGAGGTGTGGCACCCAGGCACTCCAGGGTCTTGGCGAACAGAGCGGAGGAGGTGGCGCGCAGGACCATGCCGTTCAGATCTTCGGGCTTTTCGATGATCTTGTTGGTGCAGACGGAGCGGAAGCCGAAGGAGTAGTGGGTATCCAGAACATGGATGTTGTGCTCGGCGGCCAGACGGTCCTTAATTTCAGCAACGATGTCGGAGTCCATAACGTAGTTGTATTCTTCGTTGCTGGCGTACAGCATGGGTCCGATCAGGACGGCGCAGTCGCCGATATAATCTGCGAACAGGGAGGGCTCTTCCAGACCCATCCAGTTGGCACCCATGTTTGCCTGGGCAACGGAGTCACCGTAGCAGTCCAGGGTGTTCTGGCCGTAGTAAGTAACGGTAACGGCGCCGCCGGTACGCTCGGTGATCATCTGGGCCAGCATTTCGGAGGCTTTGCCGTTCATTTCTTCGGGCTGGAAAACGTTGGAGAACTTGATTTCAATGTGGAAATCATCTGCAGAAGCCTTGGGGGTGCCGCAGACAACCATGGACAGAGCCATAGCGCAGACCAGGAGCAGTGCAAGAATCTTTTTCATGTTGAGTATCCCCTTAATTATATTTGCTGCCGGAACAGACGATCTGAAGGGCCCCTCAGATCCGGTGTCACTGCCGGACAACATACGGTTTGATGTGCGGCGATCCAGCCGGATAACCGCCGAAGGGAAACAAAGCGGAAAATGATCAGAATTTGGTCAATTCTCATGCATTCTTTGCTGATGGTTCCCCATCTGTTGTGCATTATAACACACGAGTCATAGAAATTCAACAATCAGTTTAAAGTGCGTTCATCTTTATTCGTCAAATTGTTCAAATATTTTCGGCCGTGAAAAAGGGGGCGATCCCATGTTTTTCTGCGGCAGATTCCGGGACCGTTTGGATTCTTTTTGGTTTTCCGGCACAGGTTTACGGATTTGGGAAAGCGTCACCGCACATTGGAAACTGCGTTCTTTGCCGGATGATTTGTCCCATTGTGCGAAAAAGCCATCCCGGGGGTACGGTTCCGGAAAACACCCCATGGGTGGAATATCTTTATAATTTGATAAAGAACAGGCCGTACTTCTCTCAGAGACAGTCGGAACGCTTTTGCGCAATTTTTTGGAAGAAATAACCAAAAGAATATTTTTATATCGATTTTGTTTTGTTGAATTACTATTGACATTGCGGAAATTCTTATCTAAAATACGGACAGATATCGTGCAAAAGTATGCTTACACATAATAAAGAGAGAGGGATCATTCATGAGGTATGACATTGCCATTATCGGTGCCGGCGTGATCGGCGGTATGGCAGCCAGAGAATTGAGCAGGTACGATCTGCGGGTGTGTCTTCTGGAAAAAGAGAACGATGTTGCCATGGGTGCCACCCGTGCCAACTCCGGCATCATTCACGGCGGATATGACCCGGAACCCGGCACCCTGAAGGCCAGGATGAATACCCAGGGCGTTGGCCTTCTTTATGAAGCGGCCAGGGAGCTGAATGTCCATCACAAAAACAACGGTTCTCTGGTGGTCGCCTTCGGCACAGCCGAAGAAGAGGCGGTTCTGGATGAGCTCTACCACCGCAGCTTCGAAAACGGCATCGACTGCGTCCGGCTGATCTCCGGAGAGGAAGCCCGCCAAATGGAGCCGAACCTGTCCGAAAAGGTCAGCAAAGCCCTGTATGTGCCCAATGCGGGCATCATCTGCCCCTATGACCTGACCATTGCCGCCATCGGCAACGCCATGGACAATGGCGTGGAGCTGAAGCGAAACTTTGAGGTTGTCGGCATTGAGAAGAAGGACTGCTTCACCATCACCTCCTCCGCCGGGCAGACCGTGGAGTGCACCTGGCTGCTGAACTGTGCCGGCGGCTATTCGGATCAGGTGGCCCGGATGGCAGGAGATGGCTTCTTCACCATCATCCCCCGGGCAGGCGAGTACATGCTGCTGGACAAGGCCGAGGGCAGCCGGGTGAAGCATACCATTTTCCAGGTCCCCACTGCCGAGGGCAAGGGTATTCTGGTCACCCCGACTGCGGACGGCAACCTGTTGACCGGCCCCACAGCCACCGTGGTGGCATCTCCAAATTCCACCCAGACCACCCCTGAGGGGCTGGCTTTGGTGAGCAGGCTGGCCGCCAGGAGCGTACCCAGCGTCAACTTCCGTCAGGTCATTACCTCCTTCTCCGGTGTCAGAAGCTCCGAAAAGAACGGTGACTTTATCATTCAGGCATCCAAAACGGTTCCGGGGCTTGTCCATGTGGCAGCCATTGACTCCCCGGGCCTGACCTCCTGCGTGGCCATCGCAAAGATGGCGGTGGGAATCCTGAAAGACCAGGGCCTGGCGCTGACGCAGAAGGAAAACTGGAACGGCAAGCGGGAAAATGCCCATGCCTTCCAGGAAATGACCGACGAGGAAAAGGATGCCTACATCAAAGAGCATCCCGCCTACGGAAAGATTGTCTGCCGCTGCGAGACCGTCAGCGAGGGCGAGATGCGGGACGCCATCCGGCGCAATCCCCCGGCCTTCGATCTGGACGGTGTCAAGCGCAGAACCCGGGGCGGCATGGGCCGCTGCCAGGGCGGCTTCTGCTCCCCTTATGTGATGAAGCTCATCGCCCAGGAGCAGGGCATGAAGGTGGAAGAAGTTACCAAGTTCGGCAAGGGCAGCGAGCCTTTGATCGGGAAGCTGTAAAGGAGGGAACCGAAATGCTGAATCACGATATCGTCATCGTCGGCGGCGGTCCCGCCGGTATGGCAGCTGCAGTGGCGGCTTACGATGCGGGCTGTACCGACGTGGTCATTCTGGACAGAGAGCCTGACATCGGCGGCATCCTCCGCCAGTGCATTCATGCAGGCTTTGGCCTGCACAAGCTGGGCCGTGAACTGACCGGCCCGGAATATGCGGATGTTTACAAGCAGGAAGTGCTGAAACGAAACATCGAGGTCCACTATGAAACCACTGTCACTGCGGTTACACCGGATAAGGTAGTCACCGCCCAGAACCGGGAGGGCCTGCTGAAAATTCAGGCCAAAGCCGTCATCCTGTCCATGGGCTGCCGGGAGCGCAGCCGCGGCGCACTGAACATCCCGGGTACCCGTCCTGCCGGTATTTTCAGTGCAGGCACCGCCCAGAAGTTCATCAACTGCGAGGGCTATATGGTGGGCAGGGAAGTGGTCATTCTGGGCTCCGGCGACATCGGCCTGATCATGGCCCGCCGTATGACTCTGGAGGGCGCAAAGGTGAAAGCTGTCTGCGAGCTGATGCCCTACTCCGGCGGCCTGACCCGAAACATTGTCCAGTGCCTGGAGGACTTTGACATTCCTCTGTACCTGTCCACCACCGTCTGTGAGATCCACGGCAAGAAGCGCCTGGAGGGCGTCACCATTGCCAAGGTTGATGAGAGACGACAGCCCATCGAGGAAACCAAGCGGTTCATTCCCTGTGATACTCTGCTGCTCTCCGTTGGCCTGATTCCCGAAAACGAGCTGACCCGAGCCGCGGGGATTCCCATGGACCCCATCACCAATGGCGCTCTGGTTGACGAACATTGCCAGACCCAGGTCCCCGGCATTTTCGCCTGCGGCAATGTTTTGCAGGTGCACGATCTGGTGGACTACGTTTCTGAGGAAGCCGAGCGGGCTGGCCTTGGCGCAGCGCAGTATGTGCGCAGCGGCGGTGTGGAATACCCCAGTGTTCCTACCAAGCCCGGCTATGGTGTCCGCTATGTTCTGCCCCAGAATGTCCATGTCTGTGAAGAGGATGTGAGCCTCTTCCTCCGGGTCACGGAACCCTTCGGCAAGGTGAAGTTCACCGTGAAATCCGGCGATACCGTGCTGGCCACCGCAAAGCGGCTCCGCGCGGCGCCGGGCGAGATGGAGAAGCTGACCATCAAGGCAGAGATTCTGAAAACCGTGACCGAACCCATTACCGTATCTCTGGAGGTTGCAGAATGAAAAAAGTAATTACCTGCATTGTTTGCCCCAGAGGCTGCACCATGACAGCCGACATCCAGGGTCAGACCATCACCGTTACCGGGAACGCCTGCCCCCGGGGTGAGAAGCACGCCATCGGCGAGTGCACCAATCCCGTCCGCAGTCTGACCTCCGTCATCCGTGTGGGCAACCGGGAGGACACCATGGTGTCCGTCAAGTCGGCGGCCCCCATTCCCAAGGGGAAAATGTTCGAAATTATGGAAAAAATCCACGGAACCTCTGTGGATGCTCCGGTGAAAATTGGAGATGTTCTGATCCCGGATGTATTCGGAACAGATATCATCGCCACCAAGGAGATTTTGTGATGGAGAAGGCGGAACTGCTGCGGAGCAAAAAGCTGTACCTGTTCGATATGGACGGCACCCTCTATCTGGGAGACCAGCTCTATCCCTTTACCATCCCCCTCCTGGACAAGCTGAGAAAGACCGGCCGGAAGTACCTGTTTATGACCAACAACTCTTCCAAGAGTGTGGAGGATTACATCAGGAAACTGGCGAAGCTGGGCATCCGTTCCACCCGGGAGGATTTCATCACCTCTTCTCAGGCGACGGCTTACTACCTGAAGGAGCATTTTCCCGGAAAGAAGCTCTATGTCTGCGGCACCAAATCCCTGAAAAAGGAACTGGAGCTGGCGGGCTTTACCGTCACGGAATCCGTGGAGGAAACCGAGGTCATCGTCATGGGCTTTGATACCGAGCTGACCTTCCAGAAGCTCCATGATGTCAGTTTCCTGCTGCTGACCCGGGGAGATATCCCCTACATTGCCACCAACCCGGATTATGTGTGCCCCACGGAGTTTGGCTCTGTGCCGGACTGCGGCAGCGTCTGTGACATGATCTACAATGCCACAAAGAAGCGGCCTGTGGTCATCGGCAAGCCCAGCCCTCTGATGCCCACTCTGGCCATGTCCCAGTGGGGGTATTCCAAAGAAGAATCTGCGGTGGTGGGCGACCGGATCTACACCGATGTGAAGTCCGGACTCAACGCAGGCATCACGGGCATTCTGGTGCTCAGCGGTGAGGCCGATGAACAGACGCTTGCGGAATCCGATGTGAAACCCGACCTGGTGCTTCAGGACGCCGGTGAGATTCTGGCTGCGCTGTAAGCCGTAATACTAGTCTTTGATTAAAAGCTCACAAAGATTTCCGAGGATGATTTGCGTAAAACAAGGCGGAGGATGAAGCTGGGCTGACGCCCAGCAAAGACGACAACGCAGTTTTACACAAATCAGACCGGAAAGATTGTGAGGTTTTTATCGAAGAATAGTATAAGTTCCATATTCCATTGAAAAAGCCCCTGCTGTCACCAGCGGGGGCTTACGTTATGGATTTTGTTGGGATCAGAAGACAAGCTGCACAAGGATCATATAGCACACGGTGCCGCCGCCGATGGAGAGCAGAGTGTTCCGCCTCCACAGGTGAAGCAGAACCACCACGGCGCAGCTGAGCAGCTCCGGCAACGCATGGGGCGCGGCAATCAGGGAGACATTCTTCAGACAGTAAACCACCAGCATACCCATGATGGCATAGGGCAGTACCTTGCCCAGGTAGGTGATGATGGGTGGGGTTTCCCGATCTTCGTTGAAGATCAGGAAGGGGAGGAAGCGCAGTGCCATGGTCACCAGCGCCATCACCGCGATCAGCGCGGCAGCGTGTAAGTCAGGCATCTTTGGCACCTTCCTGTTGTCTGTGGATCAGGACGAAAATGGCAGTGATCAGGATCATGGTTGGGATCAGGAAGGTATCCGGCCCGAACAGCAGCAGGCAGGCTGCGGCGGATACCACACCCACGATTGCGGGGAAATGGTCCTTGCTGCTGAGCCACTGCTCCACGAAGATGGTGACGAAAAGCGCCGTCAGCGCAAAGTCGATTCCCTCAAAGTTCATGGGGATCAGGCTGCCGGCCATGGAGCCCAGTACGGTGCCCGCAACCCAGTAGCACTGGTCGAACAGCGACACCAGAAAGAAGTAGGAATTCCGATCCACCCCCTGGGGCAGCTGCTCCCGGGAGACCAGGGAATAGGTCTCATCCGTCAGCGCGAAGATCAGATAGGGCTTCTTTTTGCCGGTGCCCTTGTAGGCATTGATCATGGAAATGCCGTAGAACAGGTGGCGGGCATTGACCAGCAGCGTTGCCAGCGCTGCGGTCACCAGTCCGGCACCACCGGTCAGCAGTCCCACGCCCACATACTGCATGGAACCTGCGTAGATGAATAGGCTCATGACCGCCGCCCAGCCCAGGCCGAAGCCGTTCTGCTGCATGATGATGCCAAAGCCGATGCCCAGGAACAGATAGCCTGTCATCACGGGAATCGTGTCGAAAAACGCGGTTTTTGCGGTTTTTTTATCCATAGTTCTCTCTCAAATGTATGAATTCCATCTGCACCACCCGGTGGGGATTCGCTGGGATTACCGATGGCTGCCCAGGAAGAACAGGGCCAGGGTGCCGGGGCCGGAGTGGGAGCCGATGACGGCACCGACGTAGTTGATATAGACATCCTTCACGCCGTACTTCTCCTTCAGAATGGAGGCCAGGAACTCGGCATCCTCCCGGCAGTCGCCGTGGGAGATGAACATGGTGCTGTTGTCATA
>CALYTP010000037.1:0-15319 GCA_945486915.1 uncultured Clostridia bacterium | reverse complement strand
TAATGCTTTTTCTGACCAACTTGCTGCTTGACTTTCCATAGTTGGTCTACATTGGCTGGGTGGAAATTGCTACCGCCAAATTACAATTTCTCTGATTCCTGCCATCATGGTAGCAATTCCTGCGGGGAAAGTCAATTGGGGAATCCGGGAAATCCGGCGGGCAGCGCATACCTTTGTTGAAATATTTCAAAACAGGAAAAACTTCTCAATGGAATCTTGTGAATAATTCATAAAAGATTATAAAAATTTTTCTCGTGCGGAAATCCACTCATAAAAAAACAAACTTTTTTCTCCGGGTTGCAGCGGAATTTTTCGCCGGAAAGCCAGGAAGAGAAAGACAGAATCGGAAAATATTCATACTTGGATCATAAAATATCCATTTATATTTCGCGAAAAAACGTAAAACGAAAAAAGTTGTATTGTATTTGTGAGAAAACCCAAAAATTTGTATTTATTCAGAATCACAGTTTTGCAGATTGCACATCCAAATCCGTTGACGAAATCAAGGATTTGTGCTTTTATATGGATAGAAGTTCGCACGACGCGGACTCAATCATCAATACTATGGAAAGAGGTATTTCACATGAAGAAACTGCTTGCATGCGTCCTGGCCATCATGATGCTGGTTGCCCTGTGCGCCCCCGCCGCCGTTGCTGAAGACAACATTGTCATCGGCTTCGCCCAGGTCGGCCACGAGTCCGACTGGCGTGCCGCCAACACCATCGACTACCAGACCACCTTCACCGCCGAGAACGGCTACGAGCTGATCTTCGTCGACGCCGACAACGACCACACCGCTCAGATGGAAGCCGTCCGCAGCTTCATCCAGCAGGAAGTTGACTACATCGTCATCTGCCCCGTGCAGGAAGCCGGCTGGGAAGTTGTCCTGCAGGAAGCTCAGGATGCCGGTATCCCCGTCATCATCGCTGACCGTACCGTTTCCGCCGATCCCTCCCTGTACACTACTTTCCTGGGCACCGATACCGCTCTGGAAGGCGAGACCGCTGGTCTGTGGCTGGCTGAGGCTCTGAACGGCGCCGAGGCCAACATCCTGGTCATCGAAGGCTCCGTGGGCGCTTCCGCTACCCTGGGCCGTACCACCGGCTTCAACAAGGTTGCCGAAGAGCATCCCGAGTGGAAGATCCTGGACAGCCAGAGCGGCGACTTCACCCAGGCCGGCGGCCAGGAAGTCATGGAGTCCTACCTGAAGTCCTATGCTGGCCAGTTCAACGTTGTTGTCTGCCAGAACGATAACGAAGCCTACGGCGCCATGGATGCCATGGACGCTGCCGGCGTTACCTACGGTGTTGGCGGCGACGTCATCATCATCTCCTTCGACGCCACCAAGGAAGGTCTGACCCGTACCCTGGCCGGCAAGATCAACTGCAACGTCGAGTGCAACCCCCTGCAGGCTTCCGGCGTTATGGACATCATTGCCAAGATCCAGGCCGGCGAGGAGATCCCCGCTGTGACCATCGTTCCCGATGAAGCCTTCGTGGCTCCCGGCATCGAGTCCGAGCTGGCCATCACCATGACTCAGGAAGTCCTGGACGGCCGTGCTTACTAAGATTTTGAACTGACTTCAGAAAGGGAAGGGGCCCCCTTGGGCCTCTTCTCTTTCTGATATCCATGCTCCGGGAGGAAGAACGCTTCTCCCGCTATCAATTCAGAAAGGACGTGGAATTTGGATGGACAATCAGATTGTTCTGACGATGCAAGGCATCACAATGACCTTCCCCGGCGTGAAAGCGCTGGATCATGTGGATTTTAAGCTGAGAAAAGGAGAAATCCACGCACTGATGGGCGAAAACGGCGCGGGAAAATCCACGTTGATAAAGTGTCTGACCGGTGTCAATGATTTCGAGGCCGGAGAGATCCACATCGATGGCATTCCCGAAGCCATCAAAAACCGCAATACCCTGGATGCCCAGAAGAAGGGTATTTCCACGGTGTATCAGGAGGTCAACCTCTGCCCCAACCTGAGCGTGGCAGAAAACCTCTTCATCGGCCGGGAGCCGATGACCAAACTGCACACCATCAACCGCAAGGAGATGGTAAAGCGCGCGCAGAAGCTGATGGAGCAGATGCAGCTGCCGGTGGATGTGACGCGGAATTTGGACGAATATTCCCTTGCCCTCCAGCAGATGATCGCCATTGCCCGGGCCGTCGATATGGACTGCAAGGTTCTGATTCTGGATGAGCCCACCTCCTCTCTGGATGACTCCGAGGTGGAGAAGCTGTTTGCTCTGATGCGCCGTCTGCGGGATCAGGGCGTGGGCATCATCTTCGTTACCCATTTTCTGGAGCAGGTCTATGCCGTCTGCGACCGGATCACGGTGCTGCGCAACGGCCAGCTGGTGGGCGAGTACCCCATTGCCGAGCTGCCCAGAGTCAAGCTGATCGCCGCCATGATGGGCAAGGACTTCGACGACCTGGCCTCCATCAAGCCCGAGGGCGGTGTGCAGGCAGGAGGCACAGACCTCATCGATGCCCAGGGGCTGAGCCACGCGGGCAAGATCAAGCCCTTCGATCTGAAGCTGAACAGCGGCGAGGTCGTGGGCCTGACGGGTCTGCTGGGTTCCGGACGAAGCGAGCTGGCCCGGGCCATCTACGGTGCGGACAAGGCCCAGACCGGCACCCTGAAGGTCAAGGGCAAGGAGGTTCGCATCAAGCATCCCATCGACGCCATGAACCTGGGTATGGCCATGCTGCCGGACGACAGAAAGGCGGAGGGCATCATCGGCGACCTCAGCGTCCGGGAGAACATCGTGCTGGCCATGCAGGCACGCCGGGGCATCACCAAGCTGATCCCCATGAAGGAGCAGGAGGAGATCGCCGACAAGTTCATCGAGCTGCTGCAGATCAAAACCGCCAGCCGGGAGACCCCCGTCAAGCAGCTCTCCGGCGGCAACCAGCAGAAGGTCATCATCGCCCGGTGGCTGGCCACCGACCCGGATTTCCTGATTCTGGACGAGCCCACCCGGGGCATCGATGTGGGCACCAAAACCGAGATCCAGAAGCTGGTGATCCAGCTGGCCCAGCAGGGCAAGGGCGTGCTGTTCATTTCCTCCGAAATTGAGGAAATGCTGCGCACCTGCAGCCGTCTGGCAGTCCTGCGCGACGGCGCCAAGATCGGTGAACTCAGCGGCGAAATGACCCAGGAGCTGGTCATGAAAACCATTGCGGAGGGATAACAGATGGCAACATTGAAAAAGATCACCCAAAAACAGCTGTTCCTGCCCCTGTTCTCCATGGTTCTGGTCATGCTCATCAATGTGATCTATGATGTGGCGCATGGCAACAGCTTCTATAATTTCTTCACCATTTCCATCAACACGCAGGGCATCCTCTACGGCCGTATCATTGATATCCTCAACCGCGGCAGTGAGGCTGCCATCCTTGCCATCGGCATGACGCTGGTGGTATCCGCCTCCGCCGGTACCGATATCTCCGTTGGCTCCGTCATGAGTCTGGCAGGCGGCGTCTGCTGTGTGCTGCTGGCGGGCTTCGGCAATGTCAACGTCAACAGCTATGCCGTTCCTCTGTGGGTGGGCGTGCTGGCCGGTGTGCTCACCGCCTGCCTCTGCGGCGCTTTCAACGGTTTCCTGGTGGCGTTTCTGAAGATTCAGCCCATGGTGGCAACTCTGATCCTCTTCTCCGCCGGACGTGCCATCGGACTGCTGCTTTGCAACAGCTCCATTGTGTACATCAATGTGGAGAGCTTCAAGTTCTTTGGCGGCTACTGCGGCATTTTCCCCACCCCCGTGCTGATCACCGCAGCCTGCGTGCTGGTGACGGCTCTGGTGCTGAAGTTCACGGCCCTGGGCACCTATGTCCAGGCAGTGGGCATCAACAAGAATGCCGCCCGGATCTCCGGCTATAAATCCGCCGCCATCATCTTCCTGTGCTATGTGCTCTGCGGCCTGTTTGCCGGCATCGCCGGTATCACCGCCACCTCCCGGATCTACTCCGCCGACACCAACAACATCGGCCTGAACCTGGAAATGGACGCCATTCTGGCGGTGGCTCTGGGCGGCAACAGCCTGGGCGGCGGCAAGTTCCGCCTCTCCGGCTCCATCATCGGCGCCTACACCATCCAGGCCATCACCACCACGCTGTATGCGCTGGGTGTGTCCTCTGCCCAGGCCCCTGTCTTCAAGGCCATCATCGTCATTGCCATTGTCACCATCCAGTCCCCCGTGGTGAAGGACTACATGAAGAAGCGCAACGCAAAGCGCGCTGCAAAGGAGGTCAGCGTAGCATGAAAACCGCCGAAAAAAAGCTCAGTCTGAAGAGAATCAACAGCAATTCCATCCTTCTGGCTCTGACCATTGCGCTGTTCGTTGTCATGTACGCCTCCGGCTGTATTGCCTACGCCGATAAGGGCTTCACCAAGCTCCAGGTCTTCCTGGATATTCTCAAGAACAACGCGGGCCTGATCTGTGTGGTCTGCGGTATGACGGCCGTGATGATCACCGGCGGCATCGATATTTCCGTGGGCGCCCTGATCGCCATGGAGTGTATGTTCATGGCCGTGGGTGTGGAGCAGTGGGAGCTGCCCGCGGGCGTTCTGCTGCCGCTGATGCTGCTGATCGGTCTGGTCTTTGGCATGGTGCAGGGCTTCTTCATCGGATATCTGGAGATCCAGCCCTTCATCGTCACCATGGCAGGCATGTTCTTTGCCCGGGGCATGACGGCTGTCATCTCCACCCAGCAGGTCTCCGTCACCAAGAGCGCCCTGATGAGCAAGCTCGCCACCATCAAAATCAATATGCCCTTCAACATCGGCGCATACCTGAATAAGAAGGGCAAGCTGATGATCCCCAACATCTCCATTTATGTGGTCATTGCCCTCCTGGTGCTGGTGTTCACCTTCCTGCTGCTGCGCTATACCAAGTTCGGCCGCAGCCTGTATGCCGTGGGCGGCAACCAGCAGAGCGCAGCCCTGATGGGTCTGGACGTGAAGAAGACCCGGTTCCTGGCCCATGTGCTCTGCTCCGTGCTGACCTCCATCGGCGCCATCTGCTATGTGCTGAACACCATGTGCGGTACCACCCGGCAGGCACTGGGTCTGGAAATGGATGCCATCTCCTCCGCGGTCATCGGCGGCACGCTGCTCACCGGCGGCGTGGGCAACGTCATCGGTTCGTTCTTCGGCGTGCTGATCAACGGCACCATCTCCAGCCTGGTCAAGACCAACGGCAAGCTCAGCTCCGCGTGGCCCAACGTGGTCACCGCCATCCTGCTGTGCTTCTTCATCGTCCTGCAGGCCATCTTCGCCAAGTTCCGCAAGAAGGACTGAAAAAAATCACTGCCTCACCGTTTTGGTGAGGCAGTTTTTTGCATTTTACGGAATAAATTTCCGTACCACTGTAGGGGAGGCTATCAGCCTCCCGCGCGGGGGAATCCAATGTTTCTGTAGCATGTCGGGCAAATCCGAACCATGTCGGACATGGTATCATAGCGGTAAACACGCAGGCATCCAACAAAAGCGGGAGAATACTATCCTCCCCTTCATAGGCTGGGCAAAACCAGTATCACACCATGATCGTGGCTGGATGTCAGCGGTTGATGGTGGAGATTTCGGGGATGACCTCCTCCAATGCGTCCAGCAGGATCCTGGCGGTGTCCAGGGAGGTGAACATGTTCACGCCGTTCTGCACGGCGCAGCGGCGGATCTCCACGCCGTCGTCGTAGTGTACGCCGGAGGTAATGGCCCGGGTGTTGAGGATATAGCTGACATAGCCCGCCCGGATGGAGGCCAGCAGCTCGTTGCTGCCGTCGCTGAGCTTCCGGCGGACTCTGGTGCGGATGCCGTGGCTCTTGAGGAAGGCGGCGGTGCCCTCGGTGGCCTCAATGTTGAAGCCCAGACGGTAGAACCGCTTTGCCAGGGGCAGGCCCTCCTCCTTGTCCTCGTCGGCCAGGGTGATGATGACTGTGCCGTAGTCCTTCATCTTGATGCCGGAGGCCTGCAGCGCCTTGTACAGCGCCCGCTTCAGACTGGTGTCATAGCCGATGGCCTCGCCGGTGGACTTCATCTCCGGGGACAGATAGGCATCCATGCCCGTCAGCTTGGCAAAGGAGAAGGCGGGGGCCTTGACATACCAGCGGTCAGCCTCGGGATAGAAGGTGCTGTCGATGCCCTGCTCTGCCAGGGAGCAGCCCAGCATGACCTTTGTGGCGATGGAAACCAGATTCAGACCTGTGGACTTGGACAGGAAGGGTACGGACCGGGATGCTCTGGGGTTGACCTCGATGACATAGACGTTGTCCTGCTGATCCACGATGAACTGGATGTTGTAAAGCCCCCGGATGCCGATGCCGAGGCCCAGCTTGGTGGTGTAATCCACGATGGTCTGCTTGACCCTGCCGGAGAGGCTGAAGGGCGGGTAGACGCTGATGGAGTCGCCGGAGTGGACGCCGGTGCGCTCCACCAGCTCCATGATGCCCGGCAGGAACACCTGCTCGCCGTCGCAGACGGCATCCACCTCCACCTCCCGGCCCACCACATATTTGTCGATGAGCACGGGCTTCTTCTCGTCGATCTCCACGGCGTTTTTCAGGTAATGGCGGAGCATGTCCTCGTTGGCCACGATCTCCATGGCCCGGCCGCCCAGGACGAAGCTGGGCCGCACCAGCACGGGATAGCCGATGGCCTCCGCCGCCGCCACACCCTCCTCAATGTGGGTGACGGCCTGACCCTTGGGGTTGGGGATGTTCAGGGACTTGATGACCGCATCGAAGGCATCGCGGTTCTCGGCCTTTTCGATGGCATCGCAGTCTGTGCCGATGATCTTCACGCCCCGGTCGGAAAGACCCTGGGCCAGGTTGACGGCTGTCTGGCCCCCCAGGGTGGCAATGACGCCCTCGGGCTGCTCCAGATGGATGATGTTCATCACATCCTCCACAGTCAGCGGTTCGAAGTAGAGCTTGTCCGCGGTGGTGTAGTCGGTGGAGACGGTCTCCGGGTTGTTGTTGATGACGATGGCCTCGTAGCCCATGTCGCGGATGGTGTGTACCGCATGGACGGTGGAGTAGTCGAATTCCACGCCCTGGCCGATGCGGATGGGGCCGGAGCCCAGGACGATGATCTTCTTTTTGTCCGACACGACGGACTCGTTTTCCTCGGCGTAGGTGGAGTAGAAATAGGGCACATAGCTTTCAAATTCGCTGGCGCAGGTGTCGATCATCTTGTACACCGGGAAGATGCCCGCCATGCACCGCAGCTGGTACACGGCAAATTCCTCCGTCTTCCACAGCTCGGCGATGTAGGCGTCGGAGAAGCCCAGGCGTTTGGCTTCCTTCAGCAGATCCAGATTGCCCCGGGCGCCCTCCAGCTCCTTTTCGAAGTCCACGATTTTCTTGATCTTGTCCAGGAAGAACATATCGATCTGGGTGATGTCGCAGATCAGCGAGGCGTCCACGCCCATCCACATGAGCTGGGAGATGGCGTAGATGCGGTCGTCGGTGCCCTCGCGGATGTAGTCCAGCAGCTGCTCCACGGTCATGTGGTCGGAGTCGAATTTCGCCATGTGCAGGTGGGTTTTGTTTTCTTCCAGAGAGCGGATGGCCTTCAGCAGGCTTTCCTCCATGCATCTGCCCACGCTCATGACCTCGCCGGTGGCCTTCATCTGGGTGGACAGCTGGTTCTGGGCGGCGGGGAACTTGTCAAAGGGGAACCGGGGCATCTTGGTGACCACATAGTCCAGACTTGGCTCAAAGCAGGCAGGGGTGTTGGCCAGCTGAATTTCATCCAGATTCAGACCCACGGCGATTTTCGCGGAGACCCGGGCGATGGGATAGCCGGAAGCCTTGGAGGCCAGGGCGGAGGAACGGGATACCCGGGGGTTGACCTCGATGACGTAGTAGCGGAAGGAGTGGGGATCCAGGGCGAACTGGACGTTGCAGCCGCCCTTGACATTCAATGCCCGGATGATCCGCAGGGCGGCGTCCCGGAGCATGTGGTATTCCTTGTTGGTCAGGGTCTGGCTGGGCGCCACTACGATGGAGTCGCCGGTGTGGATGCCCACGGGGTCCAGATTCTCCATGTTGCAGACGGTGATGGCGGTGTCATTGGCATCCCGGATGACCTCATATTCGATTTCCTTGTAGCCCTTGATGCTCTTCTCCACCAGAACCTGATGGACCGGGGACAGAGCCAGGGCGTTTTTCATCATTTCCCGCAGCTGCGCTTCGTCGCCGGCAAAGCCGCCGCCGGTGCCGCCGAGGGTAAAGGCGGGGCGCAGGATCACGGGATAGCCGATGGTCTGGGCGGCAGCCACGGCCTCGTCAATGGAGTAGGTGATCTGGCTGGGCACCACCGGCTCGCCGATTTCCTGACAGAGCTCCTTGAAAAGCTCCCGGTCCTCCGCCCGCTCAATGCTGTCGGCGTCGGTGCCCAGAAGCTCGATTTCGCACTCCTCCAGCACGCCTTTTTTTGCCAGCTGCATGGCAAGGTTCAGGCCCGTCTGGCCGCCGATGCCGGGAACGATGGCGTCCGGGCGCTCATAGCGGCAGATTCTGGCCAGGTATTCCAGGGTCAGCGGCTCCATATAGACCTTGTCGGCCACGGAGGTGTCGGTCATGATGGTGGCGGGGTTGGAGTTGGCCAGAATGACCTCGTAGCCCTCTTCCTTCAGCGCCAGGCACGCCTGGGTGCCGGCATAGTCAAATTCTGCTGCCTGGCCGATGACGATGGGGCCGGAACCGATGACCAGAACCTTCTTAATATCTGTTCTTTTGGGCATGAGCTTTTGCCTCCTTCATATAATCGACAAAATGGGCGAACAGGTAGGCGCTGTCCTGGGGGCCGGGGGCGCTCTCCGGGTGGTACTGGACGCTGAAGACCCGGTCGGCGGTGCATTCGGCGCCCTCCACGGTGTTGTCCAGCAGGTTCCTATGGGTGATTTCCAGTTTGGTTCCGGCGAGGCTTTCCGGGATGACGGCGTAGCTGTGGTTCTGTGAGGTCATTTCGATCTTCCCGGTGCGCAGGTTCTTCACGGGATGGTTGCCGCCCCGGTGGCCGAATTTCAGCTTATAGGTCTTGCCGCCGTAGGCCAGGGACAGGATCTGGTGGCCCAGGCAGATGCCGAAAATGGGCACCTTTCCGATGAGCTGCCGCACCGTGGCGGTGACCTCCGGCACATCCTCCGGGTCGCCGGGGCCGTTGGACAGGAAGACACCGTCGGGCTTCATAAAAAGAATCTCCTCGGCAGGGGTGTCGAAGGGGACGATAGTTACGTTGCAGCCGAAATGGTTCAGGCTGCGGATGATGTTCAGCTTGATGCCGCAGTCGATGGCCACCACATGGTACCGCGCGTCGGCGGTGCGGGAATACCAGCGCTTGCGGCAGGTGACCCGGTGGACGGCGTCGTGGGGGACGGGAGTGGTACGGATAATCTCCAGAGCCTGCTCCACGGGAGTATCGGGAGAGGTCATCAGCACTCTGCGGCTGCCCAGATCCCGGATGCTCCGGGCCAGCTTCCGGGTGTCAATGCCGGAGATACCGGGGATGTTGTCCTCCTCCAGCAGCTCGGACAGCGCCTTGACGCAGCGGAAATTGGATGGGGTGTCGTTGTAGTCGTAAACAATCAGACCGCCGATGCTGGGGGTCTTGCACTCAAAGTCCTCATCGGCAATGCCGTAGTTGCCGATGAGGGGGTAGGTCATGACGACCATCTGATCCGTGTAGGACAGGTCGGAGACGATCTCCTGGTAGCCTGCCATGGAGGTGTTGAACACGATTTCACACACCCGGTCCTCCAGACTTCCGAAGCTGTAGCCATAGTACTCGCTTCCGTCCTCCAAAACGATTTTTCGGTCGAACTGTCTCATAGTAACGCCTCATTTCCACAAAAAAAGGGACGTTCGCACCCAGGGGAAAGCGGTTCCTCTGTTTGCGAGCGCCCTTGCTCGATGGTAAATTATACCATAGCGGCAGAATTTTGTCAATTTCTTTGCGATGGCGGGAAGCGGAGTTTTGGGAAAGCTCCGGCATTCGATGGATTTCGCGGTTTCTTCCGCTATAATGGGTGAAAAGGGGGGATTTTCGTGTATCATTCTGTGAAATCGGTGAAAAAGCGGAGAAAACGCCGCGCGCTGCTGCTGACGCAGACGATTCTGGCGCTGCTGCTTGCCGTGCTGGCGGCATTTGTTCTGGAGGAAGCGGAGCAGGAAAGCCCGGCGGGAACGGTGACGGTGGCCTTCCGGGGCAGGCTGTACCGGGCATCCTCCGGGCAGACGGTGCGCCAGACCCTGAAAGGATTGGGGCTTAGCTGGGATGAAGCGGATGTGCTGTCGGCGGCGGAGGATACGGTTCTGGAGCGCGGCATGGTGCTGACGGTGGACCGGGTGGAGCAGCGGCAGGAGGTGTATACCCAGGTACTCCCCGCCGGGACGGTGTACTGCCGGGAGCTTTCTCTGCCCGAGGGCACGCAAGCGCTGCTGGAGGCCGGGCAGGACGGGGAGCTGCGGTGCACGGCGGAGGTGGAATATGTCAACGGTCTGGAGCGCAGCCGCACTGTTACGGAGCGGAAGCTTCTCCGGGAGCCGGTCAGCCGGGTGGTGGCGGTGGGGACCCGGGAGGAGGAAACCGCCATGATTCAAAACGGCCGCATTTCCCTCCGGGATGGCAGCCTGTTAACTTACACCAAGGCCGTCACCCTCCGGGCTTCGGCGTTTCCGGGAGGGGAGGAGTCCCATATGACATTGGACAACGGGACCCGGCTGCGCATCGGAACCGTGGCGGTGGACACCGGTCTGATTCCCGAGGGCACCCGGCTGTTTATCCAGTCCGCGGACGGAATGTTTCTCTACGGGATTGCGGTGGCGGTTCCGGGGATGTCCGGGGACCGGGCGGAGCTGTATTTCCCCACCGCTGCCGAATGCATGGCCTTTGGCGAACAGACCTGCATCGCCTGTTTTCTGGGATAGGGATTGCAAACCGGCCTTTCTTTTGGTATGATTACAGAAATATCATAGCCGGGTTATGAAGTATTATGCCCAGCCACTGTAGGGGAGGATAGTATCCTCCCGCCAGGTTGGTTGCCTGGGTGTTTCGTTGAATGGTATCGGGTTGGATATTGCTCGTATTCGCCCGACGTTTTGCATCATGCTGGATTGTACTGCGCGGGAGGATACTATCCTCCCCTACAATGACATGGCAATCGTCGTTCCCCGGATCCATTCAACGCACCGGTAAATGAGTGTTTCCATGAAACCGAAGGAAAGGCGTTCTTTATGATAAATGTATGCGATATTCAGGTGATGAAGCCGCTGCTGGCGGAGCATGGCTTCCATTTTTCCAAAGCCAAGGGGCAGAATTTTCTCATTGCCTCCTGGGTTCCGGAATCCATCGCCCGGGAATCCGGGGTGGAATCCGATGTGGGCGTGCTGGAAATCGGCCCCGGCATCGGCCCGCTGACCCAGCAGCTTGCCCTGCGGGCGGGGAAGGTCTGCGCTGTGGAGGTGGATGAGCGCCTGAAGCCCATTCTCAGGATGACCGTGGGGGAATTTGACAATGTGGAAATCGTCTGGGGAGACATCCTGAAGCGCAGCATCCCCGAGCTGGTGGCGGAAAAGCTGCCCGGCCTCCGGCCCATGGCCTGCGCCAATCTGCCGTACTATATCACCTCCCCCATCCTCACGGCGCTGCTGGAAGCCGAATGCTTTGAGGCCGTCACCGTCATGGTTCAGAAGGAGGTGGCCCAGCGCATTGCCGCCCGGCCCGGCACGGCGGATTACAGCGCCTTCACCGTGTTCTGCCAGTACTATGCCCAGCCGGAGCTGCTGTTTGACGTCCCGGCCCACTGCTTCCTGCCACAGCCCAAGGTGACCTCCGCCGTCATCACCCTGCGCACCCGGAAAAGCCGCCCCTGGGAGATTCTGGATACGGATGTGTTTTTCCGCACCGTTCGCGCCAGCTTTGCCATGCGCAGAAAGAAGCTGAGCAACGGCCTGGCATCGGGCTTCCCGGAGCTGGGGAAAGCCGGCGCGGAGGCGGTCATCGCCCAGTGCGGCTTCCCGGAGACCGTCCGGGGCGAGACACTGGGCATCGCCGAGTTTGCGAAAATCGCCAATGCCATCACATGCCGGAGGATGGAGCGATGATGGAATACCTGTTTCTGGACTTAGACGATACCATTCTGGATTTCCACAAGGCCGAGCGCATTGCCCTTTCCAAGACCCTCCGGGATTTCGGGTTGGAGCCCACGGAAGCGGTGCTCTCGCGCTACCACGATATCAACATCTGGCACTGGCAGCAGCTGGAAAAGGGGCTGATGACCCGGGATCAGGTGCTGGAGGGCCGCTTCCGGGCGCTGTTTTCCGAGCTGGGTCATCCGGTGGATGCCGTGGCGGTCACCCGGGCCTACGAGCGCAATCTGGGCATCGGCCACTATTTCCTCCCCGGAGCGGAGGAAGCGGTGAAGACGCTGTCCCAAAAGTACCGGCTGTTCCTGGCAAGCAACGGCACCGCCTCGGTGCAGCACTCCCGGCTCACCAGCGCGGGGCTGTATCCTTATTTTGAAAAGGTGTTCGTCTCCCAGGAGATCGGCTGCAACAAGCCTTCCAAAGAGTATTTTGATCGCTGCTTTTCTCAGATTCCCGGCTTTGACGCGGGGAAGGCCATCATGGTGGGCGACAGCCTGACCTCCGACATTCTGGGGGGCATCCGGGCCGGGATGAAGACCTGCTGGATCAACCCGGAGCACAAACCCGGCAGGGAGGATATCCGGCCGGACTATGCGCTGGAAAGCATTGCCCAGCTGGAAGCGCTGCTGGAAACCATCTGATTGTCTGCAGGAAGGGGGCGTTTTTTTGCACTACGTTCAGGCAAAATCCATCCTCTCGGCCCACAACGGCATGAACCTCTACCGGGGCTGCCAGCATGGGTGCATCTACTGCGATTCCCGAAGCCTGTGCTATCAGATGAACCACCCCTTTGAGGACATTGAAGTAAAAGAAAACGCCCTGCCCCTGCTGGAGCAGGCGCTGAAAAACAAACGAAAACGCTGCATGATCGGCACCGGGGCCATGTCCGACCCCTATATCCCGCTGGAGGAAAGGCTCCGCCTCACCCGGGGCGCGCTGGAGCTGATATACCGCTACGGCTTCGGGGTGGCAATTCAGACCAAATCCACCCGCATTCTCCGGGATCTGGAGCTGCTGAAGGCCATCAACCACCGGAGCAAGGCCGTGGTGCAGATGACCCTGACCACCTGCGACGAAAAACTCTGCCGCATTGTGGAGCCTGCCGTCAGCACCACCCGGGAGCGGGTGGAGGCGCTGAAGCGGTTCCGGGACGCGGGGGTTCCCACGGTGGTGTGGCTGTGCCCACTGCTGCCCTGGCTCAACGATACGCCGGAAAATGTGCGGGGTATTCTGGAATTCTGCCGGGAGGCCGGGGTGAAGGGAATCATCCATTTTGGCATGGGCCTGACCCTCCGGGACGGCGACCGGGAATACTACTACGCCGCTCTGGACCGCCATTTCCCCGGGCTGAAGCAGCGTTATATCGAAACCTACGGCAATGCCTATGAGCTTCCCAGCCCCCGGAGCCGGGAGCTTTGGCAGCTGTTCCATGAGACCTGCGAGGATTATGGCATTTGGCACGACAACAACCGGATTTTTACCTGGATGAATACCCTTGAGGACAATGACTGCCAGATGCGCCTGTTCTGATACCTCTACGGTGCGTAGGTTGCGAAATTCCTTTCGCTCTGGTATGCTTGTGGCAGACGAAAGGAGTGAATTCCATGAATTCTTATATCACCGGCCCGGCCATCAAGCGGTTCCGGGAGGAAAAGGGTCTGACCCAGGCTCAGCTGGCGGAAAGGATCGGCGTCAGCGACAAGGCGGTGTCCAAATGGGAGACGGGGGGTTCACTTAGATAAAGATACCACATCAATCCCACGCTGACTTTTGCTCAACCGATACAGCCGGAGGGCTGGATAACAAGAAAAGGCGGTATGCGCCCCGTGGTGAACAGCACCCCATTTGTTAGACAGTATGGTATACTACTAACGAATGAGGTGTTGTTTTATGCCAAAAGGAGTGCCGAACAAGAGGTATACTGGGGAATTCAAACAGGAAGTCGTTGAAATGATGCAGCGAGAAAAGCTGAGTCATAAAGAAGTGGCGCGGCTATACGGAATAACTGCACATGACCGTGTGGCCTCATGGGAACGGATCTATCTGGAAGAAGGCCCGGAAGGACTGTACATTGAGCGCCGTGGCCGTGGCAGCAAGGGTCGCCCACCAAAGAAACTAAAACCAGAAGTAGAAGAAGATCTGCTGGCAGAAGTGCAGCGGCTAAGAGCTGAGAATGCATACCTAAAAAAATTGAATGCCTTGGTTGCCGAGAGGGTACGGCAAGAGAGAAAGCAAAAGTAATATGGGAACTGAGGCATGAACACAAGTTGTCGCTGTTGCTGGACGTTGCCGGCCTCCCTCGCAGCACATATTATTACTACACCAAGAAGCAGAAAGAGCCAGACAAATACGCAGAACTCAAAGAAGAGATTTGCTCCATTGTGGCAGAGAATAAAGGCAGATACGGTTACCGCAGAGTGACACAGGAGCTGCGAAACCGAGGCGTTCACCACAACCACAAGCTCGTTATGAAGCTCATGAAACAGATGGGGTTAAGCAGCAAAGTGCGGATGAAGAAGTACCGTTCCTACAAAGGTGAGGTTGGAAAGATAGCTCCGAATCTGCTGGAAAGAGACTTCTATGCAGAGAAGCCAAACCAGAAATGGGTCACCGACGTAACGGAGTTCTCCCTGTTCGGTGAGAAGATGTATCTGTCACCCATCCTTGATCTGTGCAGCGAGAACCTGGTTAGTTATACTATTTCGGATCGGCCTGTACTCAGCATGGTCACTTCCATGCTGGATGCTGCGTTTGCGACGATTCCAGATGATACAGGGCTGATTCTTCACTCTGACCAGGGCTGGCAATACCAGCACAAAAAATATCAAGAGATGCTAGATGGAAAAGGTATCCGGCAAAGCATGAGCCGTAAAGGCAACTGTCTGGACAATGCTGTGATGGAGAATTTCTTCGGTCTGCTCAAATCGGAGCTTCTTTATCTCCAAGACTTTGACTCCTTGGAACACTTCAAGGCCGAACTGGTCGAATACCTCGATTACTACAATAACCGCAGGATCAAGCTAAAACTGAAGGGCCTGACACCTGCTCAACACAGATATCAGACCCTTCAGGCCGCTTAATTCAAAAAATGTCTAACTTTTGGGGTTCACTTCATGGAGGGGTAGCGTACCGCCTTTTCTTGTGGGGGTTTCCAAAGGGGGCAACGCCC
>CALYTP010000036.1:0-15906 GCA_945486915.1 uncultured Clostridia bacterium | reverse complement strand
GGCACCAGACCCAGCTTGATCAGCGCCTGGAAGCCGTTGCAGATGCCCAGCATCAGGCCGTCCCGCTTCTTCAGCAGATCCATAACCTGCTCCTTGACGGCGGGGTTGCGGAAGAAGGCGGTGATGAACTTGGCGGAGCCGTCGGGCTCGTCGCCGCCGGAGAAGCCGCCGGGCAGGAAGATCATCTGGGCCTGGGCGGCCTTCTTTGCGAATTCCTCCACACTGCGCTGGACATCGGCGGCGGTGAGGTTGCGGATCACAGCGATCTCGGCATCGGCACCGGCGTCCATCATGGCCCGGGCGGAGTCATACTCGCAGTTGGTGCCGGGGAACACGGGGATCAGCACCTTGGGCCGGGCCACCTTGACGGCGGGAGCGGGGTACTTCTTTGCATTGTAGTGGAAGGCGGGAACCGTCTCTGCTTCGGTGACCTTGGTGGGATAGACCTTGGCCAAGGTAGCTTCGTTCAGGCTCCGCAGCTCCTCGATGGAGGCAATGTCGCCGTTCAGATCGATGACGGGAGCCTCAGTGGTGTAGCCGATCTTGGTGGCGCAGTTTACGTATACGCTCTCGGACAGCTCAGCGATGATGCAGGCGTAGCCCGTGGTGTAGAAGTCGGTGAAGTTCTCTGCCTTGAAGCCGACGTTGTTGCCAAAGCTCATCTTCATGACAGCCTCAGCGGCACCATTCTCCACAGCCCATGCAGCGCAGACCTTGCCCTGCTCATGCAGCGCGTGGAAGGTCTCCCAGGCTGCCTTCACAGCCTCGGCGCTGTTGCCGGCGGGGGCGAACAGATAGACGGGATGGTTGGCGGCCTTGAACTCGGGGGACAGGACCTTATCGGCGTCCACAGGGGCGATGGCGAAGGAAATCACCGTGGGAGGCACGTCCTTATCCAGGAAGGAGCCGGACATGGAGTCCTTGCCGCCGATGGCAGCGGCACCCAGCTCCAGCTGGGCATCCAGCGCGCCCAGCAGGGCGGCGAAGGGCTTGCCCCAGCGCACAGGCTCATTGCGCAGCTTCTCAAAGAACTCCTGCAGGGTCAGGTAGGCCTTGCGGTAGTCGGCACCGGCAGCCACCAGCTTTGCCATGGAGCTGTAGACAGCGTCATGGGCGCCGGTGTAGGGGTCGATGCACATATTGTCGGGATCACAGCCCCAGGCCATGACGCTGGCCTGCCGGGTGTGCTGACCGGGCAGCACGGGGAACAGGGCGGCCATTGCCTGGGCGGGAGTGGTCTGGGTCTTGCCGCCGAAGGGCATCAGCACGGAGCCTGCGCCGATGGAGCCGTCGAAGCGCTCCACCAGGCCGCGGCGGCTGGCGGTCTTCAGGGAGGAAGCCATATCCCGCAGATCGGTATACACCGGCGCGTACAGCTTTTCCAGTTCCTTTTCGGCAACGCTGACCCGGGTGTGCTTCACGGCGCCGTTGGTGTCCAGGAAATCACGGCTCAGGTTGGCAATCTCCTTACCCTTCCACTCCATGACCATCCGGGCTTCCTCGGTGACCACGGCCACCCGGTAGGCCTCCAGGTTCTCCGCCTGGGCGGCCTCGATGAACTTGTCGGCATCCTCAGGGGCCACCACCACGGCCATACGCTCCTGGGATTCGGAGATGGCCAGCTCGGTGCCGTCCAGACCCTCGTACTTCTTGCGGACGGCGTCCAGGTCGATGCGCAGGCCGGCAGCCAGCTCGCCGATGGCCACGGAAACACCGCCGGCGCCGAAGTCGTTGCAGCGCTTAATCAGGCGGGTGACCTCGCCGTTGCGGAACAGACGCTGGATCTTCCGCTCCTCGGGGGCATTGCCCTTTTGAACCTCGGAGGCCATGGTCTGCAGGGACTTCATATTGTGGCTCTTGGAGGAGCCGGTGGCGCCGCCGATGCCGTCACGGCCGGTGCGGCCGCCCAGCAGAACCACCACATCTCCGGGAGCGGGAACCTCCCGGCGGACATTGACGCTGGGGGCAGCCGCCACCACGGCGCCGCACTCCAGCCGCTTGGCGATGTAGCCCTCATGGTACAGCTCGGCAACGTGGCCGGTGGCCAGGCCGATCTGGTTGCCGTAGGAGGAGTAGCCTGCTGCTGCGGTGGTGGCCAGCTTTCTCTGGGGCAGCTTGCCGGGGGTGGTGTCCTTCAGGGAGACCCGGGGATCGCCGCCGCCGGTGACGCGCATGGCCTGATGGACATAGGCACGGCCGGACAGGGGGTCGCGGATGCAGCCGCCGATGCAGGTGGCCGCGCCGCCGAAGGGCTCAATCTCTGTGGGATGGTTGTGGGTCTCGTTCTTGAACATCAGCAGCCAGTCCTCCTCCTGTCCGTCGATGACGGTGGGAACGTGGATGGAGCAGGCGTTGATCTCCTCGCTCTCGTCCAGTTCGGGGAGCTGACCGCGCTTTTTCAGGGTCTTGGCGCCGATGGTGGCGATGTCCATCAGGGTCTGGGGCCGCTTGGCGGCCTTTTCTTCTCCGTAGACCTCCACCCGGGCATCCAGGTAGCGCCGGTAGGCGGCTGCCACGTTGGGATCGGTGATCTCGGTTTCATCGATGTGGGTGGAGAAGGTGGTGTGGCGGCAGTGGTCGGACCAGTAGGTATCCACCACCCGCACCTCGGTGATGGTGGGGTCCCGGTGCTCGGTATCCCGGAAGTAGGTCTGCAGGAACTTCAGGTCGTCCAGATCCATGGCAAGGCCCAGCTTGTCCAGGAGCTTGCCCAGGGCGGCATCGGTCATCTTGATGAAGCCCTTGACGGTGTCCACGGTCTCGGGAGCGGAATGCTGGATGGCCAGGGTCTCGGGCTTTTCCAGGGAAGCCTCTCTGGCTTCCACAGCGTTGATGACATACTTCTTGACGGCCTCCACGTCCTTCTTGGTCAGCTTGCCGTAGAGGGCGTAGACCTTGGCGCTGCGGACGGTGGGGCGCTCGCCCTGGCTCTGGAGCTGGATGCACTGGGCGGCGGAGTCGGCCCGCTGGTCGAACTGACCGGGCAGGGGCTCCACGGCGAAGACCACATTGGCATCGGACAGGTCGATTTCATCGGAGACGATGTCCAGCTGGGGCTCGGAGAAAACCGTGGTGCGGGCGTAGGCAAAGAGCTTTGCGTCAATGCCCTCCACATCATAGCGGTTCAGAATCCGGACATTTTCCATTTTTTTGATGCCCAGGAAAGAGCGGCAGTCGGAGAGCAGACCGGCAGCTTCCGGAGCGAGGCCCGGCTTCTTCTCAACAAATACGCGATAAACCATATTCTGTATGTACCTCCCTACATTTACTTAAATGGCCTGCATGGCGCGGCGGCCGATGTCGCTTCTGCGGTAGGAATTTTCAAACCGGACGCCGTCGCTGAGCCGGTAGGCCTCCCGGATGGCGTCCTCCAGGGTGTCGGCAATGGCGGTGGTGCCGGTGACGCGGCCGCCGGAGGTGACGAGCTTTCCGTCGGAGAGCTTGGCGCCGGCGACGAAGGTTGCCTGCCGGGCCTCCTCGGTCATGGTGATCTCAAAGCCCTTCTGATACGCGGTGGGATAGCCCTTGGAGGCCAGAATGACGCAGCAGGCGTACCGATCCGCAAATTTCACTTCGGTCTCGGCCAGGGTGCCGTTGGTGGTGGCCTGCATAATGGTCAGCAGGTCGCTTTCCAGCAGCGGCAGCACCACCTGGGTCTCGGGATCGCCGAAGCGGCAGTTGTACTCGATGACCTTGGGGCCGTCGGGGGTAATCATCAGGCCGAAGTAGAGGCAGCCTGTGAAGGTGCGGCCCTCGGCGTTCATGGCATCGATGGTGGGCAGGAAGATTTCCTGCATGCAGCGCTCCGCCACGGCGTCGGTATAGTAGGGGTTGGGAGCCACGGTGCCCATGCCGCCGGTGTTCAGGCCGGTGTCGTTGTCCCCTGAGCGCTTGTGGTCCATGGAAGAGACCATGGGCTTTACCACCTTGCCGTCGGTGAAGGCCAGGACGGAGACCTCGGGGCCTGTCAGGAATTCCTCGATGACGATGTGGTCTCCGCTTTTGCCGAAGATCTTGTCCGCCATCATGGACTTAACGGCGTCCTTGGCCTCATCCCGGGTCTGGGCGATGATGACGCCCTTGCCCAGCGCCAGGCCGTCGGCCTTGATGACGGTGGGGATGGGGGCGGTTTCCAGATAGGCAAGAGCCGCCTCCATGTTGTCGAAGACTTCATAGCGGGCGGTGGGGATGCCGTACTTCTTCATCAGGTTCTTGGAGAACACCTTACTGCCTTCGATGATGGCGGCGTTGGCCCTGGGGCCGAAGCAGGGAATGCCGGCTTCGTTCAGGGCATCCACGGCGCCCAGCACCAGGGGATCGTCGGGAGCCACCACGGCATAGTCAATGGCGTTTTCCTTTGCAAAGTTCACGATGCCCGCAATGTCCGTGGCGCCGATGTTCACGCAGACCGCATCCTGGGCAATGCCGCCGTTACCGGGCAGGGCAAAAATTTCCGTGACGGAAGGATTCTTCTTCAAAGAGCGGATAATGGCGTGTTCACGACCACCACCGCCGACAACTAGCAGTTTCATAAAATACCCCTTTTTGGAGATATAAGATATAAGATATGAGATATGAGATATTTCTAATTTCGGCTATCGGTTTTAATAAGCTGGTCGTGAAATTGTAATTTATTGCAATGGCGCGGTAGCGCCCTTGGCTCTCCCTTTGGGAGAGCTGTCAGCCGAACAGGCTGACTGAGAGGGTACTCCGTTTGATGGTTGGGAGCGTGCATCGGAACGTGGGCCCCTCTCAGTCTGCCCCTATGGGGCAGCCAGCTCTCCCAAAGGGAGAGCCAAGGTCGCTTCGCTCCGCAAAAACGATACCGCCAAATTACAATTTAACAATGTGCTTACGAAAACCGATAACCAAATTTCTAATTTGTTGATGAACGGATGGATGCAGATAGGATTGCCAAAAGCTCCCTGCAATCGCTGTATAAGGACTGGTACAGTCTGTCGGGAATATAGGAACAGCTGTTGAGAAGTTCCAGCCAGTAAAGGGTTTCTGCAGCTTCTTTTTCCGCAATTTGCAGCTTTGCAGCAAAATCTCTGCGACTGCTCCCATAGACTGCTTCTGCAATATTGGCGCCAATGCTGGTTCCGCTTCGAAGCAGCTGTTTAGACATAATGTACTCCCGGTGTTCCTCTACCAAGTACCGATATAAGCGAACAATTCGTTTGGAGAACTCCATACTTTTTTGCTTTGCAATGCTGTCTGTGGACATATTCCCTCACGTTCCTCGAGATACGGAATATAAGATATGAGGTATAAGCTTTGGAAGACACGAATATCTCGTATCTCATATCTTATATCTCATATCTTTCAAATCAGTGGTGGAAGAGCCGCATGCCGGTGAAGGCCATGGCAATGTTGTTTTTATCGCACTCGGCGATGACAAGATCGTCACGGATGGAGCCGCCGGGCTGGGCGATGTACTTGACACCGGAGGCCACGCCGCGCTTGACGGAATCGGGGAAGGGGAAGAAGGCATCGGAGCCCAGGGACACGGCATCCCGGCTGTCCAGCCAAGCCCGCTTTTCCTCTGCGGTCAGGGGTTCGGGGCGGACGGTGAAGTAGTTCTGCCAGATGCCTTCGGCGCACACATCCTCTTCGTTGCCGTTGATGTAGCCGTCGATGACGTTGTCTCTGCCGGGGCGGCCCAGGTCATCGCGGAAGGGAAGAGCCAGGGTCTTGGGATGCTGGCGCAGGAACCAGGTATCTGCCTTGGAGCCTGCCAGGCGGGTGCAGTGGACCCGGGACTGCTGGCCTGCGCCCACGCCGATGGCCTGGCCGTCATAGGCAAAGCAGACGGAATTGCTCTGGGTGTACTTCAGGGTAATCAGGGAGATGACCAGGTCGATCTTTGCTTCTTCAGGAATCTCCTTGTTGGCGGTGACGATGTTCTCCAGCAGATGCTCGCCGATCTTGAAGTTGTTCCGGCCCTGCTGGAAGGTGACGCCGAAGACCTGCTTGGTCTCCTGCTCGGCGGGGACGTAGTTGGGGTCAATGGCAACCACATTGTAGCCGCCCTTACGCTTGGTCTTCAGAATTGCCAGGGCCTCGTCGGTATAGCCGGGGGCGATGACACCGTCGGAGACCTCCCGGGCAATGAGGGAGGCGGTCATGGCATCGCAGACATCGGACAGGGCAACCCAGTCGCCGAAGGAGCACAGACGGTCGGCACCCCGTGCCCGGGCATAGGCGCAGGCCAGAGGATTCTCGTCCAGACCCTCCACATCGTCCACGAAGCAGGCCTTCTTCAGGCTCTCGGGGAGCACCTTGCCCACGGCGGCGGAGGTGGGAGAGACATGCTTGAAGGAGGTGACGGCGCACAGGCCGGTGGCCTCCTTCAGCTCCTTGACCAGCTGCCAGGAGTTCAGGGCGTCCAGGAAATTGATGTAGCCGGGGCGTCCGTTCAGAATGGTGATGGGCAGATCGCTGCCGTCGGCCATATAGATGGAAGCAGGCTTCTGATTGGGATTACAGCCATATTTCAGGGCAAAGTCCTTCATTTCTTACCTCACTTGTTCCGGTTGACCATGCGGCTCTCTTCTTCGCCGGTGGCCAGGTCGATATAGCGGACGTACAGGGAGATCTTGTTGTCCTCATCCAGGGCATTCCAGATGTCGGTGGTGAAGGCGTCGATGTCACTGGGGATGGACACCCGCTCGGGCTCACCCTGGAAGGTGGGGATGGGGTTACCGTCGCAGACATAGGTGTGCAGGAAGTGGCCCAGGCCAGCCTTGGCGCCATAGCTGTAGGTGTAGCGGTTGCAGAAGGAGCCTGCCTCGTCACCGGACTTCAGGATGCTCATCTGGTAGGAGAAGTCGCCGTCGGCAAAGGTCAGCAGTCCGCTGATTCTGGGGGTGAAGTTGGGGCCATCGGGCTCAAAGCAGCGCTGGGTCAGAGCATCGGAGAAGCTCTTGCCATCCTCCAGGCCCTTGTAGATGGTGTCGGTCTGGTCGCCGTTGGTGACGATCAGATTGTTTTTGAATTTGCGGATGGCGGCATAGATGATCAGACTGGGGTCCTCCACCTTGCTGGCGTCAAAGGGCTCGGTATAGACCGCGCCGTCCTTCTCGGTGAAGACGCGGTTGCGGCTGTTGGCGCTGCGGCCCATGATGAAATAGGCTGCCACAGCCTTCTTGCCGTCGGCGCTTTTGCCGATGACGATGCCGCGGCCGGGATAGCTGTTGCCGTACAGGCGGGTGGGCATGGATCTGACTTCGTAAACGTTCATTCTGATTCCTCCGGGATTCAGTAGTAGTAATATTGTGTAATGTGCTTATCAGGTTAACTCAGCAAATCGGAATTTGCAGAGCAGATTCTTGGGCAGGCCAATGTAGGGGAGGATATCATCCTCCCGCCAGGAACCGATTTCTGCGTGTTCGGTTGAATGGGAAAAGGTTGGACATAGATACGAATTCGCCCAACAGGATTGCATTATGGGGGCTTACACTGCGCGGGAGGATACTATCCTCCCCTACATTGGCTGGGTGGTTATTCGCCCCGCCAAATTACAATTTCGATTTCTTTTTTATGGTATTACCGGATCAGCTCTTTGCAGACCTGCTCGCTGGCCTGGGGGAGCAGAATCCATTCCGCCTGCTCCATGACCCGGCGCTGCAGCGTTTCGGGGGTGTCGCCGGGGAGGACATCCACGGCCTTCTGGGCGATGATCTCGCCGCCGTCGGGAATGTGGTTGACAAAGTGAACTGTGGCGCCGGTGACCTTCACGCCGTAGTCCAGCGCCGCCTGATGCACCCGGAGGCCATAAAAGCCCTCGCCGCAGAAGCTGGGGATCAGCGCCGGGTGGATGTTCAGGATCCTTCTGGGCCATTTGGAGGTGAAGTCCCCGGAGAGGATGGTCATAAAGCCCGCCAGCACGATGACATCGATGCCGTATTCCTCCAGGGTCTTCTGCAGAGCCTCCTCAAAGGCTGCCTGGCCGCCCAGCTGCTTTTTCAGCAGGGTCACGCCGGGGATGCCGGCCTTCTTCGCCCGCTCCAGGGCGTAGGCGCCGGAGGCGTTGGACACCACCAGGGCAATCCGGCCGCTGCACAGAACGCCGCTTTCCTGGGCATCGATCAGCGCCTGCAGATTGGTGCCGCCGCCGGAGACCAGTACCGCGATTTTGGCTTTCACTCCAGGATCACCTTTTCCTCGTTCTTCACGATGGAGCCGATGACATAGGCATCTTCACCGTGAGCGGTGAGAATCTCCAGCGCCTCATCTGCCTGGGCGGCGGGAACCACCACGCTCATGCCCACGCCCATATTGTAGGTGTTGAACATGTCGCGCTCGGGGATATTGCCGGTGGAGGCGATGAGCCGGAAGATGGGCAGAACCTTCACGGCGCTCTTGTCGATCTTTGCGCAGAGGCCGTCGGGGATGGAACGGGGAATGTTCTCATAGAAGCCGCCGCCGGTGATGTGGCTGATGCCCTTCACATCCACCTTCTCCAGCAGAGCCAGGATGCTCTTTACATAGATGCGGGTGGGGGTCAGCAGGGTCTCGGCGATGGTCTTGCCGCCCAGCTCCTCCCGGGCGACGTACAGCTGGGGATTGTTGCTGTCGATGTCAAAGACCTTGCGGCAGAGGCTGAAGCCGTTGCTGTGGATGCCGGTGGATGCCAGGGCGATGACCACGTCGCCTTCGGCCATCCGGGTGTTGTCGATGATCTTCTTCTTGTCCACGATGCCCACGGCAAAGCCCGCCAGGTCGTAGTCCTCCACGGGCATCAGGCCGGGATGCTCGGCGGTCTCGCCGCCAATCAGGGCCGCGCCGGACTGGACGCAGCCCTCGGCCACGCCGCCCACGATCTCGGCGATCTTCTCGGGGATGTTCTTGCCGCAGGCGATGTAGTCCAGGAAGAACAGGGGCTTTGCGCCGCAGCAGATGATGTCGTTGACGCACATGGCCACGGCATCGATGCCGATGGTGTCGTGCTTGTCCATGAGGATGGCCAGCTTGACCTTGGTGCCGCAGCCGTCGGTGCCGGAGACCAGAACAGGCTCCTCCATGCCGGCGATGGGCAGACCGAAGCAGCCGCCGAAGCCGCCCACGTCATCCAGGCAGCCTTCGTTGCGGGTGCGGGCGATGTGCTTTTTCATCAGCTCCACAGCGCGGTAACCGGCGGTGATGTCCACACCGGCGGCTGCGTAGCTGGCAGACCGGGAGTTCTTATGATCCATAATTACGCTCCTTTATTTATCGTCATTGGTGAAAAACGCTTGTGGGGTTAAATTGGAAAATTATAATTTGCAGGAGAGAGTGGAGAGTGAAGAGTGTAGAGTGAAGATAATGAAATAGATCCATTTCATATATTGTGCATATCGGTTTGACTCAGCATTGCGGCAAATTGTAATTTGCCTGTGCGTTGCATGGAATCGGGTAACAAACAGCGTGCACCAAGGCTCCCTCTGGGAGGGAGCTGTCAGCCAAAGGCTGACTGAGGGAGAGAGCCCCGGATTTTTTGATGCGGTATCGTATGAAGCGCTGGTGATCGACCAACGCTCTCTCCCTCAGTCCGCTTCGCGGCCAGCTCCCTCGCAGAGGGAGCCTTTGGTGCACACCGCCAAATTACAATTTACAGGGATATCAGCCTTTGCCGTTCCAGCAGTAGGTGCACACCTGGTCGCAGGGCAGGCCGATGGCTTCCAGGATACCGTCCAGGGACTGGTACTCCAGGGAGGCAAAGTGCAGCTTGTCGCAGATGGCCTGGCGCATTTTCCGGCCGCGCTCGGTGGAGCCGTCCATGTACTCGTCCAGATGGTTCAGACCCTCCTCCCCTTCCAGCTCCAGGATGGTGGCCCGGGCAATCAGCTCGTTTTCCGAATTGGAGCGGGAGAAGTTCAGGAACTTGCAGCCGTAGAGGATGGGCGGGCAGGCGCTGCGGATGTGGACATCCTTGGCGCCGTGCTCATAGAGAAATTCGACAGTCTCCCGCAGCTGGGTGCCGCGGACCACGCTGTCGTCCACGAACAGCAGCTTTTTGTCCCGGATCAGCTCATCCACGGGGATCTGCTTCATCTTGGCCACCATGTTCCGCTCGCTCTGGTTGGCGGGCATGAAGCTCCGGGGCCAGGTGGGGGTATACTTGATGAAGGGGCGGGCGAAGGGGATGCCGCTTTCGTTGGCATAGCCGATGGCGTGGGGGGTGCCGGAATCAGGAACACCGGCCACATAGTCGATGTCCTGGGCCACACCGTTGTCCCGGTCGGTCTTGGCCATGATGCGGCCGTTGCGGTAGCGCATCACCTCCACGTTCTGCCCTTCGTAGCAGGAGGTGGGGTAGCCGTAGTAGGACCAGAGGAAGGCGCAGATTTTCTTTTCCTTGCCAGGAGCAGCCAGCTGCTGGATGCCGTCGGGAGAGATCTCCACGATTTCCGCAGGGCCCAGCTCCCGGACCACCTCGTAGCCCAGCTTCTCACCGGCGTAGTCCTCGAAGGTGACGCAGTAGCCGTCATCGTTTCGCTCAATGACGATGGGAAGTCTGCCCATTTTGTCCCGGGCGGCAATCAGGTGTCCGCCATCCTTCAGAATCAGGATGGAGGCGGTGCCCTTAATCATTTCCTGGGCAAAGCGGATTCCCTCGCCGAAGGAGCTCTTCTGGTCGATCATGGCGGCAATCAGCTCGTTGGCATTGATTCGGCCGCCGGTCATGGTCTCGAAATGTCCGCCGCTGAAGGTCAGATACTGCTGGATCAGCTCGTCGGCATTGTTGATGATGCCCACAGTGCAGATTGCGTAAACGCCCAGCTTGGAACGGATCAGGATGGGCTGGGGATCGGTGTCGGAAATGCAGCCGATGGCGGCAGTTCCCTTCATCTCATCCAGGATGCCCTCGAACTTGGTGCGGAAGGGGGAATTCTGGATGTTGTGGATTTCGCGCTGCATGCCGATCTCACTGTCCCATGCAGCCATGCCGCCCCGACGGGTGCCCAGGTGGGAATGGTAGTCCGTACCGAAAAACACATCCAGAACACAGTCGCGGCGGGATGTGGCGCCAAAGAAACCGCCCATGATAAAACTCCTCCTTGAGTTTTGATTCGTTAGACGACCCCTGATAACTATTTTTTGATGGTTTGAGCAAAAGATCCGTCCAAACCGCAAAAAGGTAGTTTTTTGAGGTGCCCGTTAGTTTATTTGTTCAGCTCCGCCTGCAGCGCGGCGTCCTTCATGAGCACCTTGGCAGCGTCGGAAGCCCGCTTGGCATCCAGCTTGGCTGCCAGCTCCTCATCGGACACGGCAATGATCTGCGCAGCCAACAAAGCGGCATTAACAGCTCCATCGATTGCAACAGTGGCTACGGGAATGCCGGAGGGCATCATAACTGTTGACAGAAGAGCGTCAATGCCGTCGAGATTGGTGGACTTACAGGGAATTCCGATGACAGGAAGGGTGGTATTGGCTGCAATGGCACCTGCCAGATGGGCAGCCATACCGGCTGCCGCAATGATGGCGCCGAAGCCATTCTCTCTTGCGCCCAGGGCAAACACACGGGCCTGCTCGGGGGTACGGTGGGCGGAATACACGTGGGCCTCGTAGGGAATGCCCAGGGAATCCAGGGTATCCATGGATTTGCGCAGGATGGGCAGATCGCTGTCGCTGCCCATAACAATACCGACTTTTTTCATGGTAACCTCCTAAAAAACATAAAAATGGGCGTGTTTGCACCATGACGGCGAAACAGCCCATAGGGGAAAACGCGAAAACTCCCCCTATGAAGCGATAAGGGTGGTGGAATTCATGCAGTCATATTATAGCATAATCTGAAGAATTCAGTCAATGAAGCAGAAAGACGATACTTCGGATGCATTTTGGGGGTTCTATGTGAATGTTGCCGATGAAAATCAGAAAAGCACCGGCTTTCCGGGACCCAAAACCGGGTTCCGGCAGCCGGTGCACAGCGCTCAGAACAGCTTTTTGTCCAGATTGCGCGCCCGCAGGGCGTAGAACAGGACAGTACCCACAACCAGCAGGACAGCCAGCTCCCCCAGGGCGACGTAAAGGGCGTTGATCCAGAAGCCGCCGCCGATGTAAACGGACAGCTCCCAGCCAACGAGAATCGCGTTGGCAATGGCAGGGCAGAGCATTCCCGGCAGAGGATAGCCCTTCACCGTGATGCTCCGGGTGCACCACATGGTCTGGGCGGCCAGGTAAGTGGCCAGGGTGCCCACCAGCCAGTCCAGGGGCAGGGTGTTGGCAAAGGTCAGGTTGAAAAGCAGGCAGCCCAGACTGAGGCCGGGAATGGCCGCGGGGGTGAAGAAGGCCAGCACGCACAGGGCCTCACTCATGCGCATCTGGATCATCCAGGTGGCGGAGCCGGGCAGCAGCAGGTTCTGCATATGGGTCAGCACGGCATAGAGCGCGGCAATCACAGCCGCCTGGGTCAGAAATTTCGTTTTGTTCATGGTTTTCTCTCCTTGCAATACAAAATAGCGCAGATCGTGCCCATGAAAAACAAAAATGGCCGCAATCCTGCGGCCATCAGAATGATTCGAATTTATGCCGCAAAAACGCGGCACAACAAAAAAATGGCCGCAAAAAGCGGCCATCATTTGTGAATCAAAAGTCCCTAGTTTTGTTTACCGACAGGATGGTCACGAACTGTCCTATGAAATTGGGGACAGTATACCCCATCGCAGGCTATTTGTCAAGGGCGCGGACGATTTTCGTCCTCATTCCTTCCGCGCGATGGGAAACAGCATATAATTGCCCCCGGTGGCAGGATCGGTGAAATCCTGCACCGCGCCCGCCAGCGTTACGCCGTTGTCCTTCATCCAGCCGATCATTTCCGGGAAGGTGTCCGGGGATTCCACCTTCACCCGGAGCGCGGTGAAGCCGGGGACATTCCACTTTTCCCAGCCTTTGGGAGCCACGGCTTCCTCCCGGGCCTCAATGCCCGCCAGATACCGTCCTTTGGTAAAATTCTCCTGCCAGGGAAGGAATCCAAAGTCCATGTCGGTCATGGCACCCCAGACTCCGGCAAGGCTTCCATCCTCCCGGGTTGCGGCAAGGTGGCTGACCTCAGCGAAATGGGCATTGGCATCCGCCCAAAGCCGCCCCACAAAGCCCTCTCCATCCTCCGTGGAGCCCGCCTTGCCAATGACACAGAAGGCATCCTTGGTGATTGTTTCGATCTGCATGGCAATCATCCTTTCTCTTTTACAGCGTATCAAACACCCTGCCGCCCTTTGTCATGAGCCAGCGGTGCAGCGCGAAGGCAGCCACAGCCAGAACCACGGTGGAAGCGATCATCACCTGTCCGGCGGTCAGATAGCCCCGCAGCAGCCAGCATGCCCCCGCACTGAGCAGCGGCAGAATCCAGCCCACCAGCATGACAATCAGCACATTCAGGCTCTGCTTGATGGGCATGGCCTCGGTGGTCCAGGTGAAATTGGGCCGCAGCAGCCCCAGCATCAGGCCGAAGGCGCCGGTGGTCCAGACCAGCGATACACTGTAGGCCGCTGCCATCAGGATGCTGGTGATGCTCAGCTCCAGGCACCAGCCAAGAAGAAATACGGACACCACCGCCGCAGGCAGATTCAGCAGCAGATGCAGCTTCAGCTTCGCGCTCAGAACCTCCCTGCCGCTCACAGGCAGGGAGCGCAGAATCCACAGATTCTTTCCCTCCAGCGAGACGGAGGGCGTGGATACCACGTTCATGCCGCAGATCATTCCCACGCCCACAACCACCAGCATAGGAAGATACTCCGTCAGCGTGGGGAAAATTGCGGAAATCTGCCCCAGATAGTCCGTCAGGAATTCCCGCTTAAACAGCGTCAGTACATCCAGCGCCAGAACCATGACGATCCCTAAGCCGCAGTTGAGCATATAGGTGGCGCTGCCGGAAAACCGCTTCCATTCCCGCTTCAGCAGGGCGGAACGCAGCGAGGCGGATTTGACCGTTACTTTTCCGCTTTTCTTCTCCGCGCCGTGGGTTTTGGTCACGATGCGGGTGAAGGTCTTTGCCAGCACGAAGAAGCACAGCCCAAACAGCGCCGCGGTGATCCCGCAGAAGATCAGCATGGCCTTCCCGCTGCCGTCGGCGGCAAGACCCAGCTGGTAGAGCAGATTGCCCCAGGTGCGGATGCCGTTGCCGATGGCCTCCGCGTTGGTCACGATGGCCATGAAGAACTCCGTCATGTGGAAGCAGAGATAGTAGTAGCCGCCCAAAAACACCAGGGAAGCCAGCACAATGAGGAAGCTCTTGTTTTTGATGTGGGAGGCCACCAGCGCCACAAGCCAGCCCAGCACACAGGTCAGCACCGTGACAAACAGCGCCACCGTGGGCAGCAGCAGGATGTCAAACACCACAGCCATGGCAGTGGGCGCTCCGAAAATCCAGCCGTAGACCACGGCGGGAATCCAGATGCAGCCGCTGTACAGCAGGCTCATGCCAAAAACCAGCGTGATTCTTGACAGCAGAATTTTTCCGGGAGGGATGGGCATGGCAAGCAGCAGTTCGTTGTCCTTGGCGATGTACAAGGTGGAAAAGGTATTGAACACGCTGCCGAAGGTGCCAAACAGAATGGAGAGCACGCCCATCAGCGCGTAAAACAGCCACCGGAACGGGGAATTCAGCAGATCCCTAAGCAGGAAGGACAGACCGAAGAACGCGCCGCACAGGAAAATCATGATGCCTGCAAACAGGGCATACATCCCGACGATGCCCGCCCTGCTCCGGGCCTTGCCGGTTTTGGACACGATATAAAAGCTGCGGAAGCACTCCAGGAATTGTTTTTTTATCAGCGTCCAGGTCATGTTATGCCTCCAGTTCCAGGAAGACGGACTCCAGGCTGGTGTCCCCCTTCACTTCCTCCATGGTGCCGGAGCGGATCAGCCTGCCGCCCTTGATGATGGCCACCTTGTCGCAAAGCTTCTCCGCCACCTCCAGCACATGGGTGGAGAAGAAGATGGCGCCGCCCCTGGCACAGGTTTCCCGCATCATTTCCTTCAGGATGTAGGAGGCCTTGGGGTCCAGACCCACAAAGGGCTCATCCATCAGGATCAGCTTCGGCTCGTGGATCCAGGCGGCGATGATGGCCAGCTTCTGCTTCATGCCGTGGGAATAGGAGGTGATGGCCTGGTTCAGATCCCCGGTCAGCTCGAAGGTATCCGCCAGAGCGCGGATGCGCTCCTCCCGGACCCCGGCGGGGACAGCAAAGACATCCGCCACAAAGTTCAGGTACTGGATGCCGGTCATGAAGTCGTAGAGATCGGGATTGTCGGGGATGTAGGCCAGCTTCTTTTTGCAGGCGATGGGATCATCCTTGATGGACACGCCGTCGATGGTGATCTCGCCGCTGTCGAACTGCAAAATGCCCACGATGCCCTTCAGCGTGGTGGTCTTGCCTGCGCCGTTGTGGCCGATGAAGCCGTAAATCTCGCCGGGACGGATGTGCAGGCTCAGGTCGTCAACGGCCTTTTTGTCGCCGTAGGTTTTGGTAAAATGATCGATTTTCAGCATAGGGAACGTCTCCTCTTTCCTTACGTTTTGGTTTTGTACCGTGATGATACACCTTCCACAAGCTGGAAGGTCAAGGGTTTTTTTGGTTTTTACGGAAAAATTTTTAAATTTTGTTCCAAAGCGGCTGCTTTACAAGCGAAGCATTCATAGAATCCTCCCGATCCGCCTTTTATATTTGCAACATTGTTTTGCAACGCCGTTATTATAGCGCCGCGGGCCGTATTTGTCAATGTGCTTTGCCGAAATTCCGATTGATGTTTTTGATGTGCTGTTATCGGGTTTTTCAACAGCCTGACAAATTGTAATTTGGCGGGCAGAATTTTGCTCAGGCCACTGTAGGGGAGGCTATTAGCCTCCCGCCAGGTTTCGATTTCCGAGTGTTCGGTTGAATGGAAAATTGTTGGACATAGGTACGAATTCGCCCAACG
>CALYTP010000035.1:0-16312 GCA_945486915.1 uncultured Clostridia bacterium | reverse complement strand
TCTCAGTCAGCCTGTTCGGCTGACAGCTCTCCCAAAGGGAGAGCCAAGGTCGCTACCGCGCCAGTGCGACAAATTACAATTTGCCGCACTGCTGAGTCAAACCGATATGCACATTTCGTTATGTGGCATCATTCAACCAACCCGCGAAATACACGCAACTGCAAGGGCTTGGTAATTATTTTACCACAACCGACATTCATTCGCAAGGGATATTGACAAGGCCGCTCCCTTAAGTTATAATGAAGTAAGCAAATGTTTATAAAATCAAATAATTGTTTAGGAGTGAAGACAATGACCCAGCGGGAAAGGCAGATATTGCAGCTGATTGAATCCGATCCGCTGATCTCCCAGCAGGATATCGCCGCAAAGCTGGGCATCACCCGCTCCAGCGTGGCGGTCCACATCTCCAACCTGACCAAAAAGGGCTGCATTGCCGGGCGGGGCTATGTGCTTCGCAGCGGCAGCTATGCCGTGGTGGCCGGAGGCGTCAATGTGGACATCGGCGGACGCTCCTTCGCTCCCTTGGTGGCCGCCGACTCCAATCCCGGCATCGTCCGCATCAGTCTGGGGGGCGTCGGGCGCAACATTGCCCACAATCTGGCGCTGCTGGGCACCGATGTCCGGCTGCTGACCGCCTACGGCGACGATCTCAACGGCGAACGGGTGGCCGCCTCCTGCTCGGAGCTGGGCATTGACCTGAGCCATGCCCTGCGCATCCCGGGAGCCGCCACCTCCACCTACCTGTACCTGGCCGATAACCACGGGGAAATGGCACTGGCTGTCTCCGATATGGAGATCTGCAAAAAAATCACTCCGGCCTATCTCACCTCCCAGCTGATGCTGATCCAGAACGCCCAGGTGGTGGCGGCGGATGCCAACCTCAGCGCCGAAGCGCTTATCTATCTGGCGGACAACTGCACCGCGCCCCTGTTCGTGGACCCGGTCTCCACCGTCAAAGCCGAAAAGCTCCGGCCGATTCTGGGCAAGATCCACACCCTGAAGCCCAACCGGCTGGAGGCGGAGCTGCTCTCCGGCGTCCCCATCCGCCAGCCGGAGGACGCCGCAAAGGCGGCGGATGCGCTGATGGAGCTGGGCGTGCACCGGCTGTTCCTCTCCCTGGGTGCCGACGGCGTCTATGCCGCCATGGGGGATCAGCGCATTCTGCTGCCCAATCTGGCCGGTAACATGGTCAACACCACCGGCTGCGGTGATGCCTTCATGGCGGCGCTGGTCTGGGCGTATCTGGAGGGCATGGATCTGGAGCAGACAGCCCTTGCCGGTCTGGCCGCAGCATCCATCGCCATGGAATCCCCCGAAACCATCCACCCCGGCATGTCCGCCGAAGCCGTCCGCAGCCGTATGGCCCGGGCCTCCCGTTTCAGCGATAACAAAGCATGCTTATCCGATTAGCGCGCCAAATTGGAATATTGCGGTACGAATTATCACCCAGCCACTGTAGGGGAGGATATCATCCTCCCGCGCAGTGAAGCTTCCAAATCCTGTACTATGTTGGGCGAATTGGTACAAAGCCGAACAATTCACCATTCAACCAAACACACAGGCGACCTACGTGGCGGGAGGCTGATAGCCTCCCCTACAGTTGCCTGAGCAAAAAACTGCCCGCCAAATTGCATTTCATCGCCCTGCTGAGTCAGACCGTAATGAACATAACAAAAATGAGAAATGGAAAGGAACCATCCGCTATGAATCAGTACCTTGATATCAATCCCGAAGTCGCCGCCGCACTGGCCGACGGCAAGCCTGTTGTCGCCCTGGAATCCACCATCATTTCCCACGGTATGCCCTACCCCCAGAACGTGGAGACCGCTCTGAACGTGGAGAAAATCATCCGCGACAACGGCGCCGTTCCCGCCACCATCGCCATCATCGGCGGCCGCCTGAAGGCAGGTCTGACTGCCGAGGAAATCGAGTACTTCGGCAAGAAGGGCCGCGCCATCCACAAGGCCTCCCGCCGGGACCTGGCTGTCCTCTGCGCCCGGGGTGAGGACGGCGCCACCACCGTCACCACCACCATGATGATCGCCCACATGGCAGGCATCCGCTTCTTTGCCACCGGCGGCATCGGCGGCGTGCATCGCGGCGCCGAGACCACCATGGACATCTCCGCCGACCTGGAGGAGCTGGCCCGCACCCCCGTCATGGTGGTCTGCGCCGGCGCCAAGTCCATCCTGGATCTGGGTCTGACCCTGGAATACCTGGAGACCAAGGGCGTGCCCGTGCTGGGCTACCAGACCGAGGAGCTGCCCGCCTTCTATACCCGCAAGTCCGGCTTCGGCGTGGACTACCGCATGGACACCCCCGCTGAGCTGGCTGCCGCCTTCAAGGCTCAGAACGACATGGCTCTGGGCGGCGGCATGCTGGTGACCAACCCCATCCCCGAGGAATACTCCATGCCCAAGGACGTCATCGATGCCGCCATCGATCAGGCCATTGCCGAATGCAATGAGAAGGGCATCAAGGGCAAGGAGACCACCCCCTTCCTGCTGGCAAGGGTGGCGGAGATCACCGGCGGCGACAGTCTGGCCTCCAACATCAGGCTCGTCTACAACAACGCCAAGCTCACCGCACTCACCGCCTGCGAATACAGCAAGCTTTGAATGATTGGCCCATCCACTGTAGTGGCTGGGCATGACACCCCAAATTACGATTTACACAAAATCAGCCGCTCCCCCTTCGGAAGCGGCTGATTTTTGTATCGTCACTGCATATATCCGACGCCGAGCATATCCCGCATGGCGTAGTAATTGTCCAGCATCCGCCAGCCGTTGGCCACGGTTCTGTCGCCGGCGTAATTGACCCGGGTGTCGGGCAGCGCCTCGGAAAGGGTGGTGGCCACGCCGTACCCCCGCTTGACGCACCAGAGGTTCTTCAGCCAGGTCATCTGGCACAGGGGCTCCACATCCGCGTATGTATCACCGATGTTCAGATCCTCCAGGGATGTGCACCCCAGCAGCGGCGAATAGTCCCGCACCAGACTTCCGTCCAGCTCCAGGAACAGCAGCTCCTTGCAGCCGGAAATGGGGGAAATGTCCTTGACCTGGGTGTGAGCCAGGATCAGGTATTTCAGATGGGGCATGAACTCCAGAAATTCCACCGTGTGGATGGGCGCATGACCCACGTCCATGCAGACCATTTCCTCGCAGTAGCGCAGGTTGTAGGCGGCTTCATCGTTGAAATAATAGTCGCCCTGCTGGATGGGCATGAACCAGGTTTCATCGGTGCGCAGCTTGCAGATCTTGCCCAGGCTCACCGTCCAGATCACTTTAAAGTTCTCCCGCATTTCCTCCCGGTAGGCGGCCATCTCCTCGTTTTCCACCGCGCCGCTGTCCACGATCAGCTTCTCAAGGTTGGGAAATCTGGAAGCCGCCTGTTTGGCATCCTCCAGTTCCGTCAGCGGGAAATAAGAAAGGTCCAGCTCCCGGATATCATCGTCGAAGGTCTGGCCCTCGAGGGTCACATCCCAGCGGATTGTCACCTCCCGGTATTTCTCCCGCAGCGCCACCAGTTCGCTGCCCTCGGCATCGGGATCGTGGATCATGACCTCCTTCAGCTTCGGCATGATGGTCAGGGCATAGGCTGTCTCCCCGACGGTGGCAGCGGTCATCTCCAGACTTTCGGCATCCACATCCACCTCGGCTCCGGCAATGCTGGTCAGATATTTGACCTCCCACTCCGGGTGCTCCTGGGCCAAGGTCACAACGGCGGCATAGTCGGGGCACTGCATGGCGTCCACGGTCTCGAGATTCGGCAGGTAGCCCAGCTTGTCGATGTCATCCTCCGTAAGACGCTCCAGGGTGATGACGGTCTCTTCTGCGGAGAAGGACTTGCCCCCCACCTCCACGGAATACTCCACGGAAATCTCCGGGAAGCTCCGGTACAGCGTCAGCAGTTCCTCATAATCCTTGCAGTCGTCTGCGTGGATGGTCTTCAGCTCCGTGAAGTAGGAGATCAGCTCCACATCCTCGCTGCGCAGACTGCGTACTGTCAGCTCCCGGGTATCGCTGGGGACATAGCCGCCCTGGAAGGGGACGCTCCAGACGATCCGGCTGTCCGGAAGCTCTTCGGCAAGCCGGTCAAATTCCTCCGCGGTCATGGCCCGGTTCTTCAGGTCCAGCACCTGCTGATCTCTGGGATAGAGCTGCCAATCCAGCACCACGAAATATTTCTGAGTAAAATAGGCGGCAATCAATGTGACAGCCAGGGCGATGATCAATATCGCCGCCACCACCGTCGCAATCAGACCTTTTCTCTTCATGGCTTGAGGTTTCCTTTCATTAAATCCATAAAGAGTATTATGCACATTTTCACAGAAAATGTCAAGTCTGGCAGCGGGGTTCTCATACGGTATCCGGGAAGCTGCTGTAGCTTTTTCCGGGCTTCGGGATAACGCCCCGCAGGGCGGCCAGCTCCGAAACCGTGACGAACCGGTAGCCCTGCTCCGTCAGATGATCGATGATCCGCAGGGCGGCGGTGACGGAGCTGTCGGACATATCGTGCAGCAGGATCACATCTCCATCCGCCACGTGCTCCATCACGGCCTTTTCCACGGCAGAGCTATCCTGACACGCCCAGTCCCGGGGGTCCACCGACCACTGGAGGATGGACAGCTTTCTGGCCTCTGCCACCTGCCGGACGGCATCGCTGCAGCAGCCCCCCGGGGGACGGAAGAACCGGATGCGGCAGTTCTGGGGCAGCAGCGCCTCGGTGTCCATCAGCTCCTGGGCGATCTCCCGGCGGCTGAGCTGCTGCATATTCTTATGGCTGTAGCCGTGGAGGCCGATCTCGTGGCCCTCATCCGCAATCCGCTGGGCCTCCTGGGGATATTCCCGGATGCGGTAGCCGCAGAGCAGGAATGTGGCCTTCGCGCTGCGCTCCTTCAGGCCATCCAGCAGCTGCCGGGTATACCGCCCGGAGGGGCCGTCGTCAAAGGTCAGAGCCACATATTTTTCTTCATTCGTCCCCTGCACCGGCGCCGCCAGAAAACACAGGCACAGCAGCAGGCTGAAAATTCGCCGCAAGGACACCACTTCCTCTCCATTGGAATTGACCTTTTCCCGAAAATAAGGTATGCTATGGATATGCTACAGAAACGAGGCTTCCCCATGAATTATCTATGTCCCATCTGCGGCTCGGAGCTTTCCCGCCGGGAGCGATCCCTGGTCTGCCCCAGCCGGCACAGCTTTGACATTGCGCGGCAGGGTTATGTGAACCTGCTGGCGGTGCAGCAGAAGCACTCCCTGACCCCCGGAGACACCCGGGAGCAGGTACTCTCCCGCCGGGCCTTTCTGGAGGCGGGGTTCTATCAGCCCATCTCCGACGCCCTGAACCGGGCCGCCCTGGATCACGGCGCTTCCGGGGAGATCCTGGACGTGGGCTGCGGCGAGGGCTACTACTCTGCCCGGCTGGCAAAAGCCCTGGGCGCGCCGCTCACCGGACTGGATATCTCCAAGGAGGCCGTCCGCTGCGCCGCGGCAAAATACAAGGATGCCAGCTGGATCTGCGCCACCGCCTCCCACATCCCCGTGGCGGACGGCAGCGTGGGAACCCTGACCAGCCTCTTTGCCCTGACCCTGCCGGAGGAATTCCGCCGGGTGCTGCGCGACGACGGGCTGTTTTTGCAGGTGCTGGCCGCAGAGGATCACCTCTTGGGGCTCAAATCCATCGTCTATGACGAGCTGAAGCACAAGCAGAAAAATTCCGTGCCGGAGCTGCCCGGCTTCCGGCTGGCAGAGTCCCGGCCCATCCGGTTCACCTTTACCGTGGAGGGGCAGCAGATCCGCAGTCTCTTTGCCATGACGCCCCACCTGTTCCGCATCGGAAGGCAGGGCGCCCGGCGTCTGGCCGAAACCCAAACCCTCACCGATACCGCCAGCTGCATTCTCAACATCTATCGTCCCGGCTGACAACCATAGCATACCCCGCATTTTGTCGAATATGCAAAAAATCTGCCGCTTCAAAACCGAAACGGCAGTTTTTTGTTGGGTATTTTGTCCAGCCACTGTGAGGGAATCGTATTCTCCCACAGTAGGTTGTGCATGCGAGAACTTGCAATTTGCACTGGCGCTTCGCTCCGTATCATGTCCAACAAAATACCATTCAACCAAACACGCAGGTGACTAACGTGGCGGGAGGATGATATCCTCCCCTACAGTAAGCTGGTTTCCGGCTTGCGCATGCGCCAACCGGCAGGCCATTGCGGGGGGTGCATCCGCGTCAGAGCTTGTAGAACCCCGCCTCCATGAGCCGGGTCAGGGCTTCGTTGGCCTCCTCATCTGTGAAAAGGCCGGTGAAGCGCCTGTCCACCGCCAGTGCCTCCAGGCTCCATTCCAGATGGCCCCGGTCCGCCAGTGCGGAAAAGCCGTCGCTGGTGCGGCTGCCGGAGAGCAGCCGGTGGGCCGTCTTCATGGCATCCTCCTGTGCCACCGGGCGCATTCTCACGCCGATGCCCGCCGCGTTTTTCCGGCAGGCCTCCCACGCCGCGATGAATTTCTGTTCCATAACCATTTCCTTTCAAATCACCGCGTCCCAGTAGCGGTACTTCAGCCGCTTCCAGAGCTTTTCCCCCCGGAGCTTTCTCCTGCACTGGGCCGCGTAGCCGGTGAACCGGTTCAATTCCTCTTTTTCCAGCAGATGCTGGCTGAACATGGCTTTTTCGACCAAAGCCGTCAGCTCCTCCGGCATCTTTCTCCTCGCCAGCCGGGTCAGCACGGTGATCTCCTTCCATTTTTCCATGGCGCGGCGGTTGGCGTCCCCCCGGCTCTGCCGCTTTGCCCGCAGGGAAAGCCGCAGCGCCCGCTGCAGCTCCACCGCCGCCGCCAGAAGCGCGGCGATGGCAATGCCCAGAAACAGGCCCATGGGCACCTGCCGCTTTTCCGGCTCCGGCTGCGTCGGTTCCGGCTCCGTCGAGCGGACCGGCATCGCCGCCTCCACATGGGTATCCGCCTGAATCTCCTGCTGGACGGCCTGGGTCTCCTCCTGCCCCTGCTCCGTGGGAAGCATCTCCGCAGAGCCGGGGGTTGCCTCCAGAATCGACCAGCTCCAGGTGGCGTAGTTGTAGTATTCCACCCAGGCGTGGGCATCGTTGGAGGTCACCCGGGAGGTCACGCCGGGGGTGGTATCCACCTTGTATCCCGTGACATACCGGGCGGGAATTCCCGCGCCGCGCAGAAGCACCGCCGCCGCTGTGGCAAAGTGGACGCAGTAGCCCCGGTCGGCTTCCGTCAGGAACCAGAGGGCAAAGTCCTCCTGCCCATCATCCATGGAAGATGGTCTGCGGTCATAGACGGCGCTGCCGCGGACATAATCCGCAATGGCCCGCGCCATGGCTTCCGCATCGCCCGAATCCGCCGAAATCGTTTGGAGAATTGCTTCGGCTCCCTCCCGGGTATTCTCCGGCAGTGCCAGCCATTCTCCGCCTGGACGGGCGCCCAGCGCAGAGCTCAGGCTGTCCACCCGGTAGACGGTATCCTTTCCGGCGCCCGACACCGCGCCCCCCTCCAGAAGGATCTCCCCCTCGGGATAGGCCGGCAGCAGCATGCCGCTCTGGGCGCTCAGCTGTCTGACCACCACCGAGCCCCGGGAAGCGCCGGTGCCCACCAGCGTCTCCTGCCTGTCCGCAGTGGAGAGCCAGGAGGTGCCGGTGTAGATGTCGTAGTCCTTCACCCGCAGATACACCGTCGCGCCGTTTTCCGCCGCCACCTCCGCCACCGGCAGTCCCAGCTGGGGCTGGGCGGCCAGGGAAGCCAGGTCCACCTGATCCCGCTGCCGGGTGAAGGAGGGCATGGTCAGCCTGCCGGACTGCAGCTGCTCCGGCATCTCCTCCAGACAGGCAATGAGCTTTGTCCGAAGGGGTTCGGTTTTGTTCTCATAGGTATCCCGGGGCACCAGATAGAACAGCAGCCCCAGCGCCAGCGCCGTGGGGATCAGCGCCGTCAGCGCCAGCTTCGTCCCCTGACCGCCGCTCTCGGCACGGACGCTGCCCGTGATCAGCAGCAGCGCCAGGCACAGCAGCAGCACATACAGCCAGCGCCCATCTGGCACGGTGTCCGTCACCACAAGACACGCCGCCAGCGGGATCACCAGGGAGGCCACCGCCAGGGATGTGCCCTTTCTGCGGCAGACGGCCAGGCAGACGCACTCGATCACCCCAATGCCCAGCAGCAAAAACGCCATATCCGGCGGGCAGTTTTTGTTTTTCAGAATATCCGGGATACCCCAGCTGTAGCCGCTGTCATAGACTCTGGCAATGGTTCCCAGCAGGGAAAGAAACGGCTCCTGCACCAGCTCCCACCGCCACAGAAGCCACAGCGCCAGCCCATCCGCAACCAGCAGGAACCAGCCGCCCCGGCGCAGGGAGAGGATCAGAATGCACGCCAGGCTCACCACCGCGAAGATCCCGCCGATCTCCCACAGCGCCGTCACCTCCATGCGGAAGGCCGAACTCAGGCAGCCCACAGCGCTCCAGGCCGCCACCTGGGACCCGGCAAAGGCTTCCAGCCAGGTCAGCTTACGGTTCATCGGGGTCACCTCCGATATGATACTGCCAGGAAGCATCCCCGGCATGATCCCAGCTCAGGCTGTCGTCGGGCTGTCCGGTGCACAGCAGGGTATCCATCGATTTCATGAGGGTGCTTTCCGAATCCACATGGAGGGTCAGAATGCCTTTGTTGGACAGCGCCCGGATCTCAAAATCCAGATCCCGGTCCAGAAGGTATCTGCCCACCCACAGAAGCCGCCCGAATTTCCGATCCAGCTCCGCAGGCTCCCCCTGCAGGCTCAGCGTCAGCAGCACTGCCCCCCGGACGGGCTCCATGGGCTCCCGAAGAATCAGGTCACCCACCTTGGCCGACAGCTTCCAGTGGAGCTGGTTCAGGCTGTCGCCGGGGCGGTAGAGGCGGTGCTCATGGTTTTCCGAGTAGCCGCCGCCGGCTTTTGGAATCCAGCGGTCGATTTCCAGCCGCTGGGGGTCCACCAGATCCTCCACCGCCAGGGGCTTGGGGCGGATGATCACGGTCTGGCACTGGGTTTTCCGGACGCGGAAGGAGAAAAGGCCCAGATAGTCGTAAATTTTCACATTTTCCGTCCTTGCCCGGTAGCCGCCGCAGTGGTCTGTTGGCAGGCCATCCTCGCTGGAATAGCGCCAGTCCTCCCCGGTCTGCAGGCTCTGCACCCGGATCCTGCCCCGAAACGGCGGCATGGGACAGCTGCAGCTTCCCAGGAGCCACAGGTCCGCCTCCTCCCCCATTTCCAATGTGTCCACCCCCGCAGGCGCCACCCGGAAGGACAGCATGGCGGGCAGGCTCAGCAGCAGCGAAAGCCAGGGAAGCCCCGCCACCACCAGCAGCAGAATCCAGGAGATCCATTCGCCGCTGGAAATGTAGTAAGCCGCCGCGCCGAAAAGCAGCACTCCATACTGCAATCTTCTGACAAACATATCAGCGCAGCTTGGGGACGGGAACCGATTCCAGGATTCCCTCCAGCACCTGCCGGCAGTCCGTGCCCTGGGTCATGGCCCGGGGCGTCAGGATCAGCCGGTGGGAGACGGTCTGGACAAAGACCTCCCGCACATCCCCGGGCACCACATAGTCCCTGCCCCGGAGCTGGGCGACGGCCTTGGCCATGGCGGCAACCGCCAGGGTGGCTCTGGGGCTGGCGCCCCGCTGGATCTCAGGATGCTGGCGGGTGGCGCCCATGAGGCGGACAATGTACCCAACAACGCTGTCGCTGATAAAGGTCTTTTCCACGGTGTCCTGCAGGGCAACCAGCTGCTCCCGGGTCAGGATGGCGCGGATGACCTTCAGGGGATTTCCGTCCTGCCGGTTTAAGACCATGGTCACCTCGTCCCTGGGGTCGGGGTAGCCCATGCTCAGGCGGATGATGAAGCGGTCCATCTGGCTGTCCGGCAGCATCTGGGTTCCGGCGGCGCCCACCGGGTTCTGGGTGGCGATCACCGTGAAGGGCTGGGGCAGCACATGGCTCACGCCGTCCACCGTCACCTGCCCCTCCTCCATGGCCTCCAGCAGCGCCGACTGGGTGCGGGAGGTGGCGCGGTTTAATTCGTCCGCCAGGAAGAGGTTGGTCAGCACCGCGCCGGGCTGATAGCGCAGCTCGCCGGTCTGGGCATCGGGGACGCTGTAGCCCGTGATGTCCGAGGGCAGCACGTCCGGGGTGAACTGCACCCGGCTGTACTGAAGATCCAGCGCCTTGGAGAATGCCAGCGCCATGGTGGTCTTGCCCACGCCGGGGATGTCCTCCAACAGAATATGGCCTCTGGCCAGAATCGCGGCCAGCACCCACAGCAGCGTGTCGTCCTTGCCCACCACCGCTCTGCGCACCTGATCCAGAATCTGCTGAACCACGACGGTCACTTCATTTTCCCTGGTCTGCATCGAAATGCTCCTTCCAAATAGATCATGGGACACATTATACCCGCAATCGGAAGAAAAAACAAGTCGAGGCTGTGAACAAGCTATGGATAAGTTCAAAAGCCGGGCAGCTGCCTGATTTTGTCGTTTCTTTTCCCGGCGCCGATGGCCCGTTTCGTGCCTTTTCCTGAGGGGGCAGGATTATACTGGGGGCAGACTGACAAAGGAGGACGCGCCATGCAGTGCCAGAAGCTGAAAACCTATATGGAGTCCGGGAGAGTCATGTTTCTGCCCGCCAAAGCCATCCGACCGAATCCGGGGCAGCCCCGGCAGGTATTTTCCGAGGAAGCGCTTTCCGAGCTGACGGAATCCATCCGGCAGCACGGGATTCTGCAGCCGATCTCGGTCCGGCGGGTGGGGACGGGCTACGAGCTCATCGCCGGTGAGCGCCGCCTGCGTGCCGCCCAGAAGGCGGGGCTGACGGAGATCCCCTGCATCGTCATGCAGATGGACGACACGGAATCCTGCCTTGCCGCCATGATCGAAAATCTGCAGCGGCAGGATCTGGACTTCATCGAGGAAGCCTCCGGCATCGCAAAGCTGATGCAGCTGGCCGACCTGAATCAGGAGCAGGCGGCAAAAATCCTGGGAAAAAGCCAGAGTGCCGTCGCCAACAAGCTGCGTCTGCTGAAGCACAGCGAGGCCGTCCTCACTGCCCTTCGGCAGGGAAAGCTGACGGAACGCCACGCCCGCGCACTGCTGAAGCTGAACGACGAGGCGCAGAAGCTGGAGGCCATCCGGGAGATCTGCCGCCAGAAGATGAGCGTGGCCCGGACGGAATCCTATATCGAATCCCTGCTGCGGGAAACCAGTGCGCCGCCCCGCCAGGTAAGCCTGGACACCTTCCTCAACAGCCTGACCCAGTCGCTGGCAAAGATCCAGTCCACCGGCATCTGCGTGGTTTCCGAACGGAAGGAAACCGAGGACCGGATCGTCCTGACCATCACCATCCCCAAGCAGAAAAGTACCCCATAATATGCAAAAACGCCGTCTCACAGTCGTGAAACGGCGTTTTGCGGGCTATGGGGCAGGGTGTAACAGCAAAAAATTGGGGATTAGCGGGCAGTGCTCACAGGCAATGATCCACAGGGCTGGTGTATTACGGAGCAAAGCGACCTTGGCTCCCCCTATGGGGGAGCTGGCTGTCCCGTAAGGGACAGACTGAGAGGGTCCCACGCCCCAATATACGCTCCCAATCATCAACCGTGGTACCCTCTCAGTCAGCCTGTTCGGCTGACAGCTCTCCCAAAGGGAGAGCCAAGGGCGCTGTAAACGCCAGCGCGCCAAATTCCAATTTCACGGTCAGCTGAATAAATCCGATATCGATTTTTTTATTTCAGCATGGCGCTGTTGTTGAGCACCAGTGGGCTGTACAGGAACAGCACATCCTGACCGCCGAACTGCACATAGTCGCCCAGATACTCCGTGGGGACATAGCGGATATCCAGCAGCGTCACTTTGGCATAGCCCGGAACCAGCAGCGGAACCAGGCTGCTGCCGAAGGAATCCCGGAATACGATCAGCTCCCGGTCCGTTTTGGCGGCGGGATTCTCCACCTCCAGCACGGAAACAGCACCGGAGAGGAACACGTCATACAGGTCGCGGCTGTTGACCTTCGTCATGTCGTAAACGGATGTGATGGTGCCGTTTTCGTAGTTTGTCACGGTGCAGCCCCGGAGTGTGTCGCTTTCCAGCACATACATATCATCCGGCTCCATGGGCAGCGCCGCCTGGCCGTAGTACACGCCGTAGAAGGGACGCTCCAGCTTCACCGGCACATAGTCATTCCCGATGGGAACCCCCAGGGCTGCGGCGATTTTTTCGGCGGCGGGCAGCAGGGTCTCCTGCCGCCAGTGGGTGTCCGTGCGGTAATAGCAGTCGGCGCTGAGGCAGTCCGTCAGATCCACATACTCCGCCCAGTCCACGGCGGAAACCATGGAAAAGAGCTTCTCATAGTCCATGGCAGGGTAGCCGTTGGGCTGTGCCAGATAATAGCCCTTGTCGGGAGCCACGGCAAACACGATTTTGTCGCTTCCCTGCAGGTACAGCTCCTTTATTCTCCCGAATTTTTGGATCGCAGACTCCACCGAGGTCTCCTTCAGGGGGTATTCCAGCTTGGCGGCATAGCCGTCTGCCAGATAAATCCCGTTGTTGTCCAGACGGTGCAGCACATCATAGCCAAACACCGCCTTCACCCCCCGGAAAACATCCCGCAGGGGGAACTGATCCTGGGAAAAGGTCTCCAGCTTGGACATGAATCTGCCGTCCAGAACCGTCTGCCAGGAAAGCTTCGGAAACTGCTCCAGCCTGCGCCGCTCTGCCTCGGAAACCTCCCGCCGGGGGCCAAACCAGAGGAAGGCCGCAGTCACCAGCCAGAAGAGCATCAGCAGCCCGGCAAGGATTTGATTGGTTTTCTTCATGGCCTCACCTCAGAAACGGAAATACAGGAACGGATTGAAGGAGCCGTCCACCAGATACGCCGTGCACAGCACCAAAAGCCCCACCATGGCGGGAATTTCCAGCCAGCGCAGCTTCTGCCCCATCCGCTTGGGCAGCGGGGTGGCGCCCAGCAGCCCAACGAGAAACAGCACCGCAAAGCTGCGGAAATAATACAGGCTTTCCGTGGTGACCAGCGGCAGCGTGCCAAGGCAGAACATCCCCCGAAGATCCTGCGCCGCCATGCCCAGGCTGTCGGCATTGAAGATCACAAAGCTGAAAAGCACCGCCAGCAGCACATAAGCCCGGGACAGCACCGGCACCGTCTTTTTGGACAGACCGGTAAGCTTTTCCGCCAGCAGCAGCACCGCAAACAGCAGCCCCCAGAGGACAAAATTCCAGCCTGCCCCATGCCACAGACCCGTGAGCATCCACACCGCCAGCACATTGCAGAACCACCTGCCCCGGCTGACCCGGCTGCCGCCCAGGGGAATATAGACATAGTCCCGGAACCAGCCGCCCAGGGTCATATGCCAGCGCCGCCAGAACTCCGTGACGCTGCGGGAGAGGTAGGGATAGTCGAAATTCTCAGGAAACCGGAAGCCGAAGATCCGACCCAGGCCGATGGCCATATCGGAATAGCCGGAGAAGTCAAAGTATAATTGCAGCGCAAAGCCCACGGCATACATCCAGCAGAAGAGCACCGACTGTTCCCCGGAGGCACGGTAAAGCTCCGTCAATTCCGCAAACTGGTTGGCAAGCAGCACCTTTTTCCCCAGGCCGAACAGGAACCGCCGCAGACCCAGGCATACATCCTCCCAGCTGTGGGATCGATGCTCCAGCTCCTGTGCCACATCGGTATAGCGGACGATGGGGCCGGCGATCAGCTGGGGAAACAGCGCCACATACGCGCCGAAGGTGATGAGGTTTTTCTGGGGCCGGGCCTTTCCCCGGAACACATCCACGGCATAGCTCATGCACTGGAAGGTATAGAAGCTGATGCCGATGGGCAGCGCCAGACGCAGCAGCGGGATGCTTGTTCCCACCGCCGCGTTGAAGGAGCCGATGAAGAAATCCGCGTACTTGAACACCGACAGCAGCCCCACCCCGGCGGCGATGGCCAGGATCAGGAAGCCCCGTCTCCCCCTTTCGCTTTTCGCCCGGCCCATGGCCAGGCCGCAGAGGTAGAAGAGCAAAATGGAGCCGATCATCAGCAGCACATACTTGGGCTCCCCCCAGGCGTAGAACAGCAGGCTCGCCAGCAGCAGCACGCCGTTCTTCCAGGCTCCGGGGGCCAGAAAATAGGCCATCAGCACCGCAGGCAGAAACCCATATAAAAATGTCAGGCTGGAAAACAGCATAGGGTGCTCCTTTCACAGATTATTCTTTGCAAAAAACGGCAGCACCCGGTGGACGCTGCCGTTTTCCTTTGTGTTTTTCGGGTTTGCTCAGCAAATTGTAATTTGACGCGCAGATTTTTGCTCAGGCCACTGTAGGGGAGGCTATTAGCCTCCCGCCAGGTTTCGGTTTCCGAGTGTTCGGTTGAATGGAAAAATGTTGGACATAGATACGAATTCGCCCAACGTGATTGCCTTTTGAGGGCTTATACTGCGCGGGAGGATGATATCCTCCCCTACATTGGCTGGGTGGTAATTTGCCCCGCCAAATTACCATTTCGCAAGGCAGTCGGGCAAAGCCGGGAGGCGCACTGTGATTATCCCACAAAGGTTGCGCCGCCATTGCAGACGGTGTTGAAGGCCTGCCCGATGGATTCGGTGGTGGCGGACTCGGCAAAGGTGGAATTGACCATAAAGAACATCACCACATCGCCATAGTAGGCGGCGGTTTTGGTATCGGCTTCCACGCAGATCCACTTGTTGGTGTCGACGTTCTCATAGAGGTCTTTGGCCATCTGGGCTGCATCCGCGGCATCCTTCACCCGGGCCACCACCAGAGAATAGGCCTGTCCCATCATGGGCTCGGAAATGGCGGCGGCGCTGAGACGGTCGCCGGAATCCAGGCCCATGTTGTAGGAGAGGGAATCCGTGTCCTGGAGGTCAACCTCCATGGTCATCAGGGGCAGCTTCATTTCCTTTTCCGTGTGGGCGGCGTAGATCTTCTCGATGATCTGCTCGGGGGTGCCGTCCAGTGTCGTATTGACGGTCTGAGGTACCTTTTCGCCGCAGGCAGCCAGGGAAAGCGCCAGAGTCAGCGCCAGAATCATGCAAATCGCTTTTTTCATCACAAAATATCCTTTCAAATCCGGTGCTCCAAACAACTTCATTCAGAGCTTCCTTTTTTTCCGTATCCGCGCAAATACAGTATATCCCAAAAGCAGGATCAAAATGCCGGTGCAGGCGCCGGCGGTATCGATCCACACATCCACCACGCTGGAAAGCCTGCCGGGGCGGTAGAGCTGGATGGTCTCGTCGATCAGCGCTGCCAGCATGGCAAGACTGACGGGTGCGGAAAACCTGGCAAAGCCTGTCTTCCCCCGCTGGACCGTGTCCCAGGCCAGCAGAAATCCCAGCACGGCGAACTCCGCGAAATGGGCGATCTTCCGCAGGGCGTACTCCGGCAGTTCCTCCAGGAATGGGAAGATCGCCGCCAGCAGACCGCGCATTTCTCCGCTGACACCCTTGGAGGCATCGCCGGAGAGGATGGAATTGCCCCAGGCAAAGCCCAGCACCAGCAAAATTGCCGGCGCAAGCCAGTTCCTGCGACGCATCACAGCACCCCCAGATGCTCCAGCAGGATCTTGACGCCCAGCAGGATCAGGATGATGCCGCCGGCCATCTCCGCCTTCTTTTCGTAGCGGCTGCCGAAGACATTGCCCACGGCCACGCCCACGGCGGACAGGGCAAAGGTGGTCACACCGATCAAAGAAACTGCCGCCCAGATGTTCACATCGCCCACCATGGCAAGGCTGATGCCCACGGCCAGGGCATCGATGGAGGTGGCCACCGCCATGAGGAACATGGTCTTGACGCTCAGATCGGCGCAGGGGCATTCCTCTTCCTCACCAAGGGCCTCCTTGAGCATATTGCCGCCGATGAGGGCCAGCAGGCCGAAGGCCACCCAGTGGTCAAAGGCCTGGATCGCCTCGGCGAACAGGGTGCCCAGGTAAAAACCGATCAGCGGCATCAGCGCCTGAAAGCCGCCGAACCAGACGCCGCAGGTCAGCTCCGCCTTCAGGGTTGCCTTCTTCATGGCAAGGCCCTTGCAGACGGAAACCGCAAAGGCATCCATGCTCAGGCCCACACCCAGAAGCAGCAGTTCTGCAAATCCCATGTTGCATTCCTCCGTGAAAAATCATCGGCGCAAAGGAAGCTTCGCGCCGAATGGAAACTGTATTGCATCGGTTGACTTAAGGCAGCACCGCATAATGGGGCAAAAGATCCGCCGAAGCCCGCAGTCCCCACCTAAGCGGT
>CALYTP010000034.1:0-16322 GCA_945486915.1 uncultured Clostridia bacterium | reverse complement strand
AAATCTATAAGCCGGGTTCTGTTTTGACAGCCATCTATCTAGCCCCGCAATTGCTTACGGGATCAAGCCGCCTCCTCGGGACGGTCGGGCAGACCTGCGTGTCCCTCCACGGCGTTGCTCCGGGATAGAGTTTACATCGTAAAACCCATGTTGCCATGGGCCGGGTGCGCTCTTACCGCACCTTTTCACCCTTGCCTCGTCGATTCACCCATGGAGGCGCTCCCTTTTCCGCAAGCGGAAAAGATCGCACGCCATGGGGAATCTTCTCTTTCCCATCAAACCCGCTTTCGCTGGGTTTTGATGGGAGCCCTGTTTGGGGGCGGAGGCGGTATCTCTCTGTTGCACTTGTCCTGAGGTTACCCTCGGCGGGCGTTACCCGTTATCCCTGCCCTGTGGAGCCCGGACTTTCCTCATCTGGAGCCTTTCGGCTTCCATCCGCGGCTGTCCAATCTTCGCTGCGGAAATATTCTAACCCAAACAGGGACAATTGTCAAATCCCCCTTGCAAATTCTTTTTGCACAGGCTATACTGGATAAGATAACTATGCGTATGCGCTATTATTGTATGTGCATATTGGTTTGACTCAGCATTGCGGATAATTGTAATTTGACGGGGAGAACCAAAGGCTCCCTCTGCGAGGGAGCTGGCCGCGAAGCGGACTGAGGGAGAGAGCGTTGGTCGATCACCAGCGCTTCATACGTTACCGCATCAAAAAAACCGGGGCTCTCTCCCTCAGTCAGCCTTTGGCTGACAGCTCCCTCCCAGAGGGAGCCTTTGGTGCACACCGCCAAATTATAATTTGGCAAGTCCGATTTGCATAATACCGTTTCCATATGAAAAGAAAGGTTTTAATGATGACTGCTTTTGAATCGTATTTCGCATCCCTTCGGGGGAAAAAGATCGCCGTCCTGGGACTGGGCGTCAGCAACCGGCCGCTGGTGCGGCTGCTGCTGGAATTCGGCTGCGATGTGACCGGCTGCGACAAAACGCCCCGGGAAAAGCTGGATAATGAGGTGCTGGCGCTGGAAGAAGCCGGCTGCAAGCTCCGCCTGGGCGAAGGATACCTGGACGGCGTGGAGGCCGATGTGCTGTTCCGCACCCCCGGTATGCACCCCGGCAATCCTGCCATTGCCGCGCTTCGGGAGAAGGGCGCCTGCGTCACCTCCGAGATGGAGGTGTTCTTTGAGGTTTGCCCCTGCCACCTGATCGCCGTCACCGGTTCCGACGGCAAGACCACCACCACAACGCTGATTTCCGAGATGCTGAAGGCCGCCGGGAAGACCGTCTGGCTGGGGGGCAATATCGGCACGCCTCTGCTGCCCCTGTGCCGGCAGATGGATCAGGACGATTATGCCGTTGTGGAGCTCAGCTCCTTCCAGCTGATGGATATGACCAGAAGCCCCCAGCGGGCGGTGGTCACCAATCTGGCCCCCAACCATCTGGACATCCACAGGGACATGGAGGAGTATGTGGAGGCCAAGAAGAATATCTTCCGCTTCCAGGGCGAAGGCGACCTGCTGGTGCTGAATGCGGACAACGCCATCACCGCTGAATTTCAGGGCAACGGCCAGACCCATTTCTTCTCCCGCCGGGGCAAGACCAACTGCGTCTGGACGGAAGACGGCGCAATCTACCGCCGGGGCGAGAAGATTCTGAATACCGATGAGATTCTGCTGCCCGGTGTCCACAACATTGAAAATTACATGGCCGCCATCGCCGCTGTGGACGGGCTGGTTCCCGACGAGGCCATCCGCCGGGTGGCAAGGAACTTCGGCGGCGTGGAGCACCGGATCGAGCTGGTGCGGGTGAAGGACGGCGTGAAATTCTACAACGACTCCATTGCCTCCTCCCCCAGCCGTACCATTGCGGGCCTGCGCAGCTTCCGGCAGAAGGTGATTCTGATCGCCGGCGGCTACGACAAGCACATCCCCTATGATACCCTGGGGCCGGAAATCTGCGACCATGTGAGCAAGCTGTTCCTCTGCGGCGCCACCGCCGGTCAGATCCGGGCAGCGGTGGCCGCTGCCGACAACTACGCCCCCGGCGCGCCGGAGATGATGGACTGCGGCGATTTTGAAAGTGCCGTCCGGGCCGCTGCCGCTGCCGCCAGAAGCGGAGATATCGTCCTGATGAGCCCCGCCAGCGCCTCCTTTGACCAGTTCAAAAACTTCATGGAGCGGGGCGAATGCTTCAAGAACATTGTGAAGGAGCTGTGAGCGGTATGGGTCTTGAGAAGCTGGCATCCGTGGGACGGAAGGTGCTGCCGCTGAAGAAGTGCGGCGCGGTCATCGTGGCTGCGGGTTCCGCCTCCCGGATGGGCGGCATCGATAAGGTCATGGCGCAGCTTCGGGGCGAGCCCATGATCTTGCGGACGGTGCGGACCTTCCAGCAGTGCGACGCCATCACGGAGATCGTCGTTGTGACCCGGCCCGATCTGATCCGGCCCATCACCAATCTGTGCAAGGATTGCGGCAAGGTGCGCGCGGTGGTTGCCGGGGGCAGCTCCCGGCAGGAATCCGTCCATCTGGGGCTCAACGCCCTGTCCGACGAGGTGCAGCTGGCGGCAATTCACGACGGCGCCCGGCCCCTCATTACCGAAGCCGTCATCGACCGGACGGTGCGGGCAGCCCACAGCTACGGCGCGGCAGCTCCCGCAGTGCCGGTGAAGGACACCATCAAGGTGGTCAAGGGCGGACTGGTCTTCGCCACCCCCGACAGGGCGACTCTGCAGGCCGTGCAGACCCCCCAGGTCTTTGACTTTGACCTGCTGCGGGGGGCGCTGAAAAAGGCGGAAGAGGACAAGGCCACGGTTACCGATGACTGCTCCGCCGTGGAGCGGATGGGGATGTCCGTGAAGATTGTGGAAGGGGACGAGCGTAACCTGAAGGTCACCACCCCCATGGATCTGAAAATCGCGGAAATGCTGCTGGAGGAACCGGAATGAGAATCGGACACGGTTATGATGTGCACCGGCTGGTGCCGGGCAGAGACCTGATTCTGGGCGGGGTGAAGATTCCCTATGACCTGGGGCTTGACGGCCACTCCGATGCGGATGTGCTGCTCCATGCCGTCATGGACGCGCTGCTGGGCGCGGCGGCTTTGCGGGACATCGGCTTCCACTTCCCGGATACCGACCCCGCCTACAAGGGCGCGGACTCCATGGAGCTGCTGCGGGTGGTGGGGCAGAAGATTGACGAAGCGGGCTACACCGTGGGCAACATCGACGTGACCATGATCGCCCAGCGTCCCAGGCTGAAGGATCATATCCCCCAGATGGCGCGCAACATTGCCTCTGCCCTGCATCTTGCGGAGAATCAGGTCAATGTGAAGGCCACCACCGAGGAAAAGCTGGGCTTCACCGGCAGCGGGGAGGGCATGCGCTGTCATGCCGTGTGCCTCCTGAACGAAAAATAGAGGATCGTTTGTCGTTATGCAGTGCCGCATACCGGAAGGACGCTCTTTCCGCTTTGTGGCACTGTTTTTTTGCCCGGATGTTGTCAAATGGACGAAAACCGGGGATTCCTGGAAGCATACGTTCATGGAATAGTCACAAACTTTCAGGAATATTCAATATTGATTGACAATTATACAAGAAAGAAGTATAATTCTTGCATAAAAATTCAGACAGACGGGAACTGCCGATGTTGGGGTGGATACGATCCTCCCCAACATCGGCCGGGCAGACCGACAGGGGAAACAAACGCGGAAGGAGACCGCTATGACCAAAATATTTATCGACGGCAGCGCTGGAACCACCGGCCTGCGGATCCGTGAAAGACTGAGCACCCGCCCGGATCTGGAACTACTGGAGATCAGCGAGCAGCTCCGCAAGGACGATGCTGCTCGCTGCGCATTTCTCAATGAAGCGGACGTGGCCTTCCTGTGCCTGCCGGATGCGGCGGCGGTGGAAGCGGCGGCCATGGTGACCAATCCCAACACCGTCGTCATCGACACCTCCACGGCCCACCGCACCAGCGACGACTGGGTGTACGGCTTCCCGGAGGTGGGCGGCCTGCGGGAAAAGCTCCGACGGGCCAAGCGGATCGCCAACCCCGGCTGCCATGCCAGCGGCTTTGTGAGCCTGGTGGCGCCGCTGGTGGAGCATGGCTTTATCCGCCCGGAGCTGGCCATTTCCTGCTTCTCCCTGACGGGCTACTCCGGCGGCGGCAAAAAGATGATCGCCGACTATGAGGCGAACCCGGATGCACTGCAGGCGCCCAGAATGTACGGCCTTTCCCAGAGCCACAAGCACCTGCCCGAGATGCAGAAAATCTGCGGTCTGCATACGGCTCCCATTTTCAGCCCCATTGTCTCCTCCTACTATTCCGGCATGGAGGTGGTGGTGTCCCTGTTCGGCGGGGATGTGAGGGGCAGCATCGAGGACATCCGCCAGCTGTACCGGGACTATTACACCGGAAAGCTGGTCCGGTATGCCCAGAGTGACGAAAGCGGCTTCCTGAGTGCATCCCGTCTTTCCGGCTACGACAATATGGAGATCAGCGTCTTCGGCAATGAAGAGCGCATACAGCTGGTCTCCCGGTTTGACAATCTTGGCAAAGGCGCCTCCGGCGCTGCCATCCAAAATATGAATCTGGTACTGGGTCTGGAAGAAACAACAGGCCTGACCATCCTGGAGGAATAAAGAGATGAAACTGATTTCCGGCGGCGTCTGTGCCGCAAAGGGCTTTACCGCCAACGGCATCCACTGCGGCATCCGGAAGAACCGCACCAAGCGGGATCTTTCCCTGATTTACAGCCAGGTTCCCGCCTCTGCGGCGGCGGTGTATACCACCAATCTGGTCAAGGGCGCACCCCTGATCGTGACAAAGCAGCATCTGGCCAACGGAATTGCCCAGGCCGTCATCTGCAACAGCGGCAACGCCAATACCTGCAATGCCAACGGCGTTGAAATTGCCGAGCAGACCTGTGCGCTGCTGGCGGACGCCATGAAGATCAAGGCCGACGATGTGGTGGTGGCCTCCACCGGCGTCATCGGTCTGCCTCTGGACATTGCCCCCATCGCCGCCGGGATTCCCGCGCTGATGGCGGGACTGTCCGAAACCGGCAGTGAAGACGCTGCCGAGGGCATCATGACCACCGACACCGTGAAGAAGGAAGTCGCCGTGGAATTCACCCTGGGCGGAAAGACCTGCCGCATCGGCGGTATTGCCAAGGGCAGCGGCATGATCCATCCCAACATGGCCACCATGCTGGTGTTTATCACCACCGACGCCGCCATCGCCCCGGATATGCTGCAGAAGGCCCTGTCCTGCGACATTGCAGACACCTTTAATATGGTCAGCGTGGACGGCGATACCTCCACCAACGACATGGTCACCGTCCTGGCCAACGGCATGGCGGGCAACGATCCCATCACCGCCGACGGTGAGGACTTCCATACCTTTATGAAAGCCCTGAACACCGTCACGGTGCATCTGTGCCGCTGCATCGCCGGAGACGGCGAGGGCGCCACCAAGCTGCTGGAGTGCAAGGTCACGGGAGCGGCTGACCTGCAGACCGCAAAAACCGTTGCCAAGAGCGTCATCTGCTCCAGCCTGACCAAGGCCGCCATGTTCGGCGCGGATGCCAACTGGGGCCGTATTCTCTGCGCCATCGGCTACAGCGGCGCGGATGTGGATGTGAACAAAATCGATGTTTCCTTCAAAAGCGCCGCCGGAGAGATTGCGGTGTGCAAAAACGGCGCGGGCATCGGTTTTTCCGAGGAGATCGCCAAGCAGATCCTGCTGGAGAAGGAAATCGAGATCCTGGTGGAGCTGAACAGCGGCGCCGCTGCTTCCACCGCCTGGGGCTGCGATCTGACCTATGACTATGTGAAGATCAACGGCGATTACAGAACCTGAGAGGTACATACGGATGGAAATGGAATTGACGAATGGCCAGCGGGCGGAGGTGCTCACCGAGGCCCTGCCCTATATCCGGCGGTACCGGGGAAAGACCGTGGTGGTCAAATACGGCGGCAACGCCATGATCAATGAACAGCTGAAACAGCAGGTCATGGAGGACATCGTCCTGCTGTGGCTCATCGGTGTGAAGGTGGTGCTGGTTCACGGCGGCGGCCCGGAGATCAACGACCTGATGAGCAGGCTGGGCAAGAAGGCCGAGTTTGTGAACGGCCTCCGGGTCACGGACCGGGAGACCGTGGACATCGTCCAGATGGTGCTGGCGGGTAAGGTCAACAAGACGCTGGTGAACCTGCTGGAGATGAAGGGCGGCCATGCCGTGGGCCTTTCCGGTATGGACGGACGGCTGATCCAGTGCTCCATGAAGGATGAAAGATTGGGCTATGTGGGCAAAATCGAGAAAATCCACATCGAGCCGGTGACGGACCTGCTGGAAAAGGGCTATATCCCGGTGATTTCCACCGTGGGCTGCGACAAGCAGGGCAACACCTATAACATCAACGGCGACACCGCCGCGGCCCACATCGCCGGGGCGCTGAACGCCGAGCGTCTGATTATGATGACGGACATCGCGGGATTGCTGAAGGACAAGGACGATCCTTCCACCCTGATTCCCGCCGTCACCGTCAGCGAAGCGAAACAGCTGCAGGCCGAGGGGGTTATCTCCGGCGGCATGATCCCCAAGGTGGAGTGCTGCATCGATGCCATTGATGCCGGCGTGAAGCATGTGGTCATTATGGACGGCAGAGTGCCCCACTCCATTCTGATGGAGCTGCTCACCGACGAAGGCGCGGGCACCATGGTCATGGGAGGTTAAGCATGAGTATTCAGAAGATCGATCGGGAATACGTCGCGGGGACCTACAACCGGTTCCCGGTGGAGATCGTTTCCGGCAAGGGCTCCCTGGTGTGGGATGATACCGGCAAGGAATATGTGGACATGGGCTCCGGCATCGGCGTCACCAGCTTCGGCATCGCCGATGAAGTGTGGCAGGCTGCCATCACCGAGCAGATCGGCAAGGTGCAGCATATGTCGAACCTCTACTATACCCAGCCCTGTGCCAACCTTGCCAGGATGATGTGCGAAAAGACCGGCATGAAGAAGGTCTTCTTCTCCAATTCCGGCGCGGAAGCCAACGAATGCGCCATCAAGGCGGCCAGAAAGTACGCCGTCGACAAGTACGGAGAAGAGCGCCATGTGATTGTGACCCTGAACAACAGCTTCCACGGCCGCACCCTGACCACCCTGGCTGCCACCGGACAGGATCATTACCACGAGCTGTTCCAGCCCCTGACCCCGGGCTTTGTCAGTGTGGACACCGGCGATCTGGATGCCGTTGCCGCCCTGGCGGAGCAGAAGATTGTGGCGGGTGTCCTGGTGGAATGCATCCAGGGCGAGGGCGGCGTGCTCCCTGTGGACCCCGGATTCCTGACAGGACTGGAAGCGCTGTGCCAAAAGGAAGACATCGTGCTGATGGTGGACGAGGTGCAGACCGGCAACGGCAGAACCGGCCAGCTGTATGCCTACATGAACTACGGCCTCCATCCCGATGTGGTGTCCACCGCCAAGGGACTGGCCGGCGGCCTGCCTCTGGGCGCCACCCTGCTGGGGGAGAAGGTGCAGAATGTGCTGGGCTTCGGCGACCACGGCTCCACCTTCGGCGGCAATCCCGTCAGCTGTGCCGCCGCGCTGAGCATCCTGGGCAGAATCGACGATGCGCTGCTTGCCGAGGTTCGCAAAAAGAGCGAATACCTCTTTGAGACCTTTGCAGACTGCGAGGGCATCCAGCAGGTCAGCGGCATGGGCTTGATGATCGGCCTGAAAACCACGAAGCCCGCCGGGGAAGTGGTGAAGGCCTGCATGGAGCGGGGCGTCCTGTGCCTGACTGCCAAGGACAAGGTCCGGCTCCTGCCCGCTCTGAATATCCCCATGGAAGTCCTCGAAAAAGCCGCCGCAGTCATCAAGGCCGTCTGCGCCGGATAACGGTATCAGTCACCCAGCAAACCTCCCGGGCATAGAATGTTCCGGGAGGTTTTGTCGTATGGAAGTTTATTTGATCACATTCCGCTCGGTGACCTATGCCCAGCGGGGGGAGCGGCTGTTAAATCGGGGAGGGTTTTCCTGCAGCCTCCGCCGGACGCCCCGCTGGATGGAGGAGCAGGGCTGCGGCTACAGCCTGCGTTTGCAGACAAGGCAGATTTCGGAGGCGGTAAAGCTGCTGCGGAAGGAGCAGATTCCCATGCGGAAGGTCTATCGGCAGAACGGTGACGGCACCCTGGAGGAGATTGGGCTATGATCTACCTGGATAACGGCGCAACCTCCTTCCGAAAGCCGCCGGCTGTTTTCCGGGCGGTGAACGAGGCCATGCAGCGCTGCGCCAACCCCGGCCGGGGCGGCTACCGGGCGGCGAAAGAGGCGGCGGAGCGGATCTACAACTGCCGGGAGACGGCGGGGGCGCTGTTCGACTGCCGCCCGGAGCAGGTGGTGCTGACCATGAACTGCACCCACGGGCTGAACATCGCCATCTCCGGTCTGATTCGCCCCGGGGGGCGGGTGGTGGTGTCCGGTTTTGAGCACAACGCGGTGATGCGCCCGCTGTATGCCCGGGGAGCGCAGGTACAGGTGGCGGGACGAAAGCTCTTTGACTGGGAGGATACGCTGGAAAGCTTCCGCCGGGCGCTGAGCCGGGGCGCGGAGGCGGCGGTGTTTACCCATGTGTCCAATGTCTTCGGCTATGTCCTGCCGGTGCAGGAGCTGGCGAAGCTCTGCCGGGAGGCGTCGGTGCCCTTCATTCTGGATGCGGCCCAGTCCGCCGGGACGCTGCCTGTCCGGCTGGGGGAGCTGGGGGCGGAATTCATCGCCATGCCGGGGCACAAAGGACTTCTTGGCCCCCAGGGGACGGGACTGCTGCTGTGCGCCGGGCAGACGGTGCCGCTGCTCTACGGCGGAACGGGCAGCGAATCCATCCGCCATGATATGCCGGAGCTTCTGCCGGAACGGCTGGAGGCCGGAACCCAGAATGTGCCCGGGGCGGCGGGCCTTGCCGAGGGGATGCGGTATCTGCAGCGGATGGGGATCGACAGGATTTACGCCGCGGAGCACCGGCAGGCAAAGCGCTGCGCCGAAGGGCTGAAGCGGATGGGTTTTCCGGTGTTTTCCGGGCAGCACCAGGCGGGGACGGTGTCCTTTTTGCCCGGGATGGACTGCGAATCGGCTGCCGAATTTCTGGCGCAGAGGGGCGTTGCCGTCCGGGCGGGGCTTCACTGCGCGCCCTTGGCCCACGAAAGCGCCGGGACGCTGGATTCCGGCACCGTCCGGGTCAGCTTCGGCCACGATGCCGCGAATGCCCAGACCGATGCCCTGCTGGCAGCCGCGTCCGAACTGAAAAAACGAGGCGGACACTGAAGACGCTTCCGCCCACACCGCGCCGAACCGGGGAAACCCCATCGGCGCGGTTTTCTCTGCCTATTTTTCCCCGGCTACTGTAGCAGGGCAAAGGGAAATCCGATTGCAGAGATAAACCGAGAAGCAAAATGAATCTTAAACAAATTTTATGCAGATTTTCTATTGCTAAGGAACGGGCTTTCCGCTATAATAGATAAGATACTAGGTTACTATGCCTAAGTGCAACTTTTCGCTGTAAACGTTCCCACAAAGAGGTTGAATCAACGATGGAAGTGATCAAAACAATCCTGCAGCAGGCAGCCGGAATGCGGTGGTCGGACTATGCCGATATCGCCCTGGTGGCGTTCCTGATTTATAAGCTGATTCCCCTGGTGCGCAGCTCCAGCACCATGCGGATCGCCATCGCCCTGGGCGGCGTGGTGGGTATCTATTTGGTGACGGGGCTGCTGCACCTGTACACCATCCATTTTATCCTGAGCCAGATCATGTCCGTGGGCCTTCTGGCCATCATCATCCTGTTCCAGCCGGAGCTGAGGCGGATGCTGGATCATCTGGTCAGCGGCATGCGGCTGAAGTCCTTCTTCATATCCGAAAAACCCGTGGAGGAGATGGACAAGGTCATCTCCCAGACCGTGGCAGCCTGCGAGGTCATGAGCCGGGAGCGCATCGGCGCCCTGATCGTCTTTGCCAGGGACGCCCGGCTGGAGGAGTACTTCAAAACCGGAAGCCAGATCGACGGCATCGTCACCGAGCAGCTGATCCGGAATATTTTCTTCCCCAAGGCCTCCCTGCATGACGGCGCCATGATCATCCGGGACGGCAGGGTGGCGGCGGCGGGCTGTGTGCTGCCGCTGTCCGAGAGCAGCCATCTGAGTGCGGATCTGGGCACCCGGCACCGGGCCGGTGTGGGCATGAGCGAAGTCTCCGACGCTGTGGTGGTCATCGTCTCCGAGGAGACGGGCACCATTTCCGTGGCGGTGGACGGCATGCTCAAGCGCCATCTGGCGCCCCAGACCCTGGAACGGCTCCTGCGCACCGAGCTGTGCTCCGAGGACAACCTGGAAGAGGAGAGAAGCCTTGCCCTGCGCCTGAAGGAGAAGCTCCTCAGAGCGGAAAAGGAGAAAAAGCATGAAAAGTAGATTGGGCAGAATTCTGCTCTCCGTGGGTCTGGCCGTGGTGATGTGGCTGTTTGTCATCACCAGCGTCAGCCCCGGCTCCAAGCAGACCTATTACAATATTCCCGTGGTTCTGAGCAGCGAATCCGTGCTGGCGGAGCGGGGCCTGATGATTACCAATCAGTCGGCCTCCACGGTTACCATGGAGCTGTCCGGCAACCGCAGCGACCTGATCAAGGTCGATTCCAGCAACATCACTCTGAAAGCGGATCTGGCCAGCATCTATGAGCCGGGCACCCAGATCCCCCTGAACTATACCGTCACCTTCCCGGGCAACGTGGCCAGCAACGCCTTCGTTGTGGAGTCCAAGAATCCCGGCAGAATTTACATCACCGTGGAGCGCCGGATCTCCAAGTCGATTCCCGTGGAGATCCGCTGGATCGGCTCCGCCCCGGAGGGCTTCATCGCCGACCGGGAAAACCGGGTGCTGGAATACTCCAGCGTCCAGATCGTCGGCCCCCAGTCCGTCACCGACCGGATCGAGAAGGCGGTCATTGAGGTGGATCTGAACGATCAGCGCGAATCCATCAGTCAGGATTACCTGTATACCCTGTGCAACGCCGAGGGTGAGCCGGTGGACGCCGAGCTTATCACCACCAATGTGGATCAGATCCATGTGGATGTGCGCATCCAGCGGGTCAAGGATATCAGCCTGACCTACCTGCTGGTGGAGGGCGGCGGCGCATCCGAAGCCGATGCGGATATCACCCTGAGCATCGATACCATCCGGGTATCCGGCAGCGAGGCCGCTCTGGAGCTGATGGGCGACCAGCTGGTCATCGGTACCATCAACCTGGCGGAAATCACCGAGGACACCACAAAGATCTTCGCCATCTCCCTGGAGGAGGGCATTTCCAACCTCACCGGTCTGTCGGAGGTCACGGTGGAGATCCACCTGAAGGGTCTTGCCGAGAAGGAATTCCTGCTGCAGAATATCCAGGCCGTCAACGTGCCCGAGGGACTGGAGGCGGAGCTGTATACCAAAGAGCTGGCCGTCTGCATCCGCGGCCCGGAGGCGCTGATTGAGAAACTGCAGGCGGAGGATATGTCCGTCACCGTGGACTTCACCGGCGCGGAGATCGGAACCTCCACCTTCCGGGCAAATGTGACCTTCGCCCAGGGCTTCGAGGGCGTGGGAACCCTGCGGGCCGACGCGGTCTCCGCCTCCGTCACGGAGAAGGCACCGGAACCGGAAACCACGGAAGCACCGGAGGCATGACCCAAAGACCGACCATCGGTCAGGCAATAAAACCATTTGAAAAAGGGGATAATTACCTTGGTAAAAAGTATGACCGGCTACGGCCGTGCTGTGGAGACGGTGAACGGAAGAGAGTTCACCGTGGAGATCCGCAGCGTCAATAACCGCTATCTGGACTGCACCGTCAAGCTGCCCCGGGCCCTGTCCTTTGCGGAGGACACCGTGAAGCAGGCGGTGAAGAATACCATTTCCCGGGGCAAGGTGGATGTCTACATCACCCAGCGCTCCGAGGGTGCCGCCGATGTGAAGGTCACCCTGAACACCGCCATGGCGGCGGGCTATGTGGAGGCCATGCGCCAGATGGCGCAGGAATTCGCCATCCGGGAGGACATCAGCGTATCGCTGCTGTCGAGAATGCCGGATGTGTTCACCGTGGAGAAGCCCGAGGTGGACGAGGAGCAGCTGCTGTCTGACATGATGCAGGTTGTGAATGCGGCTCTGGCAAACTACGATGCCATGCGCGCCAAAGAGGGCGAGGCCCTGAAGAACGATCTGAGCAGCCGGGGCAATACCATCCGCAGCCTGGTCTCCCAGGTGGAGGAGGGCAACGGCCAGACCGTCATCGACTACCGCACCCGGCTTTACAACAAGCTGCAGGAGGTGCTGGCCAACACCGCCATCGACGAAAGCCGCATTCTGACGGAGGCTGCCATCTTTGCAGACAAGGTTGCCGTGGATGAGGAGACCGTCCGCCTGAGAAGCCACTTAGAGCAGATGGATTCCATGCTGGCTGCCGGCGGCGCCATGGGCAGAAAGCTGGATTTCCTGCTGCAGGAGATGAACCGGGAGGCCAACACCATCGGCTCCAAGTGCACCGATGTGCGTCTTGCACGGATCGTTGTGGATATCAAGGCCGAGCTGGAAAAGATCCGGGAGCAGACCCAGAATATTGAATAAGAGGTGTCCGGTATGAAGCTTGTGAATATCGGCTTCGGCAGTCTGGTTTCTGCCGGGCGGATCCTTGCGGTGGTTGACCCGGATTCGGCCCCCATCAAGCGTGTTGTCCAGGAGGCCAGGGACCGGGGGATGCTCATCGATGCATCCTATGGCCGCAAGACCAGAGCGGTGCTGCTGATGGACACGGATCATGTGATCCTGTCGGCGCTGACCACCCAGGTGGTGGGCGACCGCTGGCAGGGAAAACTGGATGAAGAGATTGAGGAGAATGTGAATGAGTGATGGAAAACTGATCGTCGTATCCGGCGCCTCCGGCGTGGGCAAGAGCACCGTGCTGGAGCTGATGATGAAGAAGCGGCCGGATTTGTCTTTCTCCGTATCCGCCACCACCCGCGACCCCCGCAAGGGCGAAGTGGATGGAGTGAACTACGACTTTATCACCAAAGAGCGGTTTGAGGAGATGATCCGCAACGACGAGTTCCTGGAATACGACGCCCACAATGCCTGCTATTACGGCACCCCCCGGGCGCAGATCGAGGAAAAGAAGAAAAAGGGCCCCGTCCTGCTGGACATTGAGCCCAACGGCGCCAAAAGGGTGAAGGATGCCGCCCCCGACACCACCCTGATTTTTATCATGCCCCCCGATATGCAGGAGCTGGAGCGCCGCCTTCGGGACCGCAAGGATACCTCGGAGGAGCAGATTGCCATCCGTCTGGAACGAGCCAGATGGGAAATGGAGCAGCGCAGCTGGTATGACCATGTGGTGGTCAACGACGATGCCCAGCGCTGCGCCGACGAGATTTTGTCCATCATTGCCTGATAAATGGATGCACCCGCGTACCTGTAAGAAAGAAAAAACAAGTTTTACGTATATTTAGGAGGCTTTAATTTATGCTGTATCCCCCCGTTGCTGATTTGCTGAAGAATGTGGAGAGCCGTTACCTGCTGGTGAACCTGGTGGCCCACCGTGCCCGCCAGATTGCCGCCGAGGCTGAGGCGTTCCAGGAGGACCTGCCCGAGAAGCCCGTCACCATGGCCATCCGCGAGGTTGCCGACGGCGAGCTGTCCGGCTTTGTGAAGGAAGAGTACAAGAGATAATCCGGGAGCTTTGACGCTTCCGTCAGACCTGGGAGGGCGCTATGATCGGAAAAATTGCTGTTTCCGCGGCTGTTTTTGCCATTGATAAGCCCTATTCCTACCGCATTCCCGACGGTATGACGCTGCAGCCCGGCCACCGGGTGCAGCTGCCCTTCGGAAGAGCCAACAAAATGACCGAGGGCATCGTCCTGTCCGTGGAGCCGGGGGACGGCGAAGACCTGAAACCCGTGACCCGGGTGCTGGACGAAGCGCCTATGCTGACGCCCTATCAGCTCCGGATGGCGGCATTTCTGCGGGAGCGGTATTTCTGCACCTTCTTTGATGCCATCCGTGCCATCCTGCCGGCGGGCGCCTGGTTCCAGACAAAAGCCAGCTTCAGCCTCACCGAGGATCGCTCCTGGAAGGAGAAGACCATCCGCACCCCGGGTGCGCGGCAGCTTTTGGAGTGCGCAGAGCAGCTGGGCGGCGAAGTGGAGGAGACGGTTCTTCGCAATGTGGTTCCCGAGCCGGAGGTCTTCGATAAGGCAGTGGCCTATCTTCTTCGGAAAAAGTGGCTGTTTACCCGGCAGGAGTTCCGGCCCAGAATCGGCGACAAAACCGAGAAGGTTGCCACGCTGGCGGTTCCTGCGGAGCAGGCCATGGAGTTTGCCGCCTCCCGTCCCAGATCCGCGCTGCTGCAGAAAAGCGTGCTGGAGCTGCTGTGCGGCATCGGTATCTGTGCGGTGAAGGATCTTTGCTATTACACCGGAGCCACCCCCTCCACCCTGAAGCGGCTGGAAACGCTGGGCTTTGTGATCCTGTCCGAGCGGCCCGTGCTGCGCTGCCGGGAGATCAAACCTGCCCAGGTGGAAAAGCCGCTGGTGCTGAACGAAGAGCAGCAGGCCTGCTTTCGGGGCCTTTCGGAGCAGATGGCCCGGGAGAATCCCGGCGTGGCGCTGCTGTACGGCGTCACCGGCTCCGGCAAGACCTCCGTCTACATCCGCCTGATCCAGCAGTGCCTGGACAGCGGGAGAAGCGCCCTGCTGCTGGTGCCGGAGATTGCGCTGACCCCCCAGCTGCTGGGGGTGATGGCGGCCTGGTTCGGCGATGGGGTGGCGGTGCTCCACAGCAGCCTGGGTGTGGGCGAACGCTACGACCAGTGGAAGCGGGTCAGAAGCGGCGAGGCCAGGGTCATTGTGGGAACCCGGTCCGCCGTGTTTGCTCCCAGCGAAAACCTGGGCGTCATCATCCTGGATGAAGAGCAGGAGCATTCCTATAAATCCGAAAATTCTCCCCGCTACTCGGCCCGGGAAGTGGCCATCTGGCGGGGGTTAAAGGAAAAAACTCTGGTGGTGCTGGGTTCCGCGACCCCCGGCATCGAGAGTATGTACCGGGCGAAAAACGGGGACTACACCCTCTACCGCCTGAAAAACCGCTACAACGGCCGCCCCCTGCCGGAGGTGGAGATCGTGGACATGCGGGAGGAAGTGAAGCTGGGGAATGACCTTTCCCTGAGCTATCCTCTGCGGGAGGCCATCTATGATACCTGGACCCACGGAAAGCAGACCGTTCTGCTCCTGAACCGCCGGGGCAACAGCCGCGCCCTGGTGTGCGTGGACTGCCGGGAGGTGCCGGAGTGCCCAAGGTGTGCCGTCCGCATGACCTACCACAGCGCCAACGAGCGGCTGATGTGCCACTACTGCGGCTATTCCCAGCCCACTCCCCGGCGCTGCCCCAAATGCGGCGGCCCGCTGAAGGCCATCGGCACCGGCACCCAGAAGGTGCAGCAGGAGCTGCTGCAGCTGTATCCCGAGATGGAGACAGACCGGATGGACGCGGACACCGTCAGCGCCGTGAACACCCACGAAAAGATTCTGGAGCATTTCCAGAAGGAGAACGTGGGCGTGCTGCTGGGAACCCAGATGGTGGCCAAGGGGCTGAACCTGCCCCGGGTGACGCTGGTGGGGGTTCTGGACGCGGATCTCTCCCTGTACACCGGCGGCTACCGGGCGGGGGAGACCACCTTCAATATGCTCACCCAGGTGGTGGGCCGGGCCGGACGGGGAGATACCCCGGGCCGGGCCATTCTGCAGACCATGGTGCCGAACCACCAGATCATCCGCCTGGCGGCGGCTCAGGATTACGATGGCTTCTATGAGCTGGAGATAAACTTACGCCGGGCACAGAACGTTCCGCCCTTCGGTGACTGCCTGATGGTCACCTTTCAGGGGCAGGAGGAGACAGCAGTGCTTCGGGGTGCGGTGAAATTCCGGGACAGCCTGCTGGCGATTCTCCGGGAGCCTGCTTACGCGTCGGAACAGGCGGCGTGCCTTGGCCCCGCTCCCTGCCCGGTGCCGAAAATCAACTACCACTACCGCTACCGCCTGACGGTGAACTGCCGCCTGACGAAGCAGCTGCGGGAGCTGATCGCCTGGCTTCTGCGGGAATTCGGAAAAGACAAACAAAACCGTGGCGTCAGCGCCTTTGCCGATGTCAACGGGTATGAATAATTGCACTTGGTTGGCGCAATAAACTGTAATTTAACGCACTGGCGCTTACGGCGCCCTTGGCTCTCCCTTTGGGAGAGCT
>CALYTP010000033.1:0-16448 GCA_945486915.1 uncultured Clostridia bacterium | reverse complement strand
AATTCAGCAAGCGGCTGAGTACGCCGATAAGCACATTTTCCTATATCTCATATCTTATATCTTATATCTCATATCTCCACTCTTCAATCTTCACTCTCTCAACGAAATATGCCGCACCTGGTTACCGGGTGCGGCATGTTTGTTATTTCATCAGCATAAAGGCCTCGTAGGGGCGCAGCGCAGATGTTCTTTCGGGATAATTGGAAATCAGGGTCTCGGCGTCGGCAAATTCCCCGGGAATGGGGAAATCCACTTCCTCTGCGGTGAAATTGCAGACCACCAGCAGCTTCTGATCCTCCAGATCCCGGGTGTAGGCGAAGACCTTTTCATTCTGCGCATCCACCAGGGTGAAGCTGCCCCGCTGGATGACGGGGGTGCGCTTTCTCAGGGCAATCAGCTTCCGGTAATAATGGAACACGGAGTTTTCGTCCGCCAGAGCTGCCTCGGCGTTGATCCCCCGGTAATTGGGGTTCACCGGGAGCCAGGGGGTGCCGGTGGTGAAGCCCGCATTGTCACTGCCGTCCCACTGCATGGGGGTGCGGGCATTGTCCCGGCCCCGGGCCCAGATGGAGGCCATCACATCCTCCGGCGCATAGCCCTTTGCCACCCGCTCGGCGTAGACATTTTTGATTTCCAGATCCACATACTGCTCCAGGGGCAGCCGGATATTGGTCATGCCCAGCTCCTCGCCCTGGTAGATGTAGGGGGTGCCCTCCATGCCGTGGAGCATGGTGGCCAGCATCTTGGCAGACTCCACCCGGTAAACCCCGTCGTCTCCCCAGCGGGAGACGACCCGGGGCAGATCGTGGTTGTTCATGAACAGACTGTTCCAGCCCGTATTGTGCAGTCCCTGCTGCCACCGGGCCATGCAGCGCTTCAGGTCGGGCAGGTACAGGGGCTTGACATCCCACTTTTCCTTGCCTGGCTGCTGATCCAGGCCGATGTGCTCAAACTGGAAGACCATGGACAGCTCCGAGCAGTCCGGGGCGCTGTACAGCTTGGCCCGCTCCACGTCCGCGCCCCAGGCCTCGCCCACGGTGACGAGCCCTTTTTCCGGGAACGCCTCGGCGGAAAGCTCCCGGAGGAACTCATGGAGCCTGGGGCCGTTGCCGGTGACCTGCAAATCCGGGTCCTTGCCGATCTGGTCGATGACGTCCAGCCGGAAGCCCGCCACGCCTTTGTCCACCCAGAAGCGGATGCAGCGGTACAGCTCCCGGCGCATGGCGGGATTGGCCCAGTTTAAGTCCGGCTGCTGGGGGGCAAACTGGTGGAAATAGTACTGCCCCAGCTCCGGCACCCAGGTCCAGGCCGGGCCGCCGAAGCAGGCCTTCATGTCGTTGGGCAGGCCGCCGTCCACACCGTCGCGCCAGAGAAAATAATCATAGTATGGGTTGTCCCGGCCCTTCTTCGCCTCCAGGAACCAGGGGTGCTGGTCGGAGCAGTGGTTGAGCACCAGGTCCAGCAGGATGCCGATGCCCCGCTGTTTCGCCTCGGCGATGAGCTGCTCCATGTCAGAAAGGCTGCCGAACAGGGGATCGATGTCGCAGTAGTCGGAGATATCGTAGCCGTTGTCCACCTGGGGGGAGCGGAACACCGGGCTGAGCCACAGGGCGTCCACCCCCAGCTGCTGCAGATAGTCCAGGCGGCGGATGATGCCCTGCAGGTCGCCCACGCCGCTGCCGGTGGTGTCCTGGAAGCTCTTGGGGTAGATCTGGTAGAAGACTGCCGACTGCCACCAGCCGAATTGGGATTTGTCGAGGAAAATGGTTTCCATATTGTGTTCACCCTTACCTGTGATTTTGAATTGCCAACAGTATACCACGGGAAAACGGAAAAAGCTATCCCCATTCCCGGATTTTCGCAGCCCATAGAACGGGTAAATATTTCTTGCATTCACCAGTACTCTATCATATAATATAAGAATCTATGCATACCTGGAAGGCAAAGGCAAACCATCCAGGCGCCATTCAAACGACACGGCAATTTTTCTTTTTTGAGAGTTTCCATTATGAATCAAAAGTACAAACACATTCTGTACAACCTCATAACCGGTCTGGGCACCCAGGCGGTGTCCGTTCTGCTGGCGTTTCTGATCCCCAGGCTGTTTCTGGTGAACTTCGGCTCGGAGATCAAGGGACTGCTGTCCACCGTGACCCAGATTTTTGCCTACCTGTCCCTGCTGGAGGCGGGGGTTGGCTTAGCCACGGTGCAGGCGCTCTACGGCCCCATCAGCCGGGACGACCGGAACACCATCAACGCGGTCATGGCCGCCACCCGCTACTACTACCGGCGCACCGGCATCATCTATCTTGTGGTGGTGCTGCTGTTTGCCGCCGCCTTCAGCCTGCTTACGCAGGTCTCCCTGCCCAGGTCCACGGTCTTCCTGGCGGTGCTGCTGCAGGGGCTTCCCAGCGTGCTGAGCTACCTGATCCAGGGAAAGTACCGCCTGCTGCTGGAGGCGGAGGGAAAGTCCTATGTGCTGAACAACCTGCAGATGGGTATGCTGTTCTTCGTGAACATCGGCAAGGTGGTCATTCTGCTCTTTTCCGCCAACATCCTGCTGGTGCAGTCCCTTTCCACCATCGGCTCCCTGCTGCAGATCGGCTTCCTGCTGTTCTACATCCGCAGAAACTACCGCTGGCTGGATATGCATCATGTCACCCCCGATTTTGAGGCCATCTCCCAGAAATCCTCCGCCATGGTCCACCAGATCTCCGGCGTCATCTTCAACAACACCGATGTGCTGCTGATCTCCGCCTTCTGCGGCTTCATGACCTCCAGCGTCTACACGGTGTACAACTCCTTCTTCTCCCAGCTTTCCAATCTGATCAGCTCCCTGTCCGGCAGTCTGCTGTTCAGCCTGGGGCAGCTGTTCCACTACGACCGGGCGGAATTCGACCGGAAGTATGACCTGTACGAAAGCTGCTTCATCACCGTCACCTTCATCGTCAACACGGCGATGTACCTGTTCATCCTGCCGCTGGTGAAGGTCTACACCCGGGGCATCCAGGACACCAACTATCTGCTGCCGCTGCTGCCCGCGCTGTTCGTTGCCATCAGCCTGCTGGCCAACGGGAAGCTGCCCATGAACCAGGTCATCATTTTCGCGGAGCATTTCCAGAAAACCCGCCACCACGCGGTGATCGAAGCCGCCATCAATGCGGTGCTCTCGGTGGTGGGCGTGATGGCCCTGGGCATCTACGGCGGGCTGCTGGCCACCGTTGCCGCCCTGCTGTACCGGGCCAATGCAGTGATCCTGTACGCCAGCCGGGAGATCCTGCACCGCAGCCCCATGGTGACCTACAAAAAATGGCTGTTGAATCTTGCGGTATTCGCCGCGCTGGTGGTGCTGCTGGGCAGGGTGCTGCCGGAGATGAACTCCTATGCCGCCCTGTTCGGCTGGGGCTGCGTCTTCGGCCTCGTCATTGCCGCGGTGTATCTTGCGGCCCTGTGCATATCCCAGCCCTGCATTCCCAAAACCGTCCTGCGGACGCTCCGCAGCTGGAGGAAAAAAACATGAGCATTCCAAAGGTGATCCACTACTGCTGGTTCGGCGGGAACCCCCTGCCGAAGTCCGTAAAAAAATGCATCCGAAGCTGGAAAAAATACTGCCCGGATTACAAGATCATCCGGTGGGACGAGTCCAATTTCGATATCAGCGAAAACCGCTACGCCGCCGAGGCCTATGCATGCAAAAAATGGGCCTTCGTCAGCGACTACGCCAGGCTCAAAATCATCTGCGACCAGGGCGGCATCTATCTGGACACCGACGTGGAGCTGCTGCGGCCCCTGGACGATCTGCTGGACTACCAGGGCTTTCTGGGGTTCCAGGAGGACAACTCCGTGGCTACGGGGCTTGGCTTCGGCGCGGAGGCCGGACAGCCCATGGTCCGGGCCATGCTGGACGACTACCGGGACATTCCCTTCCTCCGCGACGACGGCACCAGAGACATGACCCCCTGCCCCGTGCGGAACACCGACAGCCTGCTGCCCTTCGGCCTTCGCGCCGACGGCACCCGGCAGGAGGTCTGCGGGCTGCAGCTCTTCCCCCAGGACTATTTCTGCCCCATCAGCCTCCGCACCGGGGAGCTCCATATCACAAACAACACCTATTCCATCCACCATTTCGACGCTTCCTGGATGGAGGACAAGCGCTACCTGCACTTTTTGCGCACCGTCCGCATCAGGCGGCAGGTGCCCCCCGCCGTATACCGGGCCCTCCGGTTCTGCTACCGCAGATGCCGGGACGTCTCCGGGCTTGTTTCATCGTGCTTCCGGCGCACCGGAACCAATCAAAAGGAGTGAACCACTATGGACGGACTGCTTTCCGTCATTATCCCCGCTTACAATGAGGAGCAGATGATCGAAAAAACCGCGCAAACCATCGACAAGATCCTCCTGGACGCGGATATCCCCCACGAGCTTCTCTTCGTCAACGACGGCTCCGCCGACGGCACCTGGGAGAAGATCACCGCCGTTTCCGCGGGAAACCCCCGGGTGTGCGGCCTTTGCTTTTCCCGTAATTTCGGCAAGGAGGCCGCCATGTTCTCCGGCCTGAGCCACGCCAAGGGCGACTGCTGCGTGATCATCGACTGCGATCTGCAGCACCCGCCGGAGAAGATCGTGGAGATGTACCGCCTGTGGCAGGAGGGCTACGAGGTCATCGAAGCCGTGAAGGCCGACCGGGGCAGGGAGGGGTTCCTGCACCGCTTCGCCGCCAAATGCTTCTATCAGCTCATCAGCCGGGCCACCGGCATCGACATGATGCGCGCCTCCGACTTTAAGCTGCTGGACCGCAAGGCCGTGAACGTGCTGCTGCAGCTGCAGGAAAAGGACATCTTCTTCCGGGCGCTGTCGTCCTGGATCGGCTTTAAAACCACCCAAATCGCGTTTTCCGTCCGGGAGCGCACCGTGGGCTCCTCCAAGTGGTCCACCTGGTCGCTGATTAAGTACGCTCTGCGCAACATCAGTTCCTTCTCCGCCGCTCCCATGCAGATCGTCACCTTCCTGGGCTGGCTCATGCTCATCGCTTCGGTGGTGCTGGGCTGCATGTCGCTGTTTGACAAGTTCCGGGGCGTTGCGCCCTGGGGCTTCACCACGGTGAACATCATTCAGCTGTTCATCGGCAGCATCATCATGATCAGTCTGGGCATCATCGGCTACTACATTTCCAAAATCTACGAGGAAGTGAAGGGCCGGCCCCGCTATATCATCGCCAACACCTGCGGCGATGTGGAGAACAAAGAGCAGACCATCGGCTGACAACCCAGGGAAGAAAGAGAGAGACAGACATGGCAAACTCACGGACAGGGCGAAAGCCCTTCCTGCACATCCACGCCGACGACTACGGCATGAACGACAGCTCCTGCCGCAGAATTGAAACATGCATCCAGGGCGGCTGCCTGAACGGGATCAGCCTGATGCCCAACGGCTGCCTGGCCCCCGGGCAGCTCGACCGGCTGGACATCCCCATGGCGGTGCACCTGAATCTGGTGGAGGGCAGGCCCCTGACGCCGCCGGAGGAAATCCCCCTGCTGGTGGGAGACGACGGATACTGGAAGTATTCCTTCTTCGGCCTCCTGCTGCTCAGCCTCGGTCCCAGACGCAAAGAGATGGCCCGGCAGGTATCGCTGGAGCTGAGGGCGCAGATCGCAGCTGTGCGCAGGCTGCTGCCGGCCAATGCCCCGGTGCTGCTGGACAGCCACCAGCATACCCACATGATCCCGCTGATTTTTCATGCGCTGCTGAAAATCGTGGAGGAGGAACAGCTGGACGTTTCCTATCTGCGGATTCCCGCGGAACCCATCGGGCCGTTTCTGCGGGAGCCGTCGCTGTACCATACTTACCAGCCGGTGAACATGGTAAAAAACGCGGTGCTGAACTTCCTGTGGCTGTTCAACCGGAGCGCCTTCCGGAAAACCGGGATTCCCACCGCCATGTTCTGCGGCATCCTGTTCTCCGGACACATGGACGCCGACCGGGTGCTGAAGGTCTTCCCCCATTTTGTCCGGCTGGCGCAGAAGCGGGGCTGCGACCTGGAATTTCTGTTCCACCCGGGCTACATAAAGACGGGGGAGGAATTTCTGGATTCGAGGAAAGCCTCCTTCAACGCGTTCTATCTCTCGGAGGGCAGGAAAGCGGAAAGCGCCGCCCTCCGGGACGCCAGACTCTGCGCCCTGGCAGAACAGTACCGCCACGAAACCGCAGCAGGGTGTCACACTTAAAAATTGTAATTTGGCGGGCACATACGAAGTATCTCATTTGATCGACCGATCAATATCGATGCCGAAGGCAATATCGACTTTCCCGTGGGAAAGATATCGATATATCAAAACGATATTTGCTTCGCAATCGATATGTGCATGGCACTCGATATGCGCTGCGCGCAAGAAAGTTTTGCCCCGCCAAATTACAATTTGCTGAGTGAACACGATCAGCACATTACCAAATCAGAACGGAGAGATTCCCATGAAGGTTGTCATTCTGGCAGGCGGATTCGGAACCCGGATCAGCGACGAGAGCCAGTACCGCCCCAAGCCCATGGTGGAGCTGGGGGGGATGCCCATTCTCTGGCACATCATGAAGCTGTACGCCGCCCACGGGTTCAACGAGTTCATCATCTGCGCGGGCTACAAGCAGCACGTCATCAAGGAATATTTTGCGGACTATTTTCTGCACACCTCGGACATCACCTTCGATTTCACCAACGGCAGAAACGAAATGATCGTCCACCGGAACAATTCCGAGCGCTGGAAGGTCACCGTGGTGGACACCGGTCTTGCCACCATGACCGGCGGCCGGGTGCGGCGGGTGCGGGAATACCTGGGGGACGAGCCCTTCCTGCTGACCTACGGCGACGGCGTTTCCGATGTGGACATCCGGCGGCAGGTGGCCTTCCACCGCAGCCACGGGAAAATGGTCACCGTCAGCGCCTACAACGTGGGCCAGCGCTTCGGTGTGCTGGACATCGACGACCACGGCCGGATCACCCAGTTCCGGGAGAAGGCCCGGGGCGACGGCAGTCTTGTCAACATCGGCTACATGGTCTGCAACCCCGAATTCCTGGACCTCATCGACGGCGACGAAACCGTTCTGGAAAAGGACCCCCTGGAAAGGGCGACGAAAATGGGTCAGGTCATGGCCTATAAGCACGAGGGCTTCTGGCAGTGCATGGACACCCTGCGGGAAAAGCAGCTGCTGGAGCAGCTCTGGCAGTCCGGCAATGCCCCCTGGAAAGTGTGGGATGACTGATGGAGCTGACATTTTACCGGGGGAAGCGGGTGCTGGTCACCGGGCACACCGGCTTCAAGGGCAGCTGGCTCTGCCGGATGCTGGTGAACGCGGGGGCCATCGTCACCGGCTACAGCCTGGATGCCCCCACCCGGCCGAATCTTTTTGAACTATCCGGCCTTGGGCGGAGGATCACCGACATCCGGGCGGATGTGCGGGATTTTGACCGTTTGATGCAGGTCTTTGCCGAGGCGCAGCCGGAGATCGTGTTCCATCTGGCGGCCCAGCCCATTGTCCGGGAGAGCTACCGCAATCCCCGGGAAACCTACGAAATCAACGTCATGGGCACCGTGAACCTGCTGGAGTGCGTGCGCCGGTGCGGCAGCGTGAAAAGCGTGGTGAACGTGACCACGGACAAGGTCTACCGGAACAACGAATGGAGCTGGGGCTACCGGGAGAACGAGACTCTGGACGGCTTCGACCCCTACTCCAACAGCAAGAGCTGCTCGGAACTGGTGACGGCGACCTACCTGCGCTGCTTCTTTGCCGGCGACGATGCCCCGGCGGTCTCCACGGCCAGAGCCGGAAACGTCATCGGCGGCGGCGACTTTGCCGGGGACCGGATCATCCCGGACTGCATCCGCGCCGCAGCGGCGGGAAAGCCCATCGAGGTGCGCAATCCCCATTCCGTCCGGCCCTACCAGCACGTGCTGGAGCCGCTGGCGGTGTACCTGATGATCGGGCAGAAGCAATACGAGGACAAAACCTATGCCGGGTGCTACAACGTGGGCCCGGAGGAATGCGACTGCCTGACCACGGGCCAGCTGGCGGAGCTGTTCTGCCATCACTGGGCCGGCGCCCGTTGGGAAAGCCGCGCCCAGGAAAACGCCCCCCACGAGGCGAATTTCCTGAAGCTGGACTGCAGCGCTCTGAAAGCCGTCTTCGGCTGGAGGTCCCGCTGGCATATGGACACCTGCATGGAGATGGTCTGCCGGTTTACCCGGGTCTGGCTGGACGGCGGCGACATCGGGCAGGAAATGGACAGGGAGATCGCGGTTTTCCTGTCGGAAGAGGAGAGATAAACCATGGCTGTCTGGAAAGACGAGCAGGAAGCACGGGAGCAGATCAAGGGACTGGTGGCCCAGTATTACCGCCAGTTCAAGCAGAATACAAAAGAATTTCAGCCCGGAGACCGGATCAACTACGCCTCCCGGGTTTATGACGAGAAGGAGATGTGCGCCCTCACCGACGCGGCGCTGGATTTCTGGCTCACCACGGGCCACTTTGCCGAGGAATTCGAGCGGGAGTTCGCCCGGTGGATCGGCGTGCGGTTTGCGCATCTGGTGAACAGCGGGTCCTCGGCAAATCTGCTGGCCTTCATGGCGCTCACCGCGCCGGAGCTGGGAGAGCGCCAGGTCCTGCCGGGGGACGAGGTCATCACCGTGGCCTGCAGCTTCCCCACCACCGTGACACCGATCCTGCAGTACGGCGCGGTGCCGGTGTTTGTGGATGTGACGGTGCCGCAGTACAACATCGACATTACCCGCCTAGAAGACGCGCTCAGCCACAGAACAAAGGCCGTGATGCTCGCCCACACCCTGGGAAATCCCTTTGATCTCCGGGCGGTGCGCAGCTTCTGCGACCGCCACGGACTGTGGCTCATCGAGGACAACTGCGACTGTCTGGGCTCGCAGTATACCATTGACGGCGTGACAAAATACACCGGCACCTGGGGCGACATCGGCACCAGCAGCTTCTATCCGCCCCACCACATGACCATGGGCGAGGGCGGGTGCGTATACACCGACAACCCCCTGCTCAGCCGCCTGATCCGCAGCTACCGGGACTGGGGCCGGGGCTGCGTCTGCCCCTCCGGGCAGGACAATTTCTGCGGCCACCGGTTTGAGGGGCAGTATGGGCTTTTGCCTGCCGGGTACGATCACAAATATGTATACACCCATTTTGGCTACAACCTGAAGGTCACCGACCTGCAGGCCGCCATCGGCTGTGAGCAGCTGAAGAAATTCCCGGCCTTTATCGAACGCCGCCGCCACAACTGGCAGCGGCTGCATGACGCGCTGGAAAACAGCGGCGCGGCGGACAAGCTGATTTTGCCGGAGCCTGCGGAAAACAGCCGGCCATCCTGGTTCGGCTTCCTGATCTCCGTAAAGCCGGAGACGGGGCTGGACAGGAACCGGATAACAGCCTGCCTGGAAGCACACAACATTCAGACCCGGCTGCTGTTCAGCGGAAACCTGATCCGCCACCCGTGCTTCGATCAGATTCGCGGAACGGAGGCATACCGGGTGGTGGGGAATCTGGAGCAGACGGATTTCATCATGAACCACACCTTCTGGGTGGGGGTTTACCCGGGAATGACCGACGCGATGATCGACTATATGGCAAAGATCATCACGGAGGCCGTGGGGTGATACAGGAGGGGACGCCGTGAAGAAGGTACTGGTCACCGGGGCCGGGGGATTTCTGGGACAGAATCTGGTGCGCGAGCTGCTGGAGCAGGGCGATGAGGTCTTTGCCGTTCTGCGCGACATCCGCCGCTTCCCGCTGAAGCACGAAAACCTGCACGTCATCGTCTGCGGCATGGAGGAGTATGAAACACTGGCCGGGCGCAAGGAGCTGAGGGACATTCCCATTGTGTTCCATCTGGCCTGGGCAGGTGTTTCCGGCCCGGGCAGCACGGACTATGCCCTCCAGCTGAACAACGTGAAATGCGCCTGCGACCTGCAGACGGCGGCGGCACAGCTGGGCATCCGCCGGTTTGCCTTCGCCGACAGCATCATGGAACTGGAACATACCAAGGCCATGGCCTCCGGCTGCTGCCGGCTGCCCCTGCGGCACACCTACCATGTGGCAAAGCTGACCGCCCGGGAGCTTCTGCAGCTTCGCTGCGCCAATGCAGGCATGGAGTTTGTGCCCCTGCTGATCTCCAATGTCTACGGCCCCGGGGAGAATTCCCCCAGGCTCATCAACACCGCCATCCGCGCTCTGCTGGCCCGGGAGCATATGTCCTTCACCCCATCGGAGCAGCTCTACGACTTCATCTACATCACCGACGCCGTCCGGGCCATGGCGCTGGCGGGCGAACGGGGAACGCCCAACCGCCTGTGCTACATCGGAAGCCCGGAGCCAAGGCCGCTGAAGGATTTCCTCACGGAAATGCGTGACGAGCTGGCCCCCGGCTTTCCCCTGGGCATCGGAGAGCTTCCCTTTTCCGGCGTCAGCCTGGATTACACCGAATTTGACACCAAACTGCTGTATCGCGACCTGGGATTCCGGCAGGAGGTCCCCTTCCGCCGGGGCGTCCGCATGACGGCCCACCGGATCGCAGAAAAAGAGGCGCAGGCATGAAAAAGACAATCACCATCGTCATCCCCACCTACAACGAGGAGGCAAACGTCCTCAACACCTATGACCGGCTGAGCCGGGTGTTTCAGACGGAGCTGCCCGAATACCGGATGGAGCTACTGTACATCGACAACGACTCCGCCGACGACACCCGGAAGCTGATTACATCCCTGGCAGACCGGGACCCAAATGTGAAGGCCATCTTCAACGCCCGGAACTTCGGCTACAGCCGCTCCATTTTTTACGGCCTGACCCAGGCGGAGGGAGACTGCGCCGTGCTGATGAACGCGGACATGCAGGACCCCCCGGAGGTCATCCCCGAAATGGTGAAAAAGTGGGAAGAAGGCAGCCAGGTGGTGGTGGGCATCAAGAGCAAGAGCAAGGAATCGCCCCTGATGTACCTGATCCGCAGCATTTACTATCGGTTCGTGGCCGCCGTCAGCGAGGTGGAGCACATCGAGCACTTCGACGGCTTCGGACTGTACGACGCCTCCTTTATCAAAATCCTCCGGGAGCTTCACGACCCGGTGCCCTATCTGCGGGGCATCGTCTCCGAGCTGGGCTGCGACCGGGGAGAGGTGCACTATGAGCAGGACATCCGCCGGGGCGGCAAATCCAGCTTCAATTTCCTGCGGCTGTATGACGTGGCCATGCTGGGCATCACCTCCTATTCCAAAGCCTTCATGCGCCTGGCCACATTTCTGGGGGCGGGCATCGGCGGCGTCAGCCTGCTGATCGCCCTGTTTACCCTCATCCGCAAGCTGCTGTTCTGGGATACGTTTCCCATCGGCACGGCGGCCATCTCCATCGGCGTGTTCTTCTTCGGCGGGCTGCAGCTGTTCTTCACCGGCATCATCGGCGAGTACATCAGCTACATCAACCTGCGGGTGATGGACAGGCCCCTGGTCATCGAGAAAAAACGGCTGAATTTTGAGAAAAAATCCGCCGGGAAAGAAGAGGAACCGGAATATGCGGCTGCAAAAGAATGAGATTTCTCCCTTCCGCCTGTTTCTGGCGCTGAGCCTTGTCTGCCTGATCCTCTTTGCCCTGATGCTGCCCTGGCTGGGGCAGAAGGGCATGGACTGGGTGGTGATGGAGAACAACTCCGATTTTGAGGCGGCGGACTACACCCTCTGCCAGCTCTTCGCCCTCTGCGGCGACGAAGTGTACCACTGCGGCGTGGACGCCTGCTATTCGCCCCTGGCCTACGGCTTTTTCGCTCTGTTTAACAAAATCGGCGGGCTGGACAGGCTGCTGGCGGATGTGGATGTGGCAGGCCTGAGCTACCAGGAGATGATCGCCCTGACAAACGACATCCTCGCCATGCCCTATCAGATTCTGACCTACCTGATGTACATCCTTTTCGGCGTCCTGCTGTACCTTCTGGCGGTGGACACCCTGGACATCGGAAAAACCGGCAAACGGCTGCTGGCGCTCACCATCGTCTGCTCGGTGCCGCTGCTGTTCGGCGCGGCGGAGCGGGGAAACCTGACGCTGTATGTGGCCGCCATGGCATTGCTCGCCTTCCGGTGGAAGGATGACGAAAGTCCCGTCAAGCGGGAGCTGGCGCTGCTGCTGATTGCGGCGGCGGCGGGCCTCAAATTCTATCCGGCGTTTCTGGGCCTTCTGTACCTGCAGGAAAAGCGGTGGAAGGAGGCCGCAAGGCTCATCGTCTACGGGGCGCTGTTCGTTTTCGTGCCCTTCGCCGTCTACGGCGGGGTGGATGGATTGCTTTCCCTGCTGAGAAATCTTTCCCAGCTGTCCGCCTCCACATCCTATTCCCACAGGATCCAGTTCTTCCAGGGGCTGGTCACCTTTGTGGCTCCGGGGAAGATTGCAAAGCTTCTGAATCCGGTTTTCCTTCTGGCGCTGATGGTGCTGTTCTTCGGCAGCCGGAACCGGGTGCGCCGGGCCACCTATCTTGCCGCCATGCTGGCGCTGTTCCCGCCCAATTCCTACCGCTATATGCTGCTGTTTTTCCTGCTGCCGCTGTTTGCGTGGATCGAGGACGAGGGCAGCAGCAAAAGCAAAGGCGAATATGTCACCGCAGTTCTCTTTGGCCTTGTTTTCAGCGTGCCCGTATTCTTCGGAATCCTCACCGGCTTCCGGCTGAATTTTGGCTATTACGCCCTGACCTATGTGGAAGTCTTCGTCTATCTTGCCGCCTGGGCGCTGCTGGGGTATCAGGTGATCCGGGGACTGATCCAGTGGAGAAACGAAAGGAAGTTGTGCCGTGCAAACGCTGTATGAAAAAATCTGGGACGGCCTCACCGCCCATAAGCGTCTGGCAGGGGTGCTGGTGGGGTGCTTCCTCTTTGGGCTGATCTTCGTCATCTGTATGCAGTCGCCCATGAATCCCTTCCTGGTGGAGCTGCCCGGTGTTGACTCCGGCGTGTTCCACTACGTCGCCTCGGTGATGCAAAAGGGCGGCCTTCCCTACCGGGATACCTTCGACCACAAGGGGCCGCTGCTGTACTTCATCAATTATCTGGGACTGTGCATAAACTACTACTCCGGCGCCTGGCTGCTGGAATTCTGCGCGCTGCTGGCCTGGATCGCCGTCACCTACAAGACCGCCCGGCTGTTCTGCCGAAGGATCCCCGCCTGCTTTGTCTGCCTCACCGCCTCCACGGCGCTGCTGAGTGCCTTCTTCGGCGGCAACTTCCCGGAATGCTACGCCCTGCCCTGCATCGCGGGGGCATTCTGGATCTTCACGGATTATTTCCGGAACAACCGGGTCAACGCCGGACGGCTGGTGCTCTGCGGCGGGCTGCTGGGCTGCGCCCTGATGCTCAAGCCCAACACCATCAGCGTGTGGGTGGCTTACTGCATTGCCGTGCTGGTGCAGAAATGCATGCAGAAGCGCCCCCGGGATCTGCTGGGCTTCCTTGGCTGGTTCCTGCTGGGGCTGGGGGCGGTGCTGATACCCATTGTTATCTACCTGGTTTCCAACGGGATCTTCCAGGATTTCCTGGATGCTTATTTCCTGCTGAACTTCCAGTACTCCACCGTGGGCGGCGAAATGTCCCCGGTGAGCCTGGCGAAGGACTTCCTGCGCAAAAGCTGGGCGATCCCCCGCCTGATGATCGTTGTGTCCTGCCTGCTTCAGAAGAAGACCCGGAGCATTTACTGGTTCGCCTGGCTGGGATATTTCCTGCTCTCGCTGGCCATGTGCTTCATGAACGGCAACAATTATGTCTACTACACCATCACCATGGTGCCCTGCTATGTGGCGCCGCTGGCATATTTCCTGGGCAAGATGCGCTATGACAGGAAAAGCAACTACGCTTTGCAGGCGCTGGCGCTGGTGGCTGCGGCGATCCTCGTCTCCAGCTGGTATCTCCCCGCCAAAACCAGCGTGAAAAAGGTGATTCGCGCCACGCCCCAGGTGAGCCTGGGCGACGAGCACCATCAGCAGCTTTACCGGCTCATTGAGGAGTACACCGACGAGGATGAGCCCATCATCGTCTACGGCAACGAAGACGCCTTCTATTTCTACGGCCACCGCTTCGCCGCCTCCAAATACTCCTTCCAGTACCCCATCATCTTCAAAAGCGAGAAAATCAAAAACGAATTCTTCGCCGAGCTGGACGAGAAGCTGCCCAAGCTGATTCTGGTGCAGAGCCTGTGGTGCAGCGACGAATACATCGGGGAGTTCCTGGAAACCCACCCCTACGAATGCATCACGGATTTTGACGACTATGCCCTGTATTTGCGATCCGAATAGCCATACTCCGGGAGGAAACAAATGGATACTTTATACATTGTGATTCCGGCCTACAACGAAGAGGCCACCATTCTGTCCGTCATCAACCAGTGGTACCCCGTCGTGGAGAAAGTCGGCGGGGACAGCAGACTGGTCATCGTCAACGACGGAAGCAAAGACAGCACCCTCTCCCTGGTGCAGCAGGCTGCCGGAATCCGTCCCCGGCTGATTCCGCTGGACAAGGAAAACGGCGGCCACGGGGCGGCGGTGCTCTTTGGCTACCAGTACGCCCTGGAGCATGGCGCAGACTACGTGTTCCAGACCGACTCCGACGGCCAGACCCTGCCGGAGGAATTCCTGCCCTTCTGGGAACAGCGGCAGGACTACGACCTGATCATCGGCCACCGGAAGGGAAGGCAGGATGGATTTTCCCGGGTTGTGGTGACGAAGACGCTGAAAGCCGTCATCGCCGCCTGCTTCGGCGTCTCCGTCCGGGACGCCAACACCCCCTACCGGCTGATGTCGGCGCAGACCCTGCGGGAGAACATCCAGCTGATCCCCCAGGGCTTCAACCTGTCCAACGTGATCCTCACCGTGGTCTACACGAAAAAACACATGCGGATTCTGTACATCCCCATCACCTTCCAGCCGCGCCAGGGGGGCGTCAATTCCATCAACCTGCCCAAGATCTGCAAAATCGGCCTGCAGGCGCTGGCGGATTTCCGCAGGATCAACCGCTCCATCAACGAATCGCTCCGGGCAAAATAACCGGGCAGACCATATCCGGGAAAGGTCCTCTTATGCAAAAACAAACCATACAAAACCATACCCTGTACGCGCTGGAGGGTATTTCCTGCATCCTCATCGTCTTCTGTCATTTCCCGTTTCCGGGGAAATGGGGACTGCTCACCTTCAGCCTCTGCCGGTTTGTGGTGCCGCTGTTCTTTCTGATCTCCGGCTACTACCTGTTCGCCCCGGATATGACCCCGGAGGGGAAAAAGCAGCGGCTGAAGAACAAAATCCGCCGCATTGGCAGGCTGCTGCTCCTTTCCATGGCAGCCTATCTGGCATGGGCGCTGCTGAAGGTGGCCATCCGGGAAAACGCCGCTTCGGCTGTGGAGTTTCTGCGGGAGCTGGCTGCGCCCCGGAAGCTGTTTGCCTTTCTGGCGCTGAACGATGTGACGGAAATCGGGGGGCACCTCTGGTTTCTGGGCGCATTGCTCTATGGCTACGCCATCCTCCTCCCGGCAGTCGATACGAAGGCGGAAGCGCTGATGGTGCGGTTTTGGCCGCTGCCGCTGGCTTTTCACCTGCTGCTGCGCATTGGGCTGTCCCTTGCCGGGATCGACAGCATCGGCGGCATCGCCGTCTACCGCTGGGTACGCAACTGGGCCCTCACCGGGCTTCCGTTTCTGGCAGCCGGCATCTGGATTCGCCGCAATGAGCAGGCGTTTCTGAATGCCTTTACGCCGAAAAGGCGCCGGATTCTGCTGATAACCGGCATTTTCCTCACCGTATTGGAAGAAGCCCTGGTTCATCGGTTCACCGGGGAGGACCGGGAGCTGTATTTCGGAACGTTCCCCATCCTCGCCGCGCTCTTTGCCTGGGCGTTGGCCTGCCCGGAGCAGAAGGGTCTGCGGCTGTGGGCGCAGATCGGCAAACGCCATTCCACCTTCATTTATATTGCCCATCTGGCCGCGGGAGAGGCGGTCTGCATGCTTCTGGCAAAGACCGGCCTGAGCCGCCTTCCGCCGGTACCGTATTGCGTTCCGTTCCTCACGGCAGCCATCACGTTGGCAGCCGCCGTCCTGTGGCGCCGGGCAGCGGCACGGTTCCGCCCGTTGACCCCCAAACGATAAAGAATTCCCCCGGAACCTGTTTCAATCAGGTTTCCGGGGGATTTCCATTCTGTTTGCTCAGCCATTGTAGAGGAGGATATCATCCTCCCGCCACGTGGGTCGTCTGCGTGTTCCGATGAATGGAATTTTCTTGGACATGGTACGGAGCGAAGCGACCTTGGCTCTCCCTTTGGGAGAGCTGGCTGCCCCGAAAGGGGCAGTCTGAGAGGGTCCGGCGTTCCAATACACGTTTCCAACCATCAAACGGAGTACCCTCTCAGTCAGCCTGTTCGGCTGACAGCTCTCCC
>CALYTP010000032.1:0-16838 GCA_945486915.1 uncultured Clostridia bacterium | reverse complement strand
GGCAGCCAGCTCTCCCAAAGGGAGAGCCAAGGTCGCTTCGCTCCGAAGAAACGATGCCGCCAAATTACAATTTGTCGAAATGCTGAGTCAAACCGATACGCACATAATGGAAAATAAGGGAAGGGGGAATCTGTTATGGCGGATCATATTGTAGAAGGCCTATGGGACTGCCCATATTGTAATTCCAAAGGAATCGGCGGACTGACGAAGCATTGCCCCTGCTGTGGTCATCCCCAGGATGAAGGAACAAAATTCTATCTTGGTGAGAAGATCGAGTATCTGGAGGATGATCTTGCAAAACAGTACGGGCAGGGTGCGGACTGGGTTTGTGCCTACTGCGGCAGCCTGAACCGTGTGCATTACAAATATTGCGTCAATTGCGGCGCCCCAAAGGATTCCTCGGAAAAGGATTACTTCAGCAAGGAGGAAAAGCCGCAGGAGTCACCTCAGGAATCGCCTCGGGAAATTCAGCCTGCGAAAACAAAAAAACGGAAACGGACACTGCTGCCGGTGATTCTTCTGGCGCTGGTTGCGCTGCTGCTGTTTTCCTTCTGGCCGAGAAACTACTCCGCCACCGTGGACGCCAAAGCCTGGACCCGCCTGGTCCAGGTGGAATCGCTTCAGACGGTGCAGGAATCCGACTGGTGGGTGCCGGAGGGCGGACGGGTCTATGAGGAGCGCACGGAATTCAGCCATTATGTCCAGGTGCTGGACCACTATGAGCAGAGAAGCCGGGAGGTTGCCCAGCAGGTCTATGACGGTGAGGATTACCATACCTCCTATCAGGACAACGGCGACGGCACGTTTACCGAGATTATCACCTCCACGCCACGCTACCGGACCGAATACTACACGGAGTATTATGAGCAACCCATCTATCGGGACGATCCTGTCTATGCCACAAAATATTACTATGACATTGACAAATGGATCGTAGACCGCACAGAGACCAGCTCCGGAGCGGAGGACGCCCCCTATTGGCCGGAGTTCACACTGGCGGAGAATGAACGTCTGGGCGTGCAGGAGGATATGTACACCATGGACCTGACATCCGGGAAGAAATCCTACCATCTTGTGCTGCCGCTTCAGCAATGGGAGATGTTTTCCAAAGGAGAAGAAGTCACCATCACGTTGGCAGGCGGTTCTCTCATCAAAATCAATGATATGGACATAGAATAAATCTGAATCCATGCAAAGAACCTGCTCCCGGTTTGAGAGCAGGTTCTTTTTATGCGTTTTACAGGGGAAGTTCACAGCCGAAATAGTCATGCCCGAACATGAAGCAGGTTCCCAGTGTCCGGAATCCGGCTTTTTGATAAACCCGCTGCGCCGGGGGATTTGCTTCAGCCACCAGCAGGTGAATGGCAGAAATTCCTTGCTTTCGAAGAACGTCGGCGATTTCCTCCACCATTTTTCCGGCGATGCCCTTGCCCTGATGCTTGGGGTCAACAACCACTCTGGCAATTTCCCGGGCATCCCGGATGGTCCAGAAGTCCAACTCCTCCAGCTCGTTGTGGACGATGATGGAAATGGCGCCGACGATGGTATCACCTTCCGCCATCACATAGAGGGTGCCGTTTTCATCATCCTCGTGGATATCATACCAGTCAGGATATTGCTCGTCCCAGACGCAGAAGGGTGTTCCCACCACCGACTTGTAGAGGCGGAAAACCTTCTCCAGATCGTTTTTTTCGGCTTTACGGAATTCCATAGAATCCTCTTTTACTGGAAATTACAGCTCGCAGTTGCCGACGGTGCGGGGGAAGGGGATAGCGTCGCGGATGTTGCTAATGCCGGTGAGGTACATGACGCAGCGCTCAAAGCCCAGACCGAAGCCGGCGTGACGGGCGGAGCCGTACTTACGCAGATCCATATAGAAATCGTAGTCCTCAGCGCGCATGCCCAGCTCCTCGATTCTGGCCTTCAGCAGGTCGTAGTTGTCCTCACGCTGGCTGCCGCCGATGATTTCGCCGATGCCGGGCACCAGGCAGTCCATGGCTGCCACGGTCTTTCCGTCGGGGTTCAGCTTCATATAGAAGGCCTTGATCTCCTTGGGATAGTCGGTGACGAAAACAGGGCGCTGGAAGATGACCTCAGTCAGGTAACGCTCATGCTCGGTCTGCAGGTCGCTGCCCCAGTGGACGGGGTAGTCAAACTGGTCGTTGTGCTCCTCCAGAATCTTCACGGCGTCAGTATAGGTGATGTGACCGAAGTCGCTGTTCAGGACATGGGTCAGCCGCTCGATGAGGCCCTTGTCCACAAAGGAATTGAAGAATGCCATCTCCTCGGGAGCGTGCTCCATGACATAGGAAATGATATACTTAATCATGTCCTCGGCCAGACGCATGTCGTCGTTCAGATCGGCAAAGGCAATTTCCGGCTCGATCATCCAGAACTCAGCCGCATGACGGGTGGTGTTGGAGTTCTCGGCGCGGAAGGTGGGGCCGAAGGTATAGATGTTGCGGAATGCCATGGCGAAGGTTTCGCCGTTGAGCTGGCCGGAAACGGTGAGGTTGGTGGGCTTGCCGAAGAAGTCCTGGCTGAAATCCACCTTGCCGTCCTCGGTCTTGGGGACATTGCTCAGATCCAGGGTGGTGACCTGGAACATCTCGCCGGCGCCCTCACAGTCGGAGCCGGTAATCAGAGGCGTGTGGACATACACGAAGTCCCGCTCCTGGAAGAACTGGTGAATGGCGTAGGCGGCCAGGCTGCGGACGCGGAATACGGCCTGGAACATATTGGTGCGGGGGCGCAGGTGGGGCATGGTGCGCAGGAACTCCACGCTGTGGCGCTTTTTCTGCATGGGGTAGTCACCGGCGGAAGGGCCTTCCACGGTGACAGTGGTTGCCTGGATTTCAAAGGGCTGCTTTGCCTCGGGGGTCAGCAGCACGGTGCCCTTGACAATCAGAGCCGCGCCGACGTTGGTTTTGGAGATTTCCTGGAAATTCTCCATGGCATCATGATAAACCACCTGCACAGGGGTGAAATAAGTACCGTCATTGAGGACGATGAAGCCAAACTGCTTGCTGGCACGAATGGAGCGCACCCAACCGCCAACTTCAACTTCCTTGCCTGCATAGGCTGCTGTGTTCTTGAACAGCTCTCTGACAGAAATCAGATCCATTTCAGTTTACCTCTCTTCTGGAAAAAATTATAATTTAGTATACGTCAAATTGTGGGAATTTACAAGAGGGAATCAATAATTTTATTGAAAATATCAAAGGAATCTGCGACAATGGTGTGACCATCAAAGATATTTTGCGCCTTAATAGGTGTAAGGCCTTACACACAAAGAGAATCACACAGGAGGTGACGGCGATGATGGACGCACAGATCGTTGACCTTTTCTTCGCCCGATCAGAGCAAGCCATTCAGGAGACGGATCGGAAGTACGGCCATTTCTGCTTCAAAATTGCATGGAGTATTCTCTCCAATCGGGAGGATGCCGAGGAAAGTGTCAGCGATACATATCTTGCTGCCTGGAATTGTATTCCACCCACGCGGCCAAATCAGCTTGGCGCATTTCTTGCCAAAATCACCCGGCATATTTCCCTGGACCGGTGGCGCAGACGCAGCGCCGAAAAGCGGGGCGGGGGAGAGGTCGACGTGGCGCTGGAGGAACTGGAGGATTGTATCGGAGGCAGCGACACAGCGGAAGGGACGCTCCAAAGAAAAGAACTTCAGGCAGCGCTGAACCGCTTCCTGGAAACTCTGCCGGAGCGGGAGCGCGCGTTCTTCGTTTCCCGCTATTGGTATCTGCGCTCCGTGGGTGAAATCGCGGAGAAAACAGGGCTTTCCGCCGGAAGCGTGAAAACCCAGCTCTGCCGCACCCGGAAAAAGCTGAGATTCTTTTTGGAAAAGGAGGATTTGCTATGAAGGCTTATGATCTGCTCAGCTCCTTCGAAAATATTCACGACAAGTATATTATGGAGGCAAAGGATATGGAAAAATATCGGGAAAAGAAATCCGGCCGCAGCCGGGTGAAGTATATGCTGATTGCGGCGATCGTTGCGGTTTCTCTGATGATTGTAACGGCGGTGGCAGCCATGAACTACATGGGAATGCAGGAAATCACCAAGGATACCCCCTATGCTGTCCCGTCCGAGGCGGCGGCATATATCGAAACCCAAAGCGCCCAGGTGACCATGGAGGATTGGAGCTGCACCATGCTGGAAAGTCTGTTTGACGGCGGCACCTTTACCATCAGCATTGGCGTTTCCGGCGGCGAAAAATATATTCTTATCCCGGACTATTGCGGCTCCGGGGACGATGTGAGCGAAATCGGACTGCCCTCCGGCCAGACCCTGGGGGACTATGCTGCCCAGCAGGGCAAGACGCTCCTGTGCGTCAGCGGCGATATCAATGACCGGGATAAGTTGGGCATCGCGGTGGCAACTGAATTTTTCAAGAGCCAGTCCGACAGTGAAATGACCATTGTTATCACCGGCCAAAAGAGCTCCAAGGTGTCTGTAAGCAAGGGCAGCTGCTCGGTTGTCGCCCGCATTGCCGACCAGAATGATGTGACGCGTGCGCAGCTGCCCTTTACCGTAAAGGAAGCGGCCAGCGAGGAAATGGTATATGTGGCAGACGAGGAGAAGGTAATTGCCGGAATTCGCACCAATTCCTTCAAGGTCATCCAGTCTCCTGCGGGCACAACCATTGTGTTTGACCAGGATTTTGTGGACGGAACATTTCCTGAGGATCTGAAATGTATGGATATTGATGGCCTTACATATGGAGAGGGCGGCTGGATTGACGACGGCAACGGCAGTCTTGAATGCAGCTGGGCCCGGGTACAGGGAACCTTCAGCGATACCATGACCCTAAAATTTGTAAACTGGGACAATGAAATAATCGGCTCTGTCACATTCCACCGCCAGAAGTAATACAGCACAAAGTAAAGGAGATTCCTGCCGTGATTCGCCGCGCGGCACCCCACCAGCGAAGAAACTGAAACACAAATATTAAGCGGGAGCACACCAATTGGGATGCTCCCGCTTTTGCTGCGTTATTTGTTGGATGCCACGCTTCTTCTGACCAAAGCCCGGCGAAGCTTGGCTTCTGCCAGCTTCAGGTCGTTATCGGAGGACGAGGGATTTTTCAGCACCTTGTCCGCTTTTTCATAGGCGGCATTGGCCCGATCCAGGTCGATCTTATCGGACCATTCAAAGGTGGTGGGCACCAGGGTCACAGCACCGTCCACAACGCTGAGCATGCCGCCGATGCAAGCTGCCGTCCGGCGAACGCCTTCGGCAATGATGACGGCCCTGCCCATGCCCAGAGGAGCCACATAATTGATGTGACGGGCCAGGATGGCCACATCTCCGCTGGTGGTGCGGACGATGATCTGCTCGGCGCTGCCGTCAAAAACAAGCCCGTCGGGGGTGACGATTTTCAGGGGAAAGCTCGTCATGCCTTCTCACCGCCCCGGAACTTGGCAACAACCTCGTCGATGGAACCGGCAAACAGGAAGTAGGACTCGGGAATGTCGTCGTGCTTGCCCTCGATGATCTCCTTGAAGGACCGGATGGTCTCCTTCAGGGGGACGTATTTGCCCTGATAACCGGTGAACTGCTCGGCGACATGGAAGGGCTGGGACAGGAAACGCTGCACCTTCCGGGCACGGTTGACGGTGAGCTTGTCTTCCTCGCTGAGCTCGTCCATACCCATGATGGCAATGATGTCCTGCAGCTCCTTGTAGCGCTGCAGAATGCTCTGAACGGCACGGGCAGTCTCGTAATGCTCCTGACCCAGAATCTCGGGGGAGAGAATACGGGAGGTGGAGTCCAGAGGATCCACGGCAGGGTAGATACCCAGAGAGGCAATGCCGCGGTCCAGAACGGTGGTGGCATCCAGGTGGGCGAAGGTGGTGGCAGGGGCGGGGTCGGTCAGGTCGTCGGCAGGGACGTAGACAGCCTGAACGGAGGTGATGGAGCCATCCTTGGTGGAGGTGATACGCTCCTGCAGGGCGCCCATTTCCGTAGCCAGAGTGGGCTGGTAGCCGACGGCGGAGGGCATACGACCCAGCAGTGCGGAGACCTCGGAACCGGCCTGGGTGAAACGGAAGATGTTGTCGATGAACAGCAGCACATCCTGGTGCTTCACATCCCGGAAGTACTCTGCCATGGTCAGACCGGACAGGCCCACGCGCATACGGGCTCCGGGGGGCTCGTTCATCTGGCCGAAGACCATGGCGGTCTTGGAGATAACGCCGGACTCCGTCATTTCGTTGTAAAGGTCGTTGCCCTCGCGGGTGCGCTCGCCGACGCCGGTGAACACGGAGTAGCCGTTGTGGGCGGTGGCGATGTTGTAGATCAGCTCCTGAATCAGAACGGTCTTGCCAACACCGGCGCCGCCGAACAGACCGATCTTACCGCCCTTGGCGTAGGGGCAGATCAGGTCGATGACCTTGATGCCGGTTTCCAGAATCTCGGTAGCGGGCTGCTGCTCCTCATAGGAGGGAGCGGGGCGGTGGATGGGCCAGCGATCCTGAGTCTGTACCTGAGGCTTATTGTCAATGGGCTGGCCCAGCAGGTTGAAGACACGGCCCAGGCACGCATCGCCCACGGGAACGGAGATGGGAGCGCCGGTATCTTCCGCTTCGGTGCCTCTTTGCAGACCGTCGGTGGAGGACATGGCGATGCAGCGCACCACATTGTCACCGATGTGCTGTGCAACCTCGGCGGTGATGGTGTTTTCTCCGTTTTTCACGAGAATTGCGTTGAGCAGCTTGGGCAGCTGGTCATCCGCAAAACGAATATCCAGAACAGGACCCATTACCTGGATGACTGTTCCTTTGTTGTTTGCCATTGGATTCAACTCCTTTTGTCAAAAATGGGGGAGAAGAATGCAAAATGCGGAATGCAAAATGCAAATAGAAAAGATTAAGAACCAGCCACGATTTCCGTGATTTCCTGGGTAATGGCAGCCTGCCGGGCCCGGTTGAATTTCAGGCTCAGATCGGCAATCATGTCCTCGGCGTTCTGGGTTGCATTGTCCATGGCGGTGCGGCGGGCAGCCTGCTCGGATGCCCGGGATTCGCACACGGCTCCGTAAAGGACGCCGCCCAGATACTCGGGGATGATGGCGTCAAAAACTTCTTCGCTGTTGGGCTCATAGATGATGCCGCCGTACTTTCCGTCCGGTGCAGCCTGCGGCCGCTCCAGAGGCAGCAGCTTCATGGCAGCCGGAGACTGAGACAGCATGGATTCGAAGTTCGTGTAAGCCACATGAATTTCACCATAAATCCCATTGTGAAACGCTTTGCAAAGCTGTTTGGCAATGGAGAAGCAGTCACCGATACTCAGATCGGCAGCCTCGGCATAGCTTTCCGTAAATGCGGGAATCCTGCGACTCCGGAAAAACTCCACTGCCTTTTTGCCGATGGGAAGAACCTCGGCATCGAGACCCTGGATCTGCTGTTCCACGAGCTTCAGGACATTGCTGTTGTAGCCGCCGGCAAGACCGCGGTCACCGGCGATGACGATATACATCACCTTGGATACAGAGGGAGTTTTCAGGTAAACGGAAGTGAAATCACGGTTGGATACCGCAATATCGGTGATGGTCTGGTGGAGAATCTCAAAATAGGGACGGGAGTTCAGCACCTGAGCCTGGGCACGGCGGAGCTTGGAGGCAGCCACCATTTCCATTGCTTTGGTGATCTGCTTGGTGCTCTCCATGCTTCGGATTCGGTTTTTGATCTCCTTGGTAGAAACGCCAGCCATGTTCAGCCCTCCTTATGCGGGGGCGAACTGCTTGACCAGCTCATCCAGCGCGTCCTTCAGCGCGGCTTCCGTATCGGATTCCAGCTTGCCGGTGGAACGGATTGCCTCCAGAACATCGCAGTGGAGATTGTTCATGTGCTCTTCCAATCTCTGTTCAAATTCGGGCACCTGATCCACGCTCACGGAGTGCAGATAGCCGTGGGTGACGGCATAGATGATGCACACCTGCTGGGCAACTTCCTTGGGGGAGTTGTTCTTCTGCTTCAGAACGGCCACGATGCGTTCGCCCAGAGCAAGGCGTTCCTTGGTGTCAGCGTCCAGATCGGAGCCGAACTGTGCGAAGCTCTGCAGCTCACGGTACTGGGAGTACAGCAGCTTCAGGGAGCCTGCAACCTTCTTCATGGCTTTGATCTGTGCGTCGCCGCCGACACGGGAGACAGAAATACCGGGGTTCACAGCGGGCATAACGCCGGAGTTGAACAGCTCGGTTTCCAGGAAGATCTGGCCGTCGGTGATGGAAATGACGTTGGTGGGAATGTATGCAGAAACGTCACCGGCCTGGGTCTCAATGATGGGAAGCGCCGTCAGACTGCCGCCGCCCAGTTCGGGGGACAGCTGTGCAGCACGCTCCAGCAGACGGGAGTGCAGATAGAAAACGTCGCCGGGGTAAGCCTCGCGTCCGGGGGGACGGCGGATCAGCAGGGAAATGGCACGGTAGGCAACGGCGTGCTTGCTCAGGTCGTCGTAAATAACCAGAACATCCTTGCCCTGATGCATGAAGTATTCGCCCATTGTGCAGCCGGAGTAGGGGGCGATATACTGCATGGGTGCCAGCTCGGAAGCGGTTGCGGAGACGACGATGGTATAGTCCATGGCGCCGCCCTGGCTCAGGTTTTCCACAACCTGGGCAACCGTGGAACGCTTCTGTCCGATGGCGACATAGATACAGATCACATTCTTCCCCTTCTGGTTCAGAATGGTATCGGTGGCAATGGTGGTTTTACCGGTCTGACGGTCACCGATGATAAGCTCACGCTGGCCGCGGCCGATGGGGATCATGGAGTCGATGGCCTTGATACCGGTCTGCAGAGGCCGGTTGACGTGCTGACGCTCAATGATACCGGGGGCAGGGGACTCGATCGGCCGGAATGCTTCGGCAGTGATGGAGCCTTTGCCGTCAATGGGTTCACCCAGAGCGTTGACAACGCGGCCAATCAGTCCGTCGCCCACGGGCACGGACACGACCTTGCCGGTACGCTTCACGGTGTCGCCCTCCTTGATACCCTGATCAGAGCCAAGGATAACGATGGAAACGGTATCTTCCTCCAGGTTCTGCGCCATGCCATAGGAGCCGTCGGGGAATTCCACCAGCTCACCGGCCATGCACTTTTCCAGGCCGGAGGCTTTGGCAATGCCGTCGCCCACAAGGATGACAACGCCGGTTTCGGATACTTCCATCTTATTTTCGTAATTCTTGATCTGATTACGAATGATTTTCGTGATTTCTTCAGGTCTTAATTCCATACTGTCCCTGCTTTCTCATCAGAGTACGGTTTTGTTCAGCAGATTCTGGATGCTGTCCAGGCGGTTTTTCACCGTTCCATCCAGACGCTGACCGTCGTAATCCAGGCGAACGCCGCCGAGACATGCGGGGTTTACCTGGTTGCGCAGCATGATGGACTTGCCGGTAATGCTGCTGAGCTTTTGTATGAGGGCGTCATGCTGTGCCTTGCTCATGGCAACGGCAGTGACGGCAGTCACACTGAGGATATTGTGATCACGGTTATAAAGTTGGATATACATTTCGCAGCAGTCGGGAAACTGCCGGATATAGCCCTTCTCGGTGAGAATCTTCAGAAAGTTCAGAAGATAGACGTGGACATGACCGCGAAAGCTCTGATCGATGATCTGGCAGCGCTCGGGCTTACTCAGATTGGGGGAGCAGAGCAGACGCAGAAAATCCGGTTCTTCGGAAAAGCTTTCGTTCAGAACCTGCATCTGACTTTTGATTTCATCGGAGAGATTCTCGCTCAGGGCCAGCTCATAAAGAGCCTCGCCGTAAACGCTTCCGATCTGGGTCATACCTGGTCACCCAATTCATTGATGAAACGGTCGATGAGACCGGACTGATCCTTCTCGTCCAGCTCACGCTCCACAACCTTGCTGGCAATGGCCATTGCCAGACTGGAAATTTCATCCTTTGCCTCGTTGATGGCCTTTTTCTTTTCCATGGCAATGTCGGCAGAAGCTTTGCTCTTGATCTGAGCAGCCTGCTGCTGGGCATCGCCGATGATCTTTTCAGACCGTTCGACAGCGGTTTTCTGGGCACTTACCAGGATTTCATTGGCCTTCTGGGTGGCCTGGAGCATATTCTGCTCATATGTCTGCTTGATTTCCAGAGCTTCCTTTTTGGCGTTCTGGGCATCGGTGATCTGCTTGTCGGCTGCTTCCCGGCGTTGATCCAGCACGTGCAGAATCTTATCCAGCAAGAACTTTTTGATGATGAACATCTGGACAAACAGGTTGCAGATGGTGGCAATCAGGGTAAGGGGTTCCACTGCCACAAGGGACTGATAAAGTGTCTCCATTGATTTGCCTCCTTCCGGTAGTTTGGTTGGATTGCCGGAAGATTAGCCCAGGAACTTCATGAACTGGCCGGGAGCAAAGAAGATCAGCAGAAGACCGGTGACGAAGCCGTAGATACCGGTGGTCTCGGACAGAGCAACACCGAGGATCAGGGTGCTGGTGACGTCGCCCTTGCACTCGGGCTGACGGCCAATGGCCTCACAGGCACGGGCAACAGCGTTGCCTTCGCCGATACCAGGGCCGATACCTGCAATCAGAGCCAGACCGGCGCCGATGGCACAGCCGCACAGAGCGATACCTTTTGCTAAGACGGTAAAATCCATAAAAAATTGCCTCCTAAATTGTTTTGCATTTTTATTCAAATGGCCTTGCGGCCTTTTTGACGGAAAATCAGCCTGCAGCCTGCTTGATGAAGATGGTGGTCAGGGTGCAGAAGATGAATGCCTGGATGCAGCCGCCAAACCAGTCAAAATAGAAGCTGGTAATGGCGGGTATACCAATGGACAGCCAGGGGAAGTTGATTCCTGCCATGGTAATCAGTGCCAGCACACCCAGAACACCCAGGATGATGCCGACGATCTTCAGCGCCTTCTTGCCCTTGGATCTGCCGAATACGAAGAGTGCCGCACCGATGACGGTGATGGCGATGGCGCCGAAGAGGCTGGAACCCAGCAGGTTCATCAGGCCATAGCTGGCAGCGGTGAGCGAGCCGTAGATCAGAGCGCTGATGACGGTGCCAGACAGGATGTTTCCGAAGTGACGGCAGGCCATGCTGATGGGGGTAAAGAGCTCGGACATGACATTGATGGGAGCCATGACAAAGATGGGGTCCAGGAAGCTCTTCAGATAGCCGCCGATGCCGGAGGATTTGATTTTGTGATAGGTAATCAGGACAAAGACCACCAGTGCCCAGCCCAGCTCCGTCATCAGGTCGGCGGTGGGGCTCCAGATGCCCAGCAGGCTGATCAGGTTGGAAACAACGCTGGTGGCAAAAATGGTACCCACCAGAGGAATGTAGTGATCAAATTCCGTGCCCATGTTGTCATGGACAAACTTTACCAGGGAAGTGACGGCCATTTCTGCGACGGCCTGCTTTCTGCTGATGTTCGTCACCTTCAGACCGGAACCCAGCCAGATGCACAGCACGGTGATGATGAGCATCACCAGCCAGCTGACCACGACGGTCTGGGTCAGATGGACGGTTCCCAGCAGCGGAAGTTCGAACTCCGCCAGATATTTTGCACCATTGATCGACAGTTCCATAGACATTCACCTCAGGAAAAAGTTGAAACGGAATGATTATACTTCAAAGGAATTGAGATTGTCTTCATTCTCTTCTCCGTCCTCTTCGATGATCTGACGCGGGGCGGCAGGGGTATCGCTTTTGGGCATCAACTTGCCGGTGATCTGAAGATAGTAAATCACCGCAGTGGGGAAGAGAAGGGGGATGGCTGCAGCGATGACTTGGATGAACGGAATCAGAAAGGCTGCCACAACCCAGCCTGCCTGGATAAAGAGCCGGAGATTATAGCTCCCCTGGACCTTGGCGCGCCTGAGCTTTTCATCCTGGGTAGCCGCTGCGCTCTGAACCATCAGACACATCAGGGTAAAATTGCAGATGGCGATCAGCGTGCCTCCAAGGGTTCCGATGACGACGGGAAATCCGAAGCTTCCGACTCCCAGAAGGCTCAATATCAGAAAAACGACGATTTCCGCTATGGCGCAGATGCTGCTGCCGACGGCAATGCGGATGACTTCCTTTTTGGAAGCCGGCTGTAATTTCATCGGGAAAGTATCCTCCTCAAAGGTTTACTCATGATTGTTGAAGGAAACGGTGGGAGGCTCCTGAGCTTTTTTCTTATCCACCAGTTCCAAAGCCTTGATGGTATCGCGAACGCCAATGGCAGCGGTAAACAGGCCGAAGAGCACCCCGACCCAGATAACCCATGCCCCCCAACCCCAATGCTCATGAAGCCAGACGGCAAGCATGATGAAGCCAATCAGGGGGAAGACCACGGAAATGCCGAATTGGGGCAGCCAGATCAGCAGACTCCATTGCTTCATTTCCACACCCCTCCCATAAAACACAGTAATCCATAATTAGATTTAGTATACATTATTTTGCACGAAGATTCAAGGGACAATTTGTGAATTGTGTGTTATATTTTCCCATCCCCAGGAAAGAACGAATATAAACGGATTTTTCCGGCGATTATTGGCATAAAGTGCCATGTTTTTTTGAAAGGAATCGGCATGAGCAAAAAGAAAACAGCGAATTTTTGAATGAACGCTTTCTTTTTCACGGAATTTGTAGTAAACTACTGTCTGACACAATGGATGCATGGAACATATACTACTCTGGGGTGATCCGAATGGGTCTGTGGTGTCTGGTTGGTTTTCTGACAGCTTTTGGAATTGTCTGCGCGGCGGTGGTCCTGGCGCTCTGGTTTCTCTACCGGGGTGCTTCCGGGGAAGTTGTATGTTTCGGAAGGCCGGAAGACCGCATTATTCTGGCGTCGGCTCTGGCGCAGCTTCGGAAAATCGGGTTGGTCCGATGCAGGATTCTGGTTCTTACCGAGAACCTGCTTCCTGTGGAGTGCTGGGCGCTCAGCGATAGAGAAATAGAATTGATCGACCGGGAGAAGCTAGGGAACCTCTGAATAAATCGTCTACGGCTGAGCAGCGGATCTTTTGCTCCCTCAGTGCAGTTTGGAAAATCGGAAATACATACAGTATTCCTCGATTTTTCAAACTTTCTGAGGAAGCAAAATCTCTCGCTGTCAGCTCTTGCCGATTGAATCAGAGCTTCCCTGGCCCGGTGTTGGATGGGAGCGGAAACAGATGACGGAACAGGAAATGGATATCCTGCAGGGCACGATCTGTGCAGTGATATACCAGAACTATGAAAATGGGTATGCTGTGCTGCGGCTGAGCGTCGGCGGAGGCCAGACAGTGACCGTGGTGGGGACGATCCCACTTCCGGCGGTGGGTGAGCAGCTGATGGTCACGGGACGCTGGAGCACCCATTCCAGCTACGGAAAGCAATTTGAGGCGGAGTTTTTGGAGCGGCTTATGCCCCAGTCCGCTCAGGATATTCTTGCATATCTGTCCAGCCGGGTCATCAAGGGCATCGGCCCAAAGACTGCCGCCAGAATTGTGGAATGCTTCGGGGAGGAAACCCTCAGCATTATGGAACGCAATCCGGGCAGACTTGCAGAGGTTCCAGGCATTTCCCGGGAAAAAGCAAAGGCCATCGGTGAGGAATTCCGGCTTCAGGTCGGGATGCGGCAGCTGATGGAGTTCTTTGCCCTGCACCGCCTTCCGGCGGAACTGGCGGTGCGTACCTACAAGCTTTATGGAGACAGTACAATTGAACTGCTGTATGATGATCCCTATTTATTGATGGATGAAGGGCTGGACGCTCCCTTCGGAGCGGTGGACCGCTTCGCCATTGAGCTGGGGGTTGCCGGAGATGATCCGCGCCGGGTGGAAGCCGGACTCCTGTTTGAGCTGCACTATAATCTGTCGGCAGGGCATAGTTTTTTGCCGGAGGATAAGCTCTGCCAGGCCACCTGCCAGCTGCTCTCGGTGGATGATGAGACGGTGAAGCAGGGGATTGGGAGGATGCAGGGTGCGGGCAGGATCGTTTCCGATACGCTGGCGGGCATTCAGGTGGATTACCTTCCCCAGCTGCATGAGGCGGAGCTGTACTGCGCCATGCGTCTGAAGGAATTTGCGGCTTCTTCCTTTCCGGAACCCCGTGGCCTGGACAAGCTCCTTTGCAGCGCGGCGCAGGAGAGTGGGCTGCACTATTCCGAAAAGCAGGAGCAGGCCATCCGGGAAGCAGCCACCTCGGGCCTGCTGATTATCACAGGCGGCCCGGGTACCGGTAAAACCACGGTTTTGAACGGCATTCTGAATCTTTTGGGTAATATGCAGCAGAAGTGTCTGCTGGCTGCCCCCACCGGAAGAGCAGCCAAGCGGCTGACCGAAGTGACGGGGGAGGATGCCTCCACCATCCACCGGCTTCTGGAAGCGGGTATCGATCAGGCCACCGGAAGAATGGAATTTGTCCGGGACGAGGACAACCCTCTGAAGTGTGATGCCGTTATTGTGGACGAGATGTCCATGGTGGATGTTCTGCTGCTTTCAAGCCTGTTGAAGGCCATTCCCAAGGGAAAACGGCTGATCCTCGTGGGCGACCCGGACCAGCTGCCGCCGGTGGGGCCGGGGTTCCCCTTGAGTGATATGCTTCGCAGCGGAGTTCTGCCTGTGGTTCAGCTGACGGAGATCTTCCGCCAGGCCCAGCAGAGTCTGATCGTCATGAATGCCCACCGGGTCAATCAGGGACAGATGCCGGAGCTGAAAAATGTGAGCAGTGATTTCTTCTTTATGCGCAGAACCTCCGAGGAGAGTCTGAACCAGTTGATCCGGGATCTGTGCACCACCCGTCTGCCCAATAACATGGGCATTCGTCCCGGGGAGATCCAGGTGCTTTCTCCCACCCGAAAGGGCGGCGTGGGCACTGCCAGCCTCAACAAAATGCTTCAGGCAGCCCTGAATCCGCCGATGCCGGATAAGAAGGAAAAGGCGTTTGGCGACATCATCTTCCGGGAAGGCGACCGGGTCATGCAGATTCGCAACAACTACGATATTGTCTGGAAGAAAAGCGACGGCAGCGCCGTTGGTACGGGCATTTTCAACGGAGATGTGGGAACGGTTTCTTTGATTGATCTGAATCAGGAGATTCTGCGGGTGACCTTTGACGATCGGGAAGCGGACTACGATTTTACCCAACTGGGAGAATTGGAGCCTGCCTACGCCATCACGGTGCACAAGAGCCAGGGCAGCGAGTACCGCGCGGTGATTCTGACGGCCTGGAGCGGCTCTCCTTATCTTCTCAACCGCAGTGTTCTTTATACGGCCATCACCCGTGCCCGGGAGCTTCTGATCATTGTGGGCCGGGAAGAGACCATTGCTGCAATGACTGAAAATGCAAAGAAAAACCGCAGGTATACAGGACTGAAGCTCCGCCTTCAGGGGCGTACATCATGAGAAGGGCAATCTATTGGTTTCGGGAGCTTTTGTTTCCGCAAAAATGCATGCTCTGCGGCAGACTGCTGGACAAGGACGAGATGGATTTGTGCCGAAGCTGCCGGACAAATACCCCACAATACCCCTTCGGCACATCAAATCCGCCGCCCAAGGGAAAAAACAGGCTCCATTTCCTTGACAGTTTTACTGCAATCTGGTACTATGAGAATGATGTCCGCAGCTGTATCCATCGATACAAGTTCCGAAAAGCCTTTCATCTGGCTCCAAAATTCGGCAGGCTTCTTGCCATGAAGCTTCTGAGGGACGGTCCTGAGGAGTTTGATATCCTGACGTGGGTGCCTGTCAGCCGCATCCGGCGGCTGAAGCGAGGATATGACCAGAGCGAGCTTCTGGCGCGGGAAGTTGGCCGGGAATTGGGCAAGCATCCCCGGCGGTTGCTGTGCAAAGTCCGAAATACTCCGCCGCAGTCGGGCATCCTTAAGGATTCCGAGCGAAAGGCCAATGTGCTGGGTGCGTACCGGCTTGTTCGTGATGCGGATATCCGGGGCAAGCGCATTCTGATTCTGGATGATGTTTTCACCACCGGAGCCACAACGGAAGAATGCGCCAGGGTTCTCCTGTCGGCAGGAGCCAAAGAAGTTCACTGCGCTGCCATTGCGGCGGTGCATTACCGAAAAAAATAACCAGTGGGTGATTCAAATGCAATTGTTTTCCAATGACCTGGGTGTTGACCTGGGTACCTCCAATGTTTTGATTTATGCAGACGGCAAAGGCCTTGTGGTTCGCGAGCCCTGCGTTGTTGCCCTGGACCGGAATACCGGCAAGATTCTTCAGGTTGGCGCCGCGGCCCGGAATATGCTGAACCGTACCCCCGGCAACGTGGTTGCCATGCGGCCTCTGCGGGACGGCATCATTTCCGACCACGAAATGACCGTGAGAATGCTTCAGGAGATGTTCAAGTCCGCAACCAAGGCTTCCGTGTTTACGCCGAAGCCCCGTGTTGTCATCAGCGTTCCCAGCGGCGTTTCTGAAGTTGAGGAGCGAAGCGTCATCAATGCGGCCATTGAGGCGGGCGCACGAAGAGTCTTCCTGATTGAAGAGCCGCTGGCTGCCGGTCTGGGTGCCGGATTGGATCTGAAGGACGCCAAAGGACATATGGTCGTGGATATCGGCGGCGGCACCACGGATATCGCTGTGCTGACCATGAACGGTGTTGCGGTGTCCTCCTCTCTGAAGATCGCGGGCGATGCCTTCGACGAAGCCATCGGCAGATATGTTCGCCGGAAATACGGCGTGATCATCGGGCAGGTCACAGCGGAGGATGTAAAAATTCAGATCGGCCAGGTGTACCCCCGCCATGAAGAGATGAGCATGAACGTCAAGGGCAGAGATGCCAAGACCGGCATGCCCAAGACGGTCACACTTACCTCCACGGAAATCTATGAGGTTCTCGCCCGTCCCGCCCGTCAG
>CALYTP010000031.1:0-16880 GCA_945486915.1 uncultured Clostridia bacterium | reverse complement strand
TCTATATCTTGTGGTATGCTTACTAAAGCCGATAACCTAAATTGTAATTTGTAGAGCAGGTTTTTGCTCAGGTCACTGTAGGGGAGGCTATCAGCCTCCCGCCACGTGGGATAACTGCGTGTTTGGTTGAATGGTTATTTGTCCAGCATTGTACGAATTCGCCCAACAAAGTACAGGATCGGGAAGCCCCACTGCGCGGGAGGATGATATCCTCCCCTACATTGGCTGGGTGGTAATTTGCCCCGACAAATTACCATTTGCCTGTCTGCTGTGTCAGGCCTAGATTTCTTTGTCAGTATATCACAGAACCGGTGAAATGAACAGAGGGAAATTGGGCATCAACCCCCCTGTTTGACATCCCGCAGTTTCGGTGATAAAATGGGCGTCGAGAGGTGGTATATTTTGAAAAACGAGAAAAAGGGCGTCTATTGGACCCTGTTTCGCACCTGTTTTCTCATCAGCTGCTGCACCTTCGGCGGCGGCATGGTGATCATTTCCCTGCTGCAGAAGAAATTCGTGGAGGACTTGAAGTGGATCTCCCAGGATGAGGTGATGGACATGGTGGCCATCGCCCAGTCCTGCCCCGGCGTCATGGCGGTGAATACCTCCATCATCATCGGTTACCATGTGGCCGGTGTTCTCGGCGCGCTGCTGACGGTGCTGGGCACCGTGACGCCGCCCATGATCATTCTGACGCTGATCTCCTATGTCTATGTGCAGTTCCGCAGCAACGTGGTGGTGGCACTGGTGCTGAAGGGGATGCAGGCCGGTGTGGCCGCCGTGCTCATCAATGTGGCTGTCACCATGACCGCCAACGCCGTCAAGAGCAAAACGGTGCTCTCCTGGGTGCTGCTCATCGGTGCGGTGACTGCTGTGGTCTTCCTGGGCGTGGATATGATCCTCACCCTGGTGGCCTGCGGCGCCGTGGGCGCCATTGTCAGTCTGGCGGCGGCAAAGAAAGGAGGCGCGGCATGATTCTCCTCAAGCTGATTCAGGTCTTTCTCCTGCTGGGCGCCTTCAGCTTCGGCGGAGGTCTTGGCTCCATGGAGCTGATCCGAAACCGGGTGGTGGATCAGCAGATGTGGCTGACCAACGCGGAATTTACGGACATCATCTCCATTTCCGAGATGACCCCCGGTCCTCTGGGCATCAACATTGCCTCCTTCGTGGGTACCCGGGTGGCGGGCGTTCCCGGCACCATTGCGGCAACCCTTTCCTATGTGGCCCCTGCGGTGGTGATCGTGATCCTGATGGCCAAGGTCTACTTCAAATACCGGGATCTGGGCATTGTCAAGGCGATTCTGAACAGTCTCCATCCCGCCGTGGCTGCCATGGTGATCTCCGCGGCCCTCCGGCTCTGCGCCAACGCCTGGTGGGGCGGCGGCATCGCGGACTTCCGCTTTGAAGACCTGAACGGTATCGGCATCGGCCTTTCCTTTGTCATGCTGGTGCTGCTGCAGAAGAAAAAGCTGGGCCCCGTTCAGGCGATTTTGTTCAGCGGTGTCATTGGCGCGGTTCTCTACGGCCTCGTCCCCCTCATCCTCTGAAACATTCCCCAAAAATCATCCCCCTGCTTTTCTGGCAGGGGGATGATTATTTACTGCGGATTATTCGTGGGTGCCGTGGGGCACATGGCACAGCTCGTGGGCCTTGCCCTTGAAGTAGCCGTTGTAGAACACATCCATCAGAGGGTTCTCGTTGGGCTTTTTGATGGCCATATCGCCGTCCGCGGCGTACAGGCCCTTGGTGCGGTACGCAGCACGGCAGGCCTTGGGGGCGCCGTCGGCAGGCTGACCGCCGCCCATGACACAGCCGCCGGGGCAGGCCATGACTTCGATGAAGTGGTATTCCTTGGCGCCGGACTTCACAGCCTCCAGGACCTTGCGGGCATTGCCCAGGCCGGAAGCCACGCAGATCTTCACATCGATGCCGTTGTAGGGAACGGTGAATTCCTTGATGCCGGAATCTCCCCGGACGCCGCTTTCGGCAATGGCAGTCAGGGTTGCCGGGTCGTGGCCATCCACCAGACGGCGCAGAACCGCCTCGGTGACGCCGCCGGTGACGCCGAAGATCACGCCGCCGCCGGAGCCGATGCCGAAGGGCATATCGCAGGCCTCGCTGGGCAGGGTCTCGAAGTTGATGCCGTGGGCGTCGATCATCCGGATCAGCTCATGGGTGGTCAGGACGATGTCGGTGTCCTTGACGCCGTTGGTGTAGGAATCCGGGCGCTCGGCCTCCATCTTCTTGGCGGTGCAGGGCATGATGGAGACCACATAGGTCTTCTTGCCCTGGGCGTTGGCCTCGTCGGCATAGTAGTGTTTCAGAACCGCGGAGAACATACCCTGGGGGCTGCGGCAGGTGGAAATATTCCTGTTGAACTCGGGATACTCATTCTCCACGAATTTCACCCAGGCGGGGCAGCAGGAGGTGAGCAGCGGCAGGGTCCCGCCATTGGCCACCCGGTCCAGGAACTCGGCGGATTCCTCCATGATGGTCAGGTCTGCGCTGTAGGTGGTGTCGAAGACCTCGTCGAAGCCCATGCGGTGCAGGGCGGCGACGATCTTGCCCATGGAGTTTTCCCCCTTGGGCAATCCGAAGGCCTCGGACACGGCAACCCGGACAGCGGGGGCGATCTGCGCCACCACCCGGGTGTTCTTGTCGCCCAGAGCATTCCAGACCTCGGTCATGTTGTGGTGGATGGTCAGGGCGCCGGTGGGACAGACCACACGGCACTGGCCGCAGGAGACGCAGTTGGTGGCTGCCATTTCCCGGTCAAAGGCAGGGGTGACAAGGGCATCGGTGCCCCGGTGGGCAAAGCCCAGAACGCCCACGGTCTGGATCTCGTTGCACACGCGGACGCAGTTGCCGCAGAGGATGCACTTGTTGGGGTCCCGGACGATGGAGGGAGAGGAGAAGTCCACCTTGTACTCGGGGCGGTGGTTTTCGAAGCGTACGGTGTTGACGCCCAGCTGGTAGGCCAGCTTCTGCAGGGTGCACTTGCCATGCTTGTCGCAGGTGGTGCAGTCGCGGCAGTGGGCCGCCAGCAGCAGCTCCACGATCAGCTTGCGGTGGCGGCGCAGGCGCTCGGTATGGGTGTAGATCACCATGCCGTCCCGGGGCTCTTCTGAGCAGGAGGCGAAGCAGCGGCCGCGGTCATCCTCCACAGTGCACAGACGGCAGGCGCCGAAGATGCTCAGCTCGGGCTGATAGCACAGGGTGGGCACCTCGATACCGGCCTTGCGGATGATGGAGAGAATGTTTTTTTCGTTGGTAAACTCGTACTTCTTATCGTTAATGGTAATGATTCCCATACTTTCCCCTCCTTATGCCTCGACATAGATGGCATCGAAGGCACAGTTTTCCTTACAGGCGCCGCACTTGATGCACTTGTCGCTATCAATGGTGTAGGGCTTCTTGACAACGCCGGAGATGGCATTGACGGGGCAGTTCCGGGCGCACTTGGAGCAGCCCTTGCAGAACGCGGGATTGATGACATAGCGGCGCAGCGCGGTACAGGTCTTGGCGCGGCACTTCTTATCAACGATATGCTCAATATACTCATCCCGGAAGGTGTTCAGCGTGGAGATGACGGGCAGAGGCGCGCTCTTGCCCAGGCCGCACAGAGCCATAGTCTTGACCATGGTCGCCAGCTCTTCCAGGGTGTCCAGATCCTCCAGCTTGCCCTGGCCGTTGACGATCCGCTCCAGGATCTCCAGCATCCGCTTGGTGCCCTCCCGGCAGGGGGTGCACTTGCCGCAGGATTCGCGCTGGGTGAAGCTCATGAAGAACCGGGCGACCTCCACCATGCAGGTGTCCTGACCCATGACCACCATGCCGCCGGAGCCGACGATGGCGTTGAACTTCTTGACGGAGTCAAAGTCCAGAGGCTCGTCCAGATGCTTTTCCGTCAGGCAGCCGCCGGAGGGGCCGCCGATCTGAACCGCCTTGAATTCCTGGCCGTTCTTCAGGCCGCCGCCGATGTCGAAAATGATCTGGCGCAGGGTGGAGCCCATGGGGACTTCGATCAGACCGGTGTTTTCCACGGCGCCGGTGAGGGAGAAGGTCTTGCAGCCGGGGCTGCCGGGGGTGCCGATGGACTTGAACCAGTCCGCGCCCTGCAGAATGATCTTGGGCACGTTGGCGTAGGTTTCCACGTTGTTCAGAACCGTGGGCTTTTCCCACAGGCCCTTTTCCACGGTTCTGGGGGGCTTGGTTCTGGGCATGCCGCGGTTGCCCTCGATGGAGGCGGTCAGCGCGGAGCCCTCGCCGCAGACGAATGCGCCTGCGCCCCGGTTGATGTGCAAATGGAAGTTAAAGTCGGTACCCAGGATGTTGTCGCCCAGCAGGCCCCGCTCCTCCAGCTGGGAAATGGCGTTACGCAGGCGGGCAACGGACATGGGATACTCGGCACGGACATAGATATAGCCGTTTTCTGCCCTCACCGCGTAGCCCGCGATCATCATGCCTTCGATGAGCTTGAAGGGGTCACCTTCCATGACGGAGCCGTCCATAAACGCGCCAGGGTCGCCCTCGTCGCCGTTGCAGACCACATAGCGCTCCTGCTCCTTCTGGCGGGCCACCTGCTTCCACTTCTTACCGGTGGGGAAGCCGCCGCCGCCGCGGCCGCGCAGGCCGGAGGCATCCACTTCGTTGATGACCCCATCGCGGCCCAGCTCGAACATGGCCTTGCGCAGAGCCTCAAAGCCGCCGGAGGCCAGATACTCATCCAGGGATTCGGCATCGAATCTGCCGCAGTTTTCCAGAACGATTCTGGTCTGCTTGGCAATGAAGGGGATCTCGCTGGGCTGGACGTATGCCACGTCGCCCTTCTTATACAGCAGGCGGTCAATGACCTCGTCGCCCAGGACGCTCTTTTCCAGGATCTCGGCGCAGTCCTCGGGCTGGACCTTGACATACTGGATGGTTCGGCCGTTCTTCTGCACACGGACCAGGGGTCCCAGCTCGCAGAAGCCCTGGCAGCCGGTCTTTTTCACGCCGACGACCTTCTCGTCCTCGTGACCGCCGCAGGGGGAGAACACCAGCTCGATGCCGGCGGTGTCCTTCACCAGGTCTTCGAAAATTTCATGGATCTTATGGGAGCCGGTGGCGATACAGCCGGTGCCGGAGCAAACCAGAACGCGGCAGCTATACCGATCGATTTCCTTACTGGCGGCTTCCTGGGCCAGCTTCAGTTCTTCAACAGTATTGATCATCAGCGCTTACCTCTCAGTTCCTCGATCACTGCCAGAGCCTTCTCCGGGGTCATGGAGGGATAGACCTGCTCATTGACCATCATGGTGGGAGCCAGGCCGCAGGCACCCAGGCAGGATACGGTTTCCACGGTGAACAGCATATCGTCGGTGGTGTGTTTTTTCTTGCTCAGACCCAGTTCCTTCCACAGCGCTTCCAGAACGGGGGTGGAGTGACGGACATGGCAGGCGGTGCCGTCACAGACCTTGATGACGTACTTGCCCTTGGCTTCAAAGGAAAAGTTCTCATAGAAAGTGGCAACGGAATAGGCTTTGGCCTCGGTGATGCCGATCTGCCCGGCGATGTAGGAGAGCAGTTCGCCGGGCAGATAACGGTATTCCGCCTGAACGTCCTGCATGATGGGAATCAATGCGCTGTCTTTCTTGCCATAACGCGCGATGATCTCATCGGTTTTGCGGTAGTAAGATTGATCAAGCATAGGATTGTACCCCCTTTTTATATGCAAGTACCATTATAGCGCATTTTTCTCCGGCAATCAAGCAGAATGTACAAAAATTTTGCATATTTCGCCATTATTTTTGTCGATATTTTCATATCGATAGGAACAGAGCCCTCCCCTGCCAGGACATCACGCGCAAAAATTGCATTTTGCAGAGCAGATTTTTGGCAGAACAGGGGGAGGCTATCAGCCTCCCGCCACGTGGGTCACTGTGTGTTCTGATGAATGGTATTTTGCTGGACATGGTACGAAAGCGAAGCAACCTTGACTCTCCCTTTGGGAGAGCCAAGGGCGCTGCCGCGCCGGTGCTAATTATAAGTTTTTGCATTAACAACCTACTGCGATGACGCCGAAGGGTTTCCTACATTGGCTGGACAGTTTCTTGGGAGTGGTTATGTCAACAGCCGTTTTCCGTCGAAGGCAAAGACATTGATGCCCGCTGCCCTGGCCCGTTTCTTGCGGCGCAGGATCTCCGCGCGGATCTTATCCAGATTTTCGATGCACTGGACATTCCGCCCCACCCAGTCGGCATAGGCGACGCTGCGTTTCCAGCCCGCGATGGGCTCTTTTCTGCGCAGGACCTCCAGCGTGTGCTCCGCCTGATGCTTCAGGGCAAACAGTTCCGCAAAGCTCTTGTGCTCCAGGTGCTCATATTGAAATTGACCGTTTCCATTTGAGAAGAAATTCATATTCACTGCCTCCTGTTTTTCTCTTTCTATGTCTGATCACAAACAGTATACCGGCAGTATCGTCCATTAAAACGGATCGTTTTCAGAATATACCCATCATCATGGCGCTTTCATGATCCCATCTTTTTCCATCCGGCATTTCGGAAAACAGGGGCTTCACAACGGAGCGCATCTACTGTATTATGAATACACGCAGACCCCTTCGTCGGGAGGAAGCTTTGGCGCTGCCGCAGGGGAACGCGTTTGCGGAACTGCTGCGAAATGTCGACAAAGGAGCGGTCAAAGATGATCACGGAAGTGACATTGCCGGAAATGCTGGAAGCCCGGGAGCGGCGCTCTGCCCGGCAGCAGGCGCTGCTGCGCACGTATGACAGGACGATGATTTGCTTTACAATGAATATTGCGGGACCGGTGAAGAACAGCTCCCTGATCCGCCGGGGCTATGCACTGGGCAAGCGGCTTCTGCGGGAGCAGTTGGACTTGACTGGCGTTCCCGTAACTTATTTTGAAGAAATTCAGGAAAAGACCGGAAATGAAGCTATCTTTCTATTGGACGCGGACCCACTTGCGGTCAAGGCAATCACGGCAGAGATTGAGGATCACGCCCCGGTGGGACGGCTGTTTGATATGGACGTGCTTTGCCCGGACGGACGGAAGGTGGATCGTCAGGAGCTGGGCCTGCAGGGACGCAAATGCCTGATCTGCGGCGGACCGGCCCAGGTCTGCGCCCGGAGCCGTACACACACCGTTGCGGAATTGCAGGCGAAAACCCAGGAAATTCTGCGCCGGGCGCTGGCTGCATCAGACAGTGCCGATGCCGCGCGGCTTGCCACCCAGGCGCTTTTATACGAGGTCGCCACCACCCCCAAGCCGGGTCTGGTGGACCGGGAGAACAGCGGCAGCCACCGGGATATGGATTTCTTCACCTTCCAGGCCAGCGTCGCCGCGCTGTATCCCTATTTCGCGCAGTGCGTGCGCATCGGCGCAGAAACGGCGGATCCCCGGCAGACCTTCCGCCGTCTGCGCCTGCCGGGGAAACTGGCGGAGGGGGAAATGCTCCACGCCACTGCCGGGGTCAACACCCACAAGGGCGCCATCTTCTCCATGGGCATCCTCTGCGGCGCTCTGGGACGGCTGGAGCGGGAGCAATGGCGCAATCCCGGCATGGTTCTGGCGGAATGTGCCGCCATGACCAAAGGCCTCGTCTCCGGGGATTACGCGAACCTGACCCCGGAGACCGCGAAAACCACCGGGCAGAGGCTGTATCTGCAATACGGCATCACCGGCGTCCGGGGGCAGGCGGAAGGGGGCTTCCCTGCAGTGCTGAACGTGGGCCTTCCCAAGCTGGAAGCGGCCCTTGCCGCAGGGAAATCCATCAACGAGGCGGGCTGTGCGGCGCTGCTTGCCATGCTGGCAAACACGGCAGACACCAACATGATTCACCGGGGCGGCTATGACCTGGCAAAGAAAACCGCCGAAGAAATCAGCGCTTTGCTGGAAAGAGAGCCGTTCCCCACAAAAGAAACGCTGGAAAAGCTGGATATGGCGTTTATTCGGAACAACCTGTCCCCCGGCGGCACAGCCGACCTGCTGGCACTTACCTATATGCTGCATTTTTTGAAGGAGGAAGCGTATGAGTGAGTATTTCCTTTCCCAAATCTTCCCCTCGGACAAATACAGCCTCGCGCAGATCGACGCGCTGCTGCAAAGGGAGGGCATCACCCGGGACGCCCATCTGGATTACATCTGCGCCCTGCGGGACGGTGACGATGAAATCATCGCCACCGGCAGCTGCTTTGGGGCCACGCTGCGGTGCTTTGCCGTCAGCTCCGGGCATCAGGGGGAGGGGCTGCTGAATGAGATCATCTCCCACCTGATACAGGTGCAGTACGCCCGGGGCAATACGCACCTGTTCCTGTATACCAAGGAAACATCCGCCAGGTTTTTCGCCAGTCTGGGCTTTTACGAGATCGCCCGGGTGGATGGAACACTGGTATTCATGGAGAACCGGAGAAGCGGCTTCCCCAATTACCTGAAAAATCTGGAAAAAACAAAAAGCAGCGGCGTTTCCGCCGCTCTGGTAATGAACGCCAACCCCTTTACTTTGGGGCATCAATATCTGGTGGAGACTGCCGCAAAGAACTGCGACACCCTGCACCTGTTTGTCCTCAGCGAGGATGCCTCCTTAGTGCCCTTTGCGGTGCGGAAAAGGCTGGTGCAGGCGGGGATCGCCCACATTCGGGGGGTGGTGCTCCACGATTCCGGCCCCTACATCATCAGCAGCGCCACCTTTCCCAGCTATTTCCTCAAGGATGAGGCGGCGGTGATCGACGGCCACGCCCGGCTGGATCTGGCGGTGTTCACCAGAATCGCCCAGGCTCTGAATGTGACCCACCGGTTCGTGGGCGAGGAGCCCACCAGCCAGGTGACGGGGCTGTACAACAGGATCATGGCGCAGGAGCTGCCCAAGGCAGGCATTGCCTGCCACGTCATCCCCCGCAGGGAAGCCGGCGGCAAAGCCATCAGCGCCTCCACTGTCCGCGCGGCCCTGCAAAACGGGGACTGGGACACCCTGAAAGCCCTGGTTCCCGCCACCACGCTGGACTATTTCACCAGTCCGGAAGCGGCTCCCGTTCTGGAGCGCATCCGCAGGGCAGGCAATGTGGTGCATTACTGATGCATCACGCTCAGCGGGGAAACGGCAGCACCGCACCACAGGAACCGCGGTCACGGCAGCAGTTGAACCCCTGATAAGCACCCTTCGGTAGCGGGAGCATAGAAAGGCAGCACCGCACAATGGGGCAAGGAGATTCGGCAAAAGATCTGCCGAATCCCGCAGCTCCCATTGTGCGGTGTTGCCTTAGTACATTTTTGCGCCGGCGGGGATGTGGTTATCCAGCATCAAAAGATGGAGTTTTTCTTCTCCTTCTTCATGATGCACGGCGGAAATCAGCATACCGCAGGACTCGATGCCCATCATGAGTCTGGGGGGCAGATTGGTGATGGCCACGCAGGTCTTACCCACCAGCTCTTCCGGCTCATAATAGGCGTGAATTCCGCTCAAAATGGTTCGCTCCACGCCGGTTCCGTCATCCAAAGTAAACTTTAACAGCTTCTTGGACTTCTTCACAGCCTCGCAGGCCAGAACCTTCACGGCACGGAAATCGGACTTGGAGAAGGTCTCAAAGTCCACGAAATCGGCAAACAGCGGCTCGATTTCCACCTTGGAGAAGTCGATTTTTTCTTCCTTTTCCACAGGAGCGGAAACGGGAGTTTTCTCAACTTTTTCCTCGGTTTTCTCCACCTTAGGCATATCCGTGGGCTTCATGGTGGGGAAGAGGATGACCTCCCGGATGGAGTCCGCGCCGGTGAGGAGCATGACGCAGCGGTCGATACCGATGCCCATGCCGCCCGTGGGGGGCATACCGTATTCCATGGCGTTGAGGAAATCCTCGTCCAGCATTTCGGCTTCGTCGTCGCCCCGCTCCCGCTGCTCCACCTGCTTCATAAAGCGGCCGCGCTGGTCGATGGGGTCGTTGAGCTCGGAGTAGGCGTTGCCCATTTCGCTGTGGCAGATGAAGGCCTCGAAGCGCTCCGTCAGGCGGGGATCCTGGAGAGAACGCTTGGTCAGGGGACTGACCTCCACAGGGTACATGGTGATGAAGGTGGGCTGGATCAGATGCTCCTCCACCTTCTGATCGAAGCAGGCGTACAGCGCATTGCCCCAGGTCTTCTCCGCGGCATCAGCCAGCTCCACGCCCTTTTCTTTGGCGGCGGCCACGGCCTCGGCATCGTCGGTGATGGCGCCGAAGTCAATGCCCACATATTCCCGGACGGCTTCCACCATGGTCATTCTCCGCCAGCCGGGGGCCAGATTCACGGTTTCGCCCATCCACTGCACCTCGTAGGTGCCCAGGATCTCCTTGGCGGCGCCGGAGATGATGCCCTCGCAGATGTCCATCATGTCGTGGAAGTCGGCATAGGCCTGGTACAGCTCCACGGAAGTGAACTCGGGGTTGTGCTTGGGGTCCATGCCCTCGTTGCGGAAGATGCGGCCGATCTCATACACCCGGTCCATGCCGCCCACGATGAGCCGCTTCAGAGGCAGCTCCGTGGCGATGCGCATGTACATGTCGATGTCCAGGGTGTTGTGGTGGGTGATGAAGGGCCGGGCGGCGGCGCCGCCGGCGATGGTGTTCAGCACCGGGGTCTCCACCTCGATATAGCCCATGTTGTCCAGGTACTGGCGCATGAACTTGATGAAGCGGCTTCGGATGATGAAGTTCTGCTTCACCTCGGGGTTCACGATCAGGTCCACATAGCGCTGACGGAAGCGGATCTCCTTGTCGGTCAGGCCGTGGTACTTTTCGGGCAGGGGCAGCAGGGACTTGCTCAGCAACTGGATGCTTCTGGCACGGATGGAGATCTCCCCGGTCTTGGTCTTGAAGACCTCGCCTTCCACGCCCACGATATCGCCGATGTCGTTCTTCCGGAAACGGTTGTATTCTTCCTCGCCCATTTCATCGATCTTGACAAACAGCTGAATGCGGCCGGCGCCGTCCTGCAGGTCGCAGAACATGACCTTGCCCTGGCCGCGCTTGCTCATCAGACGGCCGGCGACCCGGACGGTCTTGCCCTCGAAGGCTTCGTAATCGGCCTTGACGGCGGCGGAATTGGTGTTGAAGTCGAACTTTGTGATTTGGAAGGGATCACGGCCCTCGGCCTGCAGGGCAGCCAGCTTGTCGCGGCGGATCTGCGCCTGCTCGGAGACAGGCATTTCTGCCTGGGGTACAAACTTTGCCATGGCTCAGCCCTCACGGGAGACGCTGACCACCTTCATGGTGAAGGATCCTGCGGGGGCGTTGACGATGAAGCTCTCGCCGGCAGCCTTGCCCACCACGGCCCGGCCGAAGGGGGAGTCGTCGGACAGCTTGAACTGCATGGGGTTGGCTTCCTGGGAGCCGGTGATGCGGTAGGTGGTCTGCTTGCCGTGCTCGTCCTCCACCACCACGGTGCAGCCCAGGCCCACCCGGCCGGTGGCCTCGTTTTCGTCCTCGATGATGGTGGCGTGGGACAGGATGTCCTCGATCTCGGCGATGCGGCCGTAGAGCTTTGCCTGCTCGTTCTTGGCGGCGTCGTACTCGGAGTTTTCGGACAAGTCGCCGTAGGAGCGGGCTTCCGCGATCATGGCGGCGATCTCGCGCTCACGGGTGGTCTTCAGATAGTTCAGTTCCTTTTCCAGGTCAGCCAGACGCAGACTGGTAATCTTATATTCCTTTGCCATATTCAAAATCCTTTCTCAGAAAAATATCCATAGCTCCCAACATTATAGTGGGATTTTTGCCATCAGTCAAGTTGTATTTCGGATTTTTCCGCCGCGGAAGCAGAAATCTCCGGTTAAGGCAACACCGCATAATGGGACAAGGAGATTCGGCGAGGGATTTTGGACCAGCCGAAAGTTCTGAAAATGCGGGAATACTTTGTGTATTTCCCGTTTTCAGAACTGTGCGGATGGGGCAAAAGACCCGCCGAAGCCCGCAGCTCCCACCTAAGCGGTGTTGCCTTAAACTGCCAGCAGCCCGGCGCTCATCAGGATGCAGACGGTGACGAACATGGTTGCGATGGAGGTGATGCTGGTCCATACCACCAGCTGGGTGGCCAGCTGTTCGTCGTTATGCATCTGCCCCGCCATGATGGCGCTGGAGACAGCCACAGGGGTGCCGAACAGGGCAATGAGCGACGGGTACTCCGCGGCTCCGCAGTGCAGGATCCCGGTATAGGTGCTCAGCAGGAAGGCGCCGCCGATGGCGATCAGCGGGGTCAGAAGCACACGCCAGCCGGTGCCGATGATGATCTCCTTCAGCATGGAGCCGGAGGAGGAGAAGCTGAACTGTCCTCCCAGCACCAGCAGCGCGAAGGGCGAGGCGATGGAGGCCAGCTGATTGATGGCAAGATAGAGGAAGCGAAGATCTCCGCTGAGGGAGAACACCACGCTGCCCAGGTATTTCTGCTGCAGGCTGCGGATGGCCAGACACAATCCCCCCAGCGCGATGCCGTCGATCAGGGGATTCTTCACAACATTCCAAAGAATGCTCTTCAAGCTGATCTTTTCGCCGCGGTCCAAAAAAATGGTCAGGGAGATTACGGCAAGGATGTTCAGCACGGGAATGGAGAACGCGCACACCACGGCGGCCACCGCCACGGCCGCGTCGCCGCCCAGGGCGCTGGCCAGGGAAATGCCGATGATGGCAGTGTTGCTGCGGAACACGCTCTGCAATATCACGCCCTTACGCTCCGGGACGCTGGTGGTGAAATTCACCGTGGCAAGGCCGATGAGGAACAGGATCACCAGCATACAGCAGCAGTAGATCACCAGATCCCAGGGGATCGCGGTAATATCCTCAATCTTATAGACATTCATGAAGAGCAGACAGGGCAGCAGAACCCGGAAGCCCAGGGCGCTGCCCTGTTTGATGAAGGTTTTCGAAAGGAAGCCGCTGGTCTTGAGCAGGAAGCCCAGAAAAATCACCAGTACAATGGGGATGACCGCATTGACGGCAGTCTCAAGTATGTGCAGAAGATCCATGCTATTTCTCCTTATTGTGGGCTGCCCGGAAGCTTCCGATGATGTTGTTCATGCTCCGCTCCAGGTGGACCCGCATGGCGGTGCGGGCACGGCCGGAATCCTGGGCCTGGATGAAGGTCAGAAGCTGACGGTGCTCCCGGATGGATTTGGCCTCGTGGTCGGGGTCCCGGCCGGATACGGAGGCGGAGGGGCCGTTCCACATGGACACCAGCAGGTCATATAGCTTTTTGTTCCCGGCGTGCTTCCAGATGGAGGTATGGATCGTCTGGTTGTAGCTGCGGTACTGCTCCTCCGTCATGCCGCCCCGCTCGGCCTTCTCCTGAAGCGCCAGCAGATCGGTGACATCCATTTTGTCCAGGATGGCCCGCCGCACGCTCTCGCATTCCAGCAGGATGCGCAGATCGAAATGATCCCGGATGGTGGACTCGTCGATGCCCACCACCACCGCGCCCCGGTTCATTCGCAGCTCCAGCAGTCCCTCGCCGGCCAGCGTCTGAAACGCCTCCCGCACGGGCGTCCGGGAAACCCCCAGCTTCGCGGCAACTTCGGTCAGACTCAGCTCCTCACCGGGCTGATATTCCCCTGCCATCAGCGCTTTTCGCAAAATCGCCGTCACCCGCACCCGGATGGGCAGAACTTCAATGGCTTCCACGCCAGAACGCCTCCTTGCTTTTTTATAGTAATAATGTGCTTATCAGGTCAACAGCAAATTGTAATTTGTCGCACTGGCGCTTCGCTCCGCGCAAACGTTACCGGGCTGTACCCAGGAGTCCCGGATAACATACCAGCCCCGTGCGCCATTGTCCGCCGCGACTCGCGGCAAAATTACAAGAATCCTTTGAGATATCCCTGGATTCTGTGATTTTCCTTATCATATCACATCCTTCTCGCCTTCGTCAACAAATGAATATCGTATACAATATATTTTGCACAAAAGACGAAAAGAAAACCGTGCACTCTGCTGATTTTTCTTCTCTTTGAAATAAACGCTTGCTTTCCGGCGGGTTGCATGGTATTCTTGTTTCAACATGAATATTGTATACAATATTCAATATACGAATTAAGGAGTGGATTCCATGCACGCCATCGAGAAGATCCTGGCAAAGAACGCGGGGGTTCCCTGCGTGAAGACCGGCGAAATCGTCACTGCCAAGGTGGATTTCGCGGAAATCAACGACCTGTATCTGCAGACTGTGTATTCCTTCTATGAAATGGGCGGAGAAAAGGTCTGGGACAAGTCCCGGGCTGCCTTCGTCTTCGACCATTATGCCCCCTGTCCCACCATCAAAACCGCCTCCAACCACAACGAGATGCGGGAATTTGCCAGGAAAAACGACCTGACTTACCATTTTGATGTGAACACCGGCGTCTGCCATCAGGTGATGGCGGAGGCAGGCGTGGTCTACCCCGGCATGATTCTGGTGGCCACGGACAGCCACACCACCACCCATGGCGCCTTTGGCGCGCTGGGCACCGGCTGCGGCGCCACGGATATGGCGTGCATCCTGATGACCGGCGAAATGTGGTTCCGGGTGCCGGAAATCGTGGAAGTCAGACTGGAGGGTCAGCCACAGAAGGGTGTGTATCCCAAGGATGTGATTCTCACCGTGCTGGGGAAGATCAAGGCCGACGGCGCGGTGTATAAGTGCATCGATTTCACCGGCAGCTATGTGGACGCGCTGGATGTCCCCGGCAGAATGACCATCTGCAACATGGCGGTGGAAATGGGCGCCAAGACCGCCTATATGCAGCCCAACCAGGCGGTGCTGGACTATGTGTCCGCCCGGGCTGTCCGCCCCTATGAGGTGGTGCACACCGACCCCGACTTTGTCTACGCCGAAAGCCATACCTTTGATGTCAGCGCCATGGAGCCAGTGGTGTCCTGCCCCCATGATGTGGACAATGTGCATCCCATCTCCGAAATTGCAGCAATGCGTATTCCTCTGAATCAGGCCTATATCGGCAGCTGCACCAACGGCCGCACCGAGGACATTGCCCAGGCTGCCGCAATTCTGAAGGGCAAAAAGCTGCCAAGGTACGCAAGGCTTCTGGTGGTTCCGGCATCCGCGGAGGTGCTGAAGGAGTGCATGGAGCGCGGCTACATTCAGGAGCTGGTGGAGGCGGGTGCCACCATGGTCACCCCCGGCTGCGCCGCGTGTCTCGGCACCCACGAGGGACTGCTGGCTCCCGGCGAGAACTGCATCACCTGCACCAACCGGAATTTCCGGGGCCGCATGGGCTCCAACCAGGCAAACCTGTATCTGGCCAGCCCCGCCACCGTGGCGGTGAGCATTCTGAACGGATATATCACCGACCCCAGACCCTATCTGGACTGAGAAAGGAGCAGCAACTATGAAAACGGAATTCACAGGCCGCGCCCTGGTGGTGGGCAGCAATATTGATACCGACGTCATCTATCCCGGCCGCTTCCTGGAGCTGACGGACCCCAAAGAAATCGGCTGCCACTGCCTGGCGGGCCTCTCGGAGGACATCGCCCCCAATTTTCCCCAGGGCGGCATCGTGGTGGCGGGCACCAACTTCGGCTGCGGCTCCTCCCGGGAGCATGCCCCCATCGCCCTGATCCACATGGGTGCCGCCGCTGTTCTGGCGGACAGCTTCGCCAGGATTTTCTTCCGCAACGGCATCAATCTGGGTCTTCCCCTTGTGGTCTGCAAGGGAATCGCAAAGCATGTGCAAAGCGGCCAGACCATACGGCTGGACCTGCAGGCTGGCACCGTCACCATCCTGGAGACCGGGGAGGTGCTCCAGGCCGAGGCCCTGGGCGGCAAGGCCATGGAAATCCTCAGCGCAGGCGGCATCAAGCCCATGATGCGGCAGAGATTCGCCAAATCCTGATTTTCACGGTTTGGTGATTGTGTCAAAAAATCATTTGATATCACCGCTTCATAACAGCATTTTTGACAGAACTAACAAAAAACAAATACTGGTTGCAATTGTGAATAATTTATGTATAATTATTTTGTACGAAAGCACGAAGGAAAGACCTGCCGGCTTTGTACAAGATAAATAATTCATTATCAGGAGGTTTTTTTCATGGATTACGCAAAGGAATCCCTGCGCCTCCATGGCCAGTGGAAGGGAAAGATCGAGGTGCAGGCCGTTGTGCCTGTTGCCACCAAGGAGGATCTGTCCCTGGCATACACCCCCGGTGTTGCCCAGCCCTGCCTGGAGATTCAGAAGGATATCAACAAGTCCTATGAGCTGACCCGCCGTCATAACCTGTGCGCCGTCATCACCGACGGTAGCGCGGTTCTGGGCCTGGGCGACATCGGTCCCGAGGCCGGTATGCCCGTTATGGAGGGCAAGTGCGTTCTGTTCAAGGCCTTCGGTGATGTGGATGCCTTCCCCCTGTGCGTCAAGACCAAGGATGTGGACGAATTCGTCAACGCCGTGTATCTGATCTCCGGCTCCTTCGGCGGCATCAATCTGGAGGACATCGCCGCTCCCCGGTGCTTTGAGATCGAGCGCAAGCTGAAGGAAAAGTGCGACATTCCCATCTTCCACGATGACCAGCACGGCACTGCCGTCATCACCCTGGCCGGCCTGACCAACGCGCTGAAGGTTGTCGGCAAGAAGAAGGAAGACGTGAAGATCGTCACCTCCGGCGCCGGCGCCGCCGCCATCGCCATCGTCAAGCTGCTGCTGAGCGCGGGCTTCAAAAACATCGTCATGACCGACCGTACCGGCGCCATCTATCAGGGGCGCGAGGGCCTGAACTGGATCAAGAAGGAGATGGCCGAGGTCACCAATCTGCAGAAGGAAACCGGCAAGCTGGTTGATGTTATCCGCGGCGCGGATGTGTTCATCGGCGTTTCCGCTCCCGGCACCCTGACCACCGAGATGGTCAGGACCATGAACCGGGATGCCATCGTCT
>CALYTP010000030.1:0-17469 GCA_945486915.1 uncultured Clostridia bacterium | reverse complement strand
CCGCCCCGCGCCCACCAGAGGATATCATCGTCCGAATAGAAGGTCTCGCCGTGGGTGCAATAGGCGCCGGAGCAGATGGCCTTCCAGAACCGGCGGGTCATCTCCTGCCCGGTGATGCAGCCCCAGATATGCTCCAGATTGCCCTCATAGGCGCATTCATCCAGCATAACGGGGGTATTCCAGCGCTGAACCCAGCTGGTCAGCCGGGGAAAATCCTTGCCCTGAATGGAGGCGTGGGTGGTCAGAGGCCGACTGGGATCCCAGATTTTGAAGATGTTGTGGCAGGACAGCAGGTGGCCATAGGGGTCGTGCTCTGCCACAAAGGCCTCAATTTCGTCCCACTCTTCCTGGGAACGTTTGGTCAGCTCATACTCATTGGCAAGGCTCCACCAGATGTGAGGGTATGCCGCAAGGCGGCGCAGCAGGTAAGAAAGGTACTGCTTGTCCTTTTCCGGACCCATGCCGTCAAAGCCCCAGCGGTCGTAGGGATGGAACAGAATCAGGTCTACCTGGATGCCCATTTCGCCCAGCCGGACAATGTGCCGATCCAGCGCGTCCCAGAACGCGTAGACCGGGCGGGAAGGATTCCAGCTGCCGTCGGCGTCCTGTTCAAAGGGGTAATAGGCCGGCTCGTTTTTGTTGAAGTCGTAATCCTTGGGGAATACGCACATGCGGATTTTGTTGAAAGGCGCTTTCTCAAGGGTCTGCATGGTCTGCTCAATCAGTTCGTCGCTTTGGTTGATGAGGGCGTAAACCGTGGTGCCGAAGGGGTGGAACAGCTTGCCGTTTTCATAGCGGAAGGCTTTTCCATCGGCCTTTACCATGCCGGGCAGGTCGGAATCCTCACAGATTTCCGTGCCCTCAGCGCAAACAACGCCGCTGACCTTCCAGCGGTATTCTCCCGCCGCTTTGGGCAGGAAGCGCACCTTATACACGCCGTCTCCGGCATAGAATCCGGGGACGGTTTTTGTTTCGCTGCCCCAGTAAAATTCTGCACGGATTTCCCCGCCATGGGGCAAATTCTCAAATACAAGCTCAAACAGTTCGTTTTTTCTCATAGCCTGGTCTCCTTATCGGTAATCCTCCAGCCGCCATTCGTCCTTCCAGTCGATGTAGACCATGTCGCCCTCGAAGCGGAGGGGGAGCCAGACATAGGTGGAAATGGAGGTATTGCGGTGGGCATCATCGAAGGTGTCGTTCCGTTCTTCGTCGCTGATCCCCATGAACTTTGCCAGGGCGGGAATTTCATCGGCGCGGCCGTTGAACATCAGGTCAAAGGCCTGGGCATAGAAGGGGTATTTCAGATGCAGCTTGTCCGGCACCCAGCGGTCGGCGCAGGCAATGTACAGCTCCTGCTTTCCCGGCACCTTGAAGATGCTGGAAATCTGGGAATGATAGGAGGTCTGGCTTTCATCCTCCGGATGGGGATTGCCCAGAACGGTATAGGGGCCGTGCCAGGTGTCGGCAATGGCAACCTCGCTGGGATTGGGAAGATAGCCGGTGGTGCCGGAGGTCACCAGGTAGTGCTTGTGATTGCGGACGAAATGGGCCGTTGCTTCCCGGACGAAGGGGGGATTGGTGTGGGGAAAATGGGTGGAATAGTAGCCCGTCACGTTGGTGTAGTCATCTGTCAGGTCGGCGCAGATGGTCTCGCTGTGCACCCGCTCGAAGAAGTAGTACCCCTTGCCGTCCGGAGCCACTGCCAGGTCGAAGTCACCGGCATCCATGCCCAGAGGCCGCAGATCCTTCACCGCCAGCGTGTAGGGGCCCAGAATGTCATCCGCTGTCATGACCGTTTCCGTCTGGGTGCCGTCGCTGCGCATAACCTTCATCCAGCATACATATTTCTTTGTAAACCGGTTGTAAATGATGTGGGGCCGATCCATCATGGCATGATAGGGATTCAGCGGGGAATTCTCGTCCGCCAAATCCGGTTCAATTATCAAGCCGCAGTCCTCCCAGTTGTAGAGGTCTTTGGAGCGGTAGCATCGGACGCCCCAGGTCCAGATGCCGTTTACGCCGTCGGTTTTCTCTTTGTTTTCGCCATACCAGTAAAAGGTGTCCTCCACCTGGATGACACTGCCGCCATGGGCCTGGATGGGCTTTCCGTTGGTATCCAGCCAGACCCGGCCGGGGTAAAATCTGTCGTACATATCAATTCTCCTGATTCTCTGCCAGCCATGCATCAAACTGGCGTTGTTTTTCATCGATCACCCGCTGCAGTCCGGCATCATAGAGCTTCTGAATGAATTCCGCATATACCGTATCCAGATCCACGCATCCGGCTTCCAGCAGCTTGAGGTATTGACCCTTCACCTTCTCGATTTCCAGCAGCTCCTGGGTCAGGCCGGAGGAATTGAAGGAGAAGCCCACATATTGTTCGTTGATGCAGACGGCTTTCTTTGAAAACGCGTCCCGGACTGCCCGGCGGGTCTCACCATCAACTTCATACCGCAGGCGCTGGTCACCGAACATACCCAAGGGGTTGACATAACAGCGACTTTCCAGCTCCGCAAAGCCGCCGGGAGCGTCCAGGGTATAGTCCCGGCCATGGATGCCCCAGGCCAGCAGATTCACGATCCGTTGGTCAGAAAACATCATATTCAGGAACCGCATAGCAGCCTCCGGTTCCCGGGAGGTGACAGGAATGGTCCAGAAAATGCCCATATTGCTCCGGATGCCCCGCCGGACAGGAGACAGCCGCATCGGCACGATCTCACAGCCGATTTCCTCCGCTTCCAGCATATATGGCGTGCCGGACTGGGGAACGGACAGCACAATTCCCGCCTGAAGCAGCCCCAGGGAGGTGGCGGTGGTGATGGCACTGTCCGGGTAGATGTAGCCGTCCAGATACCATTTGCGCATATATTCCAGCCAGGTGCGAAACTGCCGGGACTCATACAGATCAATCAGCTCGGTCCCGCCGTCATCCACTGACAGCACCGCCGGATCTGCGCTGAACAGGCTGTCAAAGGCCAGGCCAAGAAAGAAGGAGGATGTGGAAAAACCATAATTATTGGTGATTTGTCCCAGGGGGTAGGCATCCGGGTATGCTTTTTTCAGCCGGGAAAACAGCACATCCAGCTCATCAAAGCTGTAGATTTTCTCCGGTTCGTAATGGAAGCTGACTTCCTCCAGCAAATCCCGGGAAATCCACAGGCCGGCGCACTGGCCCATGGTGGGGCTGGGATTGCTCAGACCGTAGACCGTACCGCCGAAGGTGCTTCCCTCTGACAGGGAATATTCGGAGTCGATTTCCAAAATCTGCTGTCCGCAGGCAGCCAACAGGGAATCCAGTGGCAGGAGCATACTTTGACCGACATAATTTTTGATATTTTCATTGTTCAGCACCATCAGATCGATCTGCTTTCCGGCGGTGATCATGCTGGGGTATTCCGCTGCTGTTGTCAGAGCGGGGATGGTCATAAACTCCACCTCCACCCCGATTTCGGGCACGGTGATGGCGTTCACAGCCGCCTGAACCTCCGGCAGGCCGGTCATATCCGAGCCGTCAATGGTGGGCAGCGTGACCACAATATGGGCTGCACCCTTCCCTGGAGCGGTCTGCCCCGCTCCACCGGAAACGTCGCATCCGCAAAGCAGCAGCATGATCAGCAATACGCACAGGATTCGCTTCATGTTGATTCCTCCTTCGGGATACTGCGGTTTACAGGAACTGCTTCCGGTATTCTCTGGGGGTTTTCCCATAGGTGCGCTTGAACTGCTCGGTAAAGTAGGAATAATTGCCGAAGCCAACGGCATCGGAAACCATGGTGATGGTCAGGCGGGGATCCTTCAGCAGCTCCCCGGCCAGATTCATCCGCTGTTCCAGAATATAATCCGTGACCGTTTTCCCGTAACGCTTCTTAAAGCTGCGGGTCAGGTGGTCAGCTCCGATATACACCATATCCGCCAGATTCCGGACGCTGAGCTCCTCGGCCAGGTGCTCCCGGATGTAGTGCTCCACCTTCTCTACGGCATCCTCATAGTCATCGCTGTTTTTGCCGCTGACCATCTCGATATACTGCTGTCCGAAATTCTGCATCCGTTCCCTGTGGCGGCGTTCTTCCACGGTTTCCATGGCTTTTTTCAGGATCGCCGTCAGGGTCGGGTAGCGGACGGGCTTGAGAACATAGTCCAGGCACCGCAGGGACAGCGCCTGCCGGGCATAGTCAAATTCGTCATGGCAGCTCATAATGATGCACTGGGTACCGGGACTGTGGGCATTCACCCACTCCACCAGCTCCAAGCCGGTGCCGTCCGGCATTTCAATATCACAGACCAGAACCTCCACATAGGTTTTTTGCAGAATCTCCACCGCTTCGGAATAGCTGTAAGCCTGGAACACCTGTTCAAAGCCCAGCGCATCCCAGTTGACACCGTTCATAACGCCTTCCACGGCGATGTATTCATCATCCACGATCAATAGTTTCATTGGTGCTCCTCCGTTTGGTAGGGCACATCCAGAAAGATCTGGGTGCCGCCCTGTCCGCTGACGATACTGATATTGGGGGCCTCATTATAAAAAACCTCAATTCTGCGGCGGCAGTTCCAGATACCGATGTGCTTCTGCCCCATGGCATCCACGAAAGGCTCGCCGGTTCGCAGGGCCTCCAGAATTTCCGGCTTCATTCCGGTGCCGGTATCCGTCACGGAAATTTCCAGCCGGTCATCCCGGCGGTTCACATTCAGCAGAATTTCCGTCACCCGTCCGGGCTTCACAGCGTATTTCACGGAATTTTCCACAAAGTTCTGAATCAGCAGCGGCGGAACTCTGGCTTCCCCGCATTCCTTGCCGATGGCATAGACGAAGGACAGCAGACCGGGGTAACGGATTTTCTGAATTTCTATGTAGGTTTTGATAAAATCCAGCTCCTGCTCCACCGTGACCAGGTTGTCATTGCGCCGCAGCGCATAACGGAAGTAGTCCACCAGATGCAGGGCATACTCCTGAATGGCCTCGAATTTTTTCATCTGGGCCAGGGAATAGATGGTGTTCAGGGAATTCAGCAGCATATGGGGGTTGACCTGCAGACGCAGATTGTCCATCTCGGCCTGGTACATCTTCTTGTCCTTCTCCCGGGAGGCTTCAATTTCATCGGCCATCTCGTCGAAGGTGTCAAACAGGTACTGCATATCCTCGCTGTTGCGGTAGAAGGTGTCGTGGAGCCGGAAGTCCAGATGCTCCAGCTGAATTTCGTGCATGGCATCCCGCAGCTTCCGGGCAGGGTCCAGCACCTCCAACCGAATCAGCCGGGGAAGGTTCAGTACACTGCCCAGGCAGAATACCATAATCGCCAGCAGAGCCAGGGATTCTTTTGGCAGCCGCTCCAAAATCGTGGAGTCATCCACCAGGCACACCGCAATGGGCAGCCTTTCGGATTTCCAGGACAGGGAGGAATGCTGCAGGGTTGACCGGGTACAGTCCTCCCAGGTCAGATCGGTCTCCACCGCCCCCTCCCGGCTCAGGCGAACGATTTTCGCTCCATCCGCCACATAGACCACGGTATCGGCACTGCGCAGCGGCTCCGTGCGGTCCAGAATGGAGTTGCCCACATCCAGTGCAAAATAGATGGAGGCATTGTGATAATCATACCGCTCAATCAGATAATATCTTCCATCGATCTCCTGCCAGGTATCATCCGGCATTTCCGGCCCGGACTGAATCCGGCGGGAAAACTCCCTGACCTGGCGGTCGATCAGACCGGCATCCTGATTGGCGGTTCGCATCTGGCAGAGCACCTTGTCCTCCCGCACATCGTACAGTGCGGCAATTCCGCTGTGCTCTGCCTCCGGGAGAATCAGCTCCACCATTGCGAACATCTCATAGCGAAGCACATCATTCCAGACCAGATTTTCGTTGTTCAGCTCCGGGAGATACTGCGATACAAAGTAGCTGATGGCACGTTCGATGGTGCTGGTGTCCCGTTCCCAATAGGACATGGCCTCATCCAGACGAATCTGCTGTGCCTCGTGCATCTCCCGCTCCGACCGATTCCAGACGATGCCGAAGAGGATGCAGCCGACGATTGCAATGGGCAGGATGCACACCAGCATGGCAGTCACCAGCCGGTATCGAAGATCCATGCGCATTTTATGCTGAAAGGACGAAAAATTCACAGTCGTTGTCCCCCTCTTTTCGGATAGGATTGGGAATGCTTATTTTCTCTTTTGTGCATATCGGTATGACTCAGCATTGCGGCAAATTGTAATTTGGCGGGGTGCACCAAAGGCTCCCTCTGCGAGGGAGCTGGCCGCGAAGCGGACTGAGGGAGAGAGCGTTGGTCGATCACCAGCGCTTCATACGATACCGCATCAAAAAATCCGGGGCTCTCTCCCTCAGTCAGCCTTTGGCTGACAGCTCCCTCCCAGAGGGAGCCTTGGTGCACGCTGTTCGTTACCCGGTTCCATGCAACGCACAGACAAATTACAATTTGCTGAGTTAACCCGATAAGCACAAAATGTAATTTGGCGCACTGGCGCTTTGCTCCGCAACATGCCGGTCCTGTGAACCACTCTCCATCGCAACCCGGGACAAAAAAACAGCCCTCGATGTTTTTCATCCAACATCGAGGGCTGTTATTCACTCTTATTATCCAGCATCTGCGATTAGACCTCTCTTTCTGCAGGATCGACAGCTTTCCATATTGGCTGTCGGGAGTTACTTTTTCATGGGACTCACTCCTTTTTTGTAGCTTTATTATAAAAAGAAATTCGCGTTTTTGCAAGACGGAATGTTCCACAGAAATAAAATAATAATTTTATGTAAACCGGAGAATTTGCGAAAATCCGGCAGTTTTCCATTGACTGCCGGATGATTCCATGATATGATAAATCTGTTGAGCGGCCCATTTTGGGCGGCTTTATTTGTTTATATGGTTTGCTCGACAGGCAAACAAATTGGAATTTGGCGCGGCAAACACTATCTTGCGCCGCAGCGCATATCGAGTGCCATGCACATATCGATTGCGAAGCAAATATCGTTTTGATATATCGATATCTTTCCCATGGGAAAGTCGATATTGCCTTCGGCATCGATATTGATCAATGGATCAAATGAGATACTTCGTATGACCCCCACAAATTCCAGTTTGCCGAGCTGCCCTCAAAAGAACATTTTATCCTTCCGAAGGCATGTTCTTTTCCAGCTTTTCGAGAACCTGGCGGAAATACTCCGGCAGGGGGGCGAACACCATCACCGGGCGGCCGTCTCTGGGGTGGCGGAAGCAGAGGGCACCGGCGTGGAGGCACTGGCTGTCCTGGCCCAGCTCCGGCTTTTTGTGACCGTAGACCGTGTCCCCCAGAATGGGGTGGCCGATGTAGGCCATATGTACCCGGATCTGATGGGTGCGGCCGGTCTCCAGACGGCAGCGGATGTGGGTGTAGCCCCGGTAGCGCTTGACCACCTCCCAGTGGGTCACGGCATCTTTGGAATTGCGCTGGGTGACGCACATCTTCTTCCGGTCGGTGGGATGGCGTCCGATGGGGGCGTCCACGGTGCCGCTGTCCTCCCGGAAGGAGCCGCAGACGATGGCCTCGTAGGTTCGTGCCATGGTGTGATCCTTCAGCTGGGAGGCCAGCACGGCGTGGGCCAGGTCGTTTTTCGCCACCGCCAGCAGTCCCGAGGTGTCCTTGTCGATGCGGTGGACGATGCCGGGCCGCAGCTCGCCGTTGATGCCGGAGAGCTCGTCGCCCATGGCATAGAGCAGGCCGTTGACCAGGGTGTCATCCAGATGCCCGGCGGCGGGGTGCACCACCAGCCCCTTGGGCTTGTTGATGACGAGGACGTCCTCATCCTCGTAGACGATGTCCAGGGGGATCTCCTTCGGTGCGATGTCCACGGCTTTGGGTTCCGGGATGGTGTATTCGACGCTGTCGCCGATGTTCAGCTTGTCGTTTTTCTTACCGGGCCGGCCGTTGCGCAGCACATGGCCCTCTTCGATGAGCTTCTGGGCGGCGCTGCGGCTGAGGTTCTCCGCGCAGCGGGCCAGAAAGGCATCCAGCCGTTCCCCGGCGGTATCAGCGGTGAGATTCATGCTTTTCTTCCTTCCAAAACTGCTTGTTGAAAAAGACCAGATGGATCATCAGCAGGATGCACCCGCAGGTGATGAAGCAGTCGGCCACGTTGAACACCGGAAACTCCATGAATTCCGTCTCCAGCATGTCCACCACATAGCCCTGCCGCAGCCGGTCGATCATGTTGCCTGCACCGCCGCCATAGATGGCCGCGATGCACCAGCGCTCCCATTTTGTAAAATGCATGGGCTTTTTGAAGTATTCATAGAAAATTGCCGCGGTGAACACCAGGAAGATCAACCCAAAGAGCCACTGCATCCCCTGAAAGGAGGAGAAGGCCGCGCCCTCATTGCGGACATAGGTCAGCCCCAGAATCCCGGGCAGGAAGTCCACATGGCCGTACAGCGGGATCTGCTTCACAACGAAATACTTGGAAATCTGATCCGCCGCGACGATCAGGGCGGCGAACAGGGAATAATACAGAAACATACCTTACTCCTTTTTCTTTGCGGGAAAGGAAGCCGTCAGCAGCGCCGCCCACAGGAACAGCGACAGCGCCCAGTAGTTGCTGCAGAACATGGGCGTGGAGAACACCACCAGCAGAACATGCATCAGGTTGCCCACTGCCTCGCTGGCCATTGCTGTGAGGATGCTGAGGATCATGAGAAGCAGCGTGATGCCAAGAGACGCGGCGCTGATCAGCCGGATCAGCCGGATGGTTTTTTTGTCGTCGCACCGGATGGCGTCATAGAGCACAATGGCCGGCGGCGCAAAGAAGACCAGAGAGATCATCAGCAGAAGCACGCGGACGCCGCCCTCCGGCTCCGGTATAAAACCCAGACCGACGCAGATAATATAGAGAATGCCCCACAGGGCAAGCAGCGAGGATTTTTTCATGGAGCGTTCCTTTCCGGGAAGGTGGATTTCACCGCCTCAGGCGGCATACAAAAGCATTTTACCCCAAAAACAGGGAAAAGGCAAGGGGAAACCGCCCGGCTGCGGAAATAATACTGGACAGAAACCGGAAAATCTGGTATAATTCACGGTAAATTCTAGGAAAGAAAAGGTGTGACCCACCATGAAATGTCCCTTCTGCGGAGAACAGGAAAGTAAAGTTGTGGATTCCCGGCATTCCGAGGACGGCGTCAGCATCCGCCGGCGCCGGGAGTGCATGGGCTGCCAGCGCCGCTTCACCACCTATGAGATGGTGGAGACGCTGCCCATCATCGTGGTCAAGCGAAACGGCTCCCGGCAGAATTTTGACCGCAACAAAATCATCAACAGCATGATCCGCGCCTTCGACAAGCGGAAGGTGGATGTGAACGATCTGGAGCGCATCGCCACCGAGATCGAGCAGACCATTCAGAACAGCCTGGAGCGGGAGATCAGCACCGACAAGCTGGGCGAAATGGTGATGGAGCGGCTGAAGTTCGTGGACGAGGTGGCGTATATCCGGTTCGCCTCCATCTACCACCGGTTCCAGGACGCCAGCAGCTTCATGCAGGAAATCAGCAAATTCCTGGAGGAAAAATAATGAATTTCAGTATCGATTCCATCAAGGAAATGATGGATGGCTTTGATCCTGCGGCGCTTCTGCCGCAGATTGACAGCATTGTGGACTGGGTGAAGCTCATCTGCCGTCTGGCAGTGATGGTGGGACCTGTTGTGCTGGTGCTGGCGGGTCTGAGCTATCTGCTCCTTGCCCCCAAGGAGGCAAACTATTATTTCGGCTACCGCACGGCCTTCGGCATGGGCAGCGTCGCCGCCTGGCGGCACACCCAGAAGGTGGCAGGCTGGATGTTTGCCGGTGTGGGACTGGTGCTTACGGTCATCATGCTGATGGTCTGCGTCACCTTTGGAGGCCTCGAGCCCATGACAGCCGTCTGGCGGGCTGCCAAATGCATGATCGCGGAGGCTGTAATCGCTTTGATTGTGGTGCTGTCCATCAACTCCGTTGCCGCCTTTACCTATGACTACAAAGGAAATAAGCGGAAAAAATAAACAACTTCCCGGAAGCGGCCTGCTTCCGGGTTTTTGCTACTTGCGAAACGGGTATGCTTATATTATAATTGGATAAACAAATTTTCGGTTATCAGGAGGCTTTGCTATGGATTTCAAGGTTCTGGCAGTGGGAGACGTGGTGGGCACGCCGGGGATGGAGCGCATCCGGCGAAATCTGCGGCAGCTGAAGCGGCGCACCGGGGCGGACTTCGTCATCGTCAACGGGGAGAACGCCAGCGTGGTGGGCATCACCCCGGCCCAGGCGGAGGATATTCTGGATGCCGGCGCCGACGCCATCACCCTGGGAAACCACAGCTTTGCCAAGCGGGAGATCACCTCCTATCTGGACGACTGTTCCCGGATTCTGCGGCCTGCCAACTATGCGCCCCAGGTTCCGGGCAGAGGGTGGCAGACCTTTGAGACGAAGTTCGGCGATGTGGCGGTGATTGACCTCATCGGCCGCTGCAATATGGATTACGGCCCCGACAATCCCTTTTTGCTGGTGGAGAAGATCCTCAAGCAGGTGGAGGCGAAATTCATCTTCGTGGAAATCCACGCCGAGGCAACGTCTGAGAAGCTGGCCATGGGCTACCTGCTGGATGGGCGGGTCAGCGCCGTGTGGGGCACCCATACCCATGTGCCCACCGCCGATGCCAGAGTGCTGCCCAAGGGCACGGGCTACGTCACCGATCTGGGCATGACCGGCCCCAGGGATTCGGTGCTGGGCATCCGCCCGGAGCTGTCCATTGCCAAATTCCGGGGCGACCTCACCGAGCGCTACCGCTGGGCAGACGGCCCCACCAAGCTGGAAGGTGTCCTGTTCACCATCGACAGCGCCACCGGAAAATGCCTGCGGGCGGAAAGAGTTGACCAATGGGACTGAAAATTCTGCACACAGCCGACTGGCACCTGGATTCCCCCTTCGGCTCTCTGGAAGAGGGCTTGCGGGAGTTCCTGAGGGAGCAGCTTCGGCGGATTCCCGATTTGATCGCGGACCTGTGCATCCGGGAAAAATGCGATGTTGTGCTGCTGGCGGGGGACATCTTTGACGGCCCCCCCACCCGGCAGACGCTGGACGATGTGAAGCGGGCGCTGCAGCGGTGCGGCGTCCCGGTGCTTCTATCCCCGGGAAACCACGATTTTTGCGGCCCGGATTCACCGTGGATGGAGCCGTGGCCGGAAAATGTACATATTTTTGCGGGGGATTTGACCTTTGTGGATCTGCCGGAGCTGGACTGCCGGATTTACGGGGCGGGCTACCGCAGCATGGACTGCCCGGGGCTGCTGGAGGACTTTCACGCGGAGGGGGATGCAAAATGGTGCGTTGCGGTGCTCCACGGCGACCCCATGACGCTGTCCTCTCCCTGCTGTCCGGTGACGGCGGCCCAGGTCCGGGAATCGGGCCTTGACTATCTGGCACTGGGCCACATCCACCGCAGCGGCAGCTTCCGGGCGGGCAATACCCTGTGCGCCTGGCCCGGCTGCCCCATGGGAAGGGGCTGGGATGAGACCGGGGAGAAGGGCGTCTTCCTGGCGGAGCTGGACGAGACGGCCCGGGTGCGGTTTGTGCCTTTGGGCCTGCCGGAATTTGCGGAGCTGACGGTTTCCGTTTCCGGGGACGGCGGGGATGCGCTGGAAGCAGTCCTGCCTCCGACAGAAAGCCGGAATCTGTACCGCGTGAAATTGACGGGCATAGGCCGCGTGGACGTGGAGGCGCTGCAAAAAAGGTTTGCCCATCTTTCGTATCTGGAGCTGCGGGATGAGACCGAGGAGGAGACCGACCCCTGGGAGTATGCCGGGGAAGATTCCCTCCGGGGGACGTATTTCCGGCTTCTTCAGGAGCAGCTGGAGGAGGCCGACCCGGAGCAGGCGCAGATCATCCGCGCTGCTGCGGAGATTTCCCGCCGCCTGCTGGATGGCAGGGAGGTGACGCTGCCGTGAGAATCCGTTCCATGACCGCCACCTTCGGCAAGCTGGAGGGGCAGAGTCTGACATTGAAGCCGGGGCTGAACCGGATTCACGCCCCCAACGAATGGGGCAAGAGCACCTGGTGCGCCTTCCTGATGGCCATGCTCTACGGCGTGGACACCCGGGCAAAAAGCACCCGGGGGAGTCTAGCCGACAAGGACCACTATGCGCCCTGGTCGGGAAGCCCCATGTCCGGCCGGATGGAGCTGGACTGGCAGGGCAGGAACATCACCATTGAGCGCTCCACCCGGGGCAGAATCCCGCTGGGCTGCCTCCGGGCCTACGAGACGGAAACGGGGGCGGAAGTGCCGGAGCTGACGGCGGAGAACTGCGGCCAGATGCTGCTGGGCGTGGAGCGCAGCGTCTTCCAGAGGTCGGGGTTTATCCGCCTTTCCGACCTCCCCGTCTCCGGGGACGATGCCCTGCGCCGCAGGCTCAATGCCCTTGTCACCACCGGTGACGAAAGCGGCGACGGCGCCCGACTGGAGCAGGGGCTGAAGGAGCTGAAAAATCGCTGCCGCTACAACCGTTCCGGCCTGCTTCCCCAGGCGGAGCAGGAGCGCGATGCACTCCGGGAAATGCTTCGGGAGCTGGAGACGCTGGGGATTCAGCAGGAGAAGCTGACCCGGCTTTCGGAGGAAAACCGACAGCGTCAGGCGAAGCTGCAAAACCATATGGCGGCTCTGGACTATGAAGCGGCACAGACCGATGCTGTGCGGGTGGAGCAGGCGCAGCAGGCGTGGGCAGCGGCACGGGAGCGGCTGGAAATGCTGGAAGAAGCCTGCGCCCAGGTGTCCCGGAGAGAGGAAGCGGAGCATCAGCTGGAGCTTCTGAGACACCATCGGGAGCAGCTGCATGATTTTCAGCTCCGGCAGCAGTCGGCTCCCCTGCCGCCGGAGCTGCCCAAGGTGCCGAGGGCGTTTGTGGGCATGGAGCCGGAGGAGGCCGTGGAGGAGGCGGAGGACGATGCCCTGCTGCTGGAAGCTCTGGACAGTCCCGTCTGGTGGATTTTGCTGCTGCTTTCCGGGGTGATATTGCTTTCCGGCTTTGTCCTGCTTGGGCTGGGCGTCCCCGCCCTGGGCGCCATCGGCGCGATATTGAGCCTGGTGCTGGCGGGGCAGGGGCTGGTGAAAAAGCGAAGCCAGGACACAGAACGCACCGAGCTGTTCCGAAAATACGGCTCAGAGAACCCGGAAGCCTGGGTTCGCCTGGCCAGAAATTACGAGACCACGGTTTCCCGCCACCGGCAGGCCAGACAGGACTACCGGAAAAGCCGGGAGGAGCTGGCCGTCCGGGGCGAGGAACTGAAACGGCAGCATACCCAGCTGTGCGGCATCAGGAGCATCGACGAAGCCGAGGCATTCTGGCGGGAGCAACTGCGTCCGTGGCGGGAGCGTTCCGATGCCGAAGCCGAGGTGCGCAGGGCACAGGAGCGGTATGAAACCCTGAAGGCCATGGCCCGGCCCATGCCTGAGCCTGCGGAGCAGGACGATCTCACCGAAACCCGGGAAGAGACCGCCGCAGATTTGCAGGAAGCTCTGCAGGAGCAGCAGCAGCTCCAGAACCGGCTGGGAGAAATCCGGGGGCGGATGGTTTCCCTGGGCAGCGAACCGGAGATTCGGAAGAAGCTATATCGGCTGGAGACCCGGATCGGGGATTTGGAGCAGACCTATGCCGCTTTGATGCTGGCTCAGAAGACTCTGGGCAGGGCAACGGCGGAGCTGCAAAGACGCTTTGCCCCCCGCATTGCGGAAAAGGCCCGGAGCCTGATGGCGCGGATGACCGGCGGCCGGTACGACCGGATTCGACTGGACTCGGATTTGAGCCTGCAGGCCGGGGCAGCAGGGGAGACCACTCTGCGCGATGCCCTGTGGCGCAGCGAGGGCACCATGGATCAGCTGTACCTGAGCCTGCGCCTTGCCGTGGCGGAGGAGCTGACGCCGGATGCGCCGCTGGTGCTGGATGATGCCCTGGTGCGCTTCGACGAGGAACGTCTGGCAGCGGTGCTGGAAATCCTGGCGGAAATCGCAGAGGAAAAACAGGTGATCGTATTCAGCTGTCAGAAACGAGAAGCCGAAATGCTCCCAGAAGCGTAAAGAATTGCCGCACCCTCCCAGTAGGGTGTCACACAATAAACTTGTAATTTATCGCACTGGCGCGGCAGCGCCCTTGGCTCTCCCTATGGGAGAGCTGTCAGCCGAACAGGCTGACTGAGAGGGTACTCCGTTTGCGGTTTGGAATCGGGTAATTGCGACGTGGGACCCTCTCAGACTGCCCCTAACGGGGCAGCCAGCTCTCCCAAAGGGAGAGCCAAGGTCGCTTCGCTCCGTAGAAACGACACCGGGCGGCATGCACCAAGGCTCCATCCAACTCACCGACAAATTACAATTTTTTGATGCTGCGCCCGATTGCGGCGGCTGGGCAAAAATGCATGAAAAAAGGGTTGACAAACAGAAAAATCTGATGTACGATAACGGAAATTGATGATAAGGCAATGAAGGGAAGAGTAAGCCCGTTGATGCCGTGCAGAGAGCCCCGGTTGGTGGAAAGGGGTACGGATAGGCGAGCCGAACATGGCCCCGGAGCCGCATGGGTGACAATGAGCCCATGACGGGTGCGCCCGTTACCGCGCAGGAGTATGTCGGTACTCCCTGAGGCAGCTTCCGTGAGGGAGCTGTAAAACAAGGTGGTAACACGGATTTTGTCCGTCCTTGTGCGTAAGGCATGAGGACGGATTTCTTTTTTTTAGGAGGGATGATTTTGGAACCAATCGTTGAACTGCGAAACCTTTCCAAGACCTTCGGCAGCGGAGACGACCAGGTGGCGGCGCTGCAGAATGTGTCGCTGGCGGTGAGCCCCGGCGAGATTTTCGGCATCATCGGCCTTTCCGGCGCAGGCAAGAGCACCCTGGTGCGGTGCATCAACCTGCTGGAGCGCCCCGACGCCGGTCAGGTGCTCTTCCACGGCAAGGATCTGATGCAGATGACCAACCGGGAGCTGCGTACCCAGCGGCGGAAGATCTCCATGATTTTCCAGAGCTTCAACCTGCTGGATCAGCGGACGTCGCTGGACAATATCTGTTTCCCACTGGAGCTGGAGGGCGTCAGCCGCCGGGAAGCCAGGAAGCGCGCCATGGAGCTGCTGGAGACGGTGGGCCTGCCCGATAAGGCCAACGCCTACCCTGTGCAGCTCTCCGGCGGTCAGAAGCAGCGCATCGCCATCGCCAGAGCCCTGGCCTCCGACCCGGAGGTGCTGCTCTGCGACGAAGCCACCTCCGCCCTGGACCCCCAGACCACCGACTCCATCCTGAAGCTGCTGCAGACCATCAGCCGGGAGCGGCAGATCACCGTCATCCTCATTACCCACCAGATGTCCGTCATCGAGCAGATCTGCAACCGGGTGGCCATTCTGGACTCCGGCGTGGTGGCGGAGATCGGCGAGGTGGAGCAGGTCTTCTCCAATCCCCAGTCCGCCGCAGGCCGCCGTCTGGTGACCCCGGATACGGCGCTGCCCCTGTCCACCTGGGAAGGCCCCGTGGCGAGAATCGCCTTCAACGGCAATATGTCCGAGGAGCCCATCATCGCCTGCGTGGCGGTGGATCTGGGCATCAAGCTCAGCATCCTGGGCGCGGACACCCGCAATGTGGACGGCAAGGCCTTCGGCGCCATGCTGGTGAGCCTGCCGGATGACGAAACGGACAGAAAGAAAGTCCTCGACTACCTGAATAATCACGACGGCGTGAGCGCGGAGGTGATCCAGTAATGTTTGATTTGTTTTCCGATCCCGTGAAGGTTGCCAAGCAGCTGGAAATCATAACCAACGAGTTTGGCTTCGCCACCTGGGAGACGCTGTACTCTCTGGCGCTGGAGGTGGTCTTTGCCTATCTCATCGGCTTGCCCCTGGGCGTGCTGCTGGTGACGGGAGAAAAGGACAGCATCCGCCCGCTGCCCGGCTGGCTGATGCAGATCCTCAACGTGGTCATCAACCTGCTGCGAAGCGTTCCCTTCCTGATCCTGATGATCATCACCTTGCCCCTGTCCAAGATCATCGTGGGCACCAAGGTGGGCACCATGGCGACGATTCCTCCCATGGTCATCGCCGCCTTCCCTCTGGTTGCCCGAATGGTGGAGTCGTCGCTGCGGGAGGTTGACCACGGCGTCATCGAAGCCGCCCAGTCCATGGGCGCCTCCGCCTGGCAGATCGTCACCAAGGTCATGCTGCCCGAGGCGTTGCCCAGCCTGATCTCCGGCTGCACCATCTCCGTAGGTACCATCCTGGGCTACGGCGCCATGGCCGGTATCATCGGCGGCGGCGGCCTGGGCAAGATCGCCATCAACTACGGCTACTACAATTTCAAATTCCTGGTCATGTGGGCGGCGGTCATCGGCCTGATCCTGCTGGTGCAGATTTTCCAGTCCGCCGGCACCTGGCTGGGCACCAAGTGCGACAAGCGCCTGAGAAACCGGAGTTAATTTGTTATTCTTGATGCGGAATGCATCTTAATAAAGGAGTGTCAACTATGAAAAAGACAATCGCAATTGTTCTGGCCGTGGCCCTGCTGCTGAGCCTGAGCACCACCGCCTTCGCCAAGAAGGACGACAAGACCATCACCGTGGCTGCTTCCCCCACGCCCCACGCGGAGATCCTGGCCGTGGCCGCTGAGGTCCTGGAAAAGGAAGGCTGGAAGCTGGAGATCACCGAGTACAATGACTATGTGGTTCCCAACAACGTGGTGGAAGACGGCGAGATCGATGCCAACTACTTCCAGCATCAGCCCTACCTGGATACCTTCAACGAGGAAAACGGCACCCATCTGGTGAGCGTTGCCATGGTCCACTATGAGCCCTTCGGCATCTACGCCGGCACCAAGGACTCTGTCGCCGATCTGGCCAAGGGCGACAAGATCGCCATCCCCAACGACGGCTCCAACCGCGCCCGTGCCCTGCTGCTGCTGGAGGCCCAGGGTGTCATCAAGCTGGCCGAGGATGTGGGCATGGAAGCCACCGTTCTGGACATCACCGAGAAGAGCGTGGACGTGGACATCATTGAGATGGAAGCCGCTCAGATCGCCGGTGTCCGTGACTCCGTGGCTCTGGCCGTCATCAACGGCAACTACGCCCTGCTGGCCGGTCTGAACGCCGGTACCGACGCCATCGCCGTGGAGGATGCCGAGTCCATCTCCGCCACCACCTACGCCAACATCCTGGTGGTCAAGGAGGGCAACGAGGAGACCGAGAAGACCCTGGCCCTGAAAGAAGCTCTGCTCAGCGACGAGGTCAAAGATTTTATCAACGAGACCTACTCCGGCGCTGTTGTGCCCATTTTCTAAAAACATTGCAAACAACAACACCGCCCGCCAGGGCGGTGTTGTTGTTTGAAGCGGCACATAGACAAATTGTAATGTGCTTATCGGTTTGACTCAGCATTGCGACAAATTGTAATTTAGGTTATCGGCTTTAGTAAGCATACCACAAGATATAGATT